>NZ_DASPSP010000305.1:0-34056 GCF_035623875.1 Mycobacterium sp. | reverse complement strand
ATCGCGCACATCGCCAATTCAAGAGGATGGAGCGGCGATGCACAGCTCGTGGGCGGTCATTGGACTATGACCGTTGACAGGCCAGACGGCACAGTCTACTTGGACGGCCAGGTGTCCGGTGCGATACAGACGTGGTCATGGGATCCCGAAACGCTTAACGGCAAAGTAAGCGGAGTCCCCAATGGCCAAGGCGGCAACTGCGAAGCACCGGCCGATTCTTTCACTCTGACGAAGGTCGGCTAGCTAACGGGAGCGGCTTTTGAAGGCACCGGCCCCGGTAGGTCTGGGCCATGGAAAACCGCCCTGGCGTGTGAACGGATTTGTGAACCAAACGCTGCGCAACGAACAGGAAGGCGTGGAACACGCCGCGATGGCTTGGACGCCCGGATATGGTGTGGCACTGGGGACGTCGAGGTCAGCGTCTTTCTCAGCGACTTCTCAGCGGCCTGTTCATACGCTGGCGCTCCCATGTTTAGTACAGGCTGCTTTCGCCTACCGGGCACACCGGCTGCGGGCTCGATTAGATGACGCGGCAAATGGTTTGGGCGCTCCAGCGGGATGATGCCAACGGCTGTCACACGCTATCGAAGAGCGGATTTGGTCAGGCTCGATCGCTACGACCCAGCGAACTGGCGCACGCATCGGTGATGGGTGCTCTGTGCGCGGCGATCGCGATCATTGCGGTCGTCCTCCCGCACGCAGGTGGGCTGGGTCTGCTGGGCGCCGTGCCGATGGGGCTGCTGGCCTATCGCTATCGGATCCGCGTTCTGATCACCGCGACGGTCGCCGGTCATCACCGTCACACTGCGACGGGCCGACGAGATGGGCGATGCGATCACCGCCCGCGGCGGCACCGGTCAGATCTCGGCGGCCCCATCGCGGCCGAAACGGGCTGACTGGGTGGCACTTTCGATTGCGGCGGCGGTGTGCGCGGCAGCGCTGCTGTTGGGCGTCTAGCGGCCGACAGCTCTCAGAACCGCACCAGTGCCGGCACGTCTGCGAGCGCGCAATTGGGGATTTGTTCGGCCGCGCGCAACAGGAAGTTGAGCTTCTCGATGCGCTCGCCGGACCGCGGCGCGCCGTTCTTCTGGAACGGTGCCCCTAGTCCCACCGCCAGGTCCATCACCACATCGTCGATGACACCGCCGGACCGGCCCGACGGGATCGCCAGAAGGTCGTTCTGCGCTGCGTATTCGAAGCAGTCCAGTGCCTCGGCGATGGTCCCGACCTGATTGGGCTTGAGGATGAAGCCGTCAACAGCCGAAGTCTTAATGGCCCGTTCCAGGCGGTCGCGGTTGGTGACGATCAGATCGTCGCCGAGGATGATCGAGCGGTCGATGGTCTGCGCCGCCTTGGTGAACCCATCCCAGTCATCCCCGTCGAGCAGGTCCTCGATGAACACCATCGGGAAGTCCTCCGACAGCGCCCGTGCGTAATCGATCAGGGCCTCCGCGGTGACCCGCTCGCCGTTGAAAGCGTAGGTTTGCGCGCTCTTGTCGTACACCTCGCTAGACGCACAGTCCAGTGCAAAGGCCATGATGTCGGCACAGGCGGCGCGCTCGACAGCCTCGGCCAGCACCTCCATGACGACGCGCGGGTCGCTGGACGGGGCGACGTACCCGTACGAAACTGCGATCAGCGGCGCACGGCCAAGCCGTCGCGCAAGCACCTCGCCCAGCACGCCGAACAGACTCACACCCTTTTCGACCGCCGTCTCGATGGAGTCGGCGCGATAGGGCACGACTAGGAACTCGTTGAACGTCTGGAAGATATCCCCGTAGCGGCCACCGTTGATCATGTTGAAGCTGGGCGTCGGCACGGTGGTCGGCGGTTTGAGTCCCAGCAGTGCACCGACGTAGGTATTGGTGGGTATGCCCACCGCAGCGGACGCCGCGCGCAACAGCGCGATCGAGGTGGAGTAGATCGCGTTTCCGCCAAGCCGGTGCTTGTCCGGCGTGCCGTCGAGCTCGATCATGACCCGGTCCAGGGACCGCGGGTCGTCGAGTTCGGCGCCGACAAGAACGGGAGCGATTTCGTCGGTCACGGCGGAGACGGCCTGGTGCACGCTCAGCCCGTTGTACTCGGACCGGACTCCATCACGCAGTACAAACGCCTCGTGTGCGCCGACCGAAATGCCGGTCGGCGACGCGCCGCGGCCGACATGACCAGTGTCAGTGGCGATTTCAACCTCTAGTAGCGGCCGAGCCCTGCAGTCCAGCACTTGGCGAGCGACTACGGATGCGATCTTCATCAACGAACTCCCGGAACATGGGAGCGCCAGCTTATGAGAAGGCCGCTGAGAAGCCGCTGAGAACGGCATCGAGCTGGTTGCCCGCCGGCGGACAAGACGGTCAGCTTCGCTGTTCTCAGCCGACCCTCAGCCCTGCAGAATCAGACTATGTGGGCGCGTTCCTGGCCGGTGCGGCGAAGAGAGCTCGCGGGTCTGATGCGGCCGCCCAGTTTGGGTATTTCCGCTCGCTCAGCCGTGATCTCAGCGGCGGTCGTCCTGGTCGCACTTGCGTTCGCGGGCGCGGCCTTTGACCTGATCTTGTATCGGTCGTTGTTAGCGGGTGTCGACGACGCCACCGCGGGCAGAGTTCGCACCATTGTTGACGCCCTGCATTCGGATTCGCCCGACGATCTCGACAGCCGGCTTCTCACTACCAACCAGCGCGTGGTCGCCATCCAATTGATAGCCCCTGACGGCAAGGTGGTGAAGCGGGCCGGGTCCGCACCTACGACGCCTCTGATACCGATCACGGAGTTTAACCTCAACTTACGCCGCGGCATGTCAGACGATGCGGTGCCCAACGACGACATGCGTGTGAGCGGTCAGCGGGTCAACACCGCGTCCGGTGAGTACACAGTGCTCGTCGGCGGAGGTAGCGAAGCGGTCGAGGCGACTGCGCGGATCGTTGCGCTGCTGTTAGCTGGCGGCGCCCCGATCATCGTCGGGGTAGCAGCAACTGCCAGCTACCGGCTCGTTCGCCGGTCACTGCAATCGGTGGACGCCATCCGCAGCAGGGTGGCTGAAATCTCAACGTCCGATTTGGCCGAGCGGGTACCCGTGCCCACCCGGCGTGACGAAATTTCGGCTCTGGCAGTCACCATGAACGAAATGCTGGCGCGCCTCGAAGCCGGCCACCGAGCGCAACAGCGGTTCCTCAGCGACGCCTCTCACGAACTGCGCAGCCCGCTGGCCACCATCATCTCCGGTTTGGAAGTCGCCGAGGCGCATCCGGAACTGCTTGATGCGGAATTGGCGGTCGACACCCTGCTTCCCGAGGCGCACCGTATGCGGGTGCTGATCGAGGATCTGCTCTTGCTGGCCCGCGCCGATGAACAAAGCCTGGTTGTGCGCAGGGAGGAGGTGGCGCTCGACGAACTCGCCGAAGTGGAGGCTGCTCGTGTGCGGCGCGACGGCTGCACGATCCACACCGCAATCTCTCCGGCGCGTTTGATCGGCGACCGGGCAGCGGTCTCGCGGGTGATTCGCAATCTCGTGGATAACGCTGTCCGCCACGCGAAATCGCGTATCGACATCCAGGTTGGCTGCCGAGACAGCAACGTCACACTCACCGTCAGTGATGACGGACGAGGCATCGCCCCAGCCGACCGAGCCCGGGTCTTCGAACGGTTCGTGCGCCTAGACTCAGACCGCGCCCGCAGTGGCGGAGGGACCGGCCTGGGCTTGGCGATCGTCGTTGAGGTCGTGGCCGCGCACGGCGGCACGGTCAATATTGACGACCGCTGTGGCGGTGGAACCACGATAACCGTGACGTTCCCTCAACAAACCAACCGGTAGCCGACGCCTCGGATCGTCTCAATGGTGTTGGTACCGAAGGGGACGTCGATCTTGCGGCGAACATATCCCACATAGACCTCAACAACGTTGTGAGGACCCTGATAGTGCGCGTCCCACACGTTGCGCAATATCTCGGCTTTCGTCACCACCATGTCCTTTTTGCGTATCAGAAACTCGAGCAGTCCATACTCACGGGGAGTCAGCGTGATTGGGGTCGAACCGCGTTGGACCGTGTGCCGAGCGGGATCCAGTGACAGCGAACCAGCGGTCAGTACCACAGGTCGCTCTGGCGCACCACGACGCACCAACGCGCGCAGGCGCGCCACGAGCACCAGAAATGAAAACGGTTTCGTCAGATAGTCATCCGCTCCGAGATCGAACGCATCGGTCTGGTCGTACTCGCCGTCCTTTGCGGTCAGCATCAGGACTGGTGTCCACACGTCTTGCGCCCGCATGCGACGCAGCACCTCATATCCGCTGTGGCCGGGGAGCATGATGTCGAGCACCACAACGTCGAAGCTGTTCTCAATCGCCTCGCGCAGGCCGTCGACGCCCGTGTCGACGGAGACGATGACGAAGCCCTCGGCCTTCAAACCCCTTGACAGCGTCGCCGACAATCTTGGTTCGTCCTCGACCAGCAGGACTCTCATGCCGGTACGTTACGTCCGGCGCCGTATGCGCGAAAGTTTGCGGCGAAAGTCCTCATCGACTCGGCTGTCAGGCGGCTCGCGCCGTCCACGTGAAGCTGTGCATATCCGGAATCCGTGGTGCCAGCGCGGCGGCGACGTTGCGACCGATTTGATCGGCCGCCGCGAGCGGAGTGTCGGGGTCGAGGAAGCCTTCCACCTCGACACGCAAGGTCCGCCCGGTCCAGCGGGCTCGAGCATGCGCATGCTGCACACCGGGCACTGCCGCGGCAGTGGTTTCGGCGGTCGTGATGATCTCGGGGTCGACGCCGTCGAGCAGACGGTGAGCGATATCGGCGGTCACCTCGTAGCCGACGTGGCAGATGAATCCGGTAACCACGATGCCCGCGATCGCGTCAGCCCAGGCCCAGCCAAGTGCGACCCCGATCAGACCGAGCATCGCGCCGGCCGACGACAACGCGTCCAGCCACGAATGCTTGGCGTCGGCCACCATCGTCGCGGAGCGGATCCGCCGGCCCACCGCCAATTTGTATCGCGCCACCAGTTGATTTCCTGCGATGCCCACGGCCGCAGCGGCGATGCCCCAGCCCACGTGGGAAGTGCCACCGTGACGGAGTAGCTTGTCGATGCTTTCAAAACCGGCTACCACGGCGCTGCCCCAAATCACCAGTGCCACACCAATTCCGGCGAGGTCTTCAGCGCGTTCGTAGCCGTAGGGGTATCGCTCGGTGGGCAGGCGGCGCGATGCCCGAAATCCGACGAACACCAAGGCGCTGGTCGAGACGTCCGATAAGTTGTGCAGCGCATCGCCCAGCAGCGCTACCGACCCGGATACCAGCGCGATGGCCAATTCAACGAGCCCGGTCAGTGCCAGTCCTACGGCGCTGACCGCGACCGCGCGGTTGGCCTGCCGACGCTCACCGGCATCGTCGATGGCAGTGTCGAGCGGAAAACTTGTCGCCGGGTCACGGACTCCGTTGATCACATGCATGACCCGATATTAGTCCGGGCGCAGCCGGTCTTATGTCTCGAAGTGAGTGCTGGCGGTGAGCTGTTCCCAGTTCGCGATCTCCTTCGCGCGTTCGTCCGTAACGTAGCGATACGCGGCCAGCGCGTCGGCCCCGAGCAGCAGGAATGCCGGCGGCTCCGGTGATTCGACGGCGGCGATGATTGCGGCGCCGGCTTTGGCGGGATCGCCGGGCTGGTTGCCGTGCATGGTGTCGTGCTCCTTGCGACGCTGTCCGGCGGTGGCCGCGTAGTCGTCGATCACCGTGGCCGACTGGACGAGCGAGCGTCCGGCGAAGTCGGTGCGGAATGCGCCCGGCTCAACGACGGTGACCGAGATGCCGAGCGGGGCGAGCTCACCGCGCAGCGCTCCACTGACGCCTTCGATCGCGGCTTTGGCTGCGGAGTAGTAGCCGGATCCCACCGGCGTCAACTGAACACCGATCGACGAGATGTTGACAATGGCGCCGCGGCGGCGGGCGCGCATGCCCGGTAGGACGGCCTTGATCATCGCGACGGTGCCGAAGAAGTGCGTTTCGAACAGCCGGCGGACGTCATCGTCGTCGCCTTCTTCGACGGCGGCGCGGTAACCATAGCCGGCGTTGTTGACCAGGACGTCGACGCTGCCAAAGCGCTGTTCGGCCTGCTGTACCGCCGAGGCGACTTGGTCGGGCTTGGTGACGTCAAGGGCGACGGCGAGTACCTGCTCTGGTCTGCCGTCGGCAAGGTCGGCAACGCTGGTGGCGTCCCGTGCAGTTACGACGGCGTTGTGGCCGGTGCCGATGACAGCGTCTGCCAGCGCGCGGCCCAGTCCGGTCGAGCAGCCGGTGATAAGCCAGGTGGAAGTCGGTTTGACCATGAGATTGTCTACTTCCACTTCGGCCGTGACGTCAACTGTTGCGTCTTGACCCTAACTGTGGTTTAGGTTCTAACGTCAACCCCATGACGCAACGAGTCACCCAGCCGACCTCGGGTTGGCCGCCTCAATTGGCCTCGATCGGTGCGATCCGATTCGTGCGCCGCTCCGCACATTTCGAAGCAACCGTCCAGTTCTACCGCGACGTCGTCGGACTGCCGCTCTATGCCACATTCGGGGATAGCTACGGCAGCAACGGCGCGATATTCGGGCTGCCCGGATCCGCGCTGACCTTCGAGATCGTCGAGGCCGTCGAACCCGTTGCGGTCGACCCTCATGAACAGCTGTGCTTGTACTTTCCTGACGCGACGGCACAACAACAAGCGACAGTACGGCTTTCGGCTGCGGGGATACAACCCGTCGAGTCCCATCCGTATTGGGCCGCAACGAGAGCCGTCACCTACCGCGATCCTGACGGCCGCGAAGTCGTGTTCGCGCCGTTCATATTTGGCGTCAACGAACCCGCTGAGAGTAATGACTCAGGCGAACACTGGACCGCACCTTGACGGCTTGATTGTGGTCTACTTCTTGAAGGCGTCCTTCACTTTTTCGCCCGCGTCTTTGAGGCTGGACTTCGCCTGGTCAACCTTTCCCTCGGCTCTGGTGTCCTTGTCTCCGGTGACCTTGCCAACGGCCTCCTTGGCCTTGCCGGCGACGTCGTCGATCTTGTTGCTCAGTTTCTCGTGAGCTCCCATGCGAGTTAGCTCCCTCTTTCCGTGGACCCGTGATCATTGCTGCTTCGTGTGAGTACCCGGCGCGTGATCGGGTTCAAACCCATGTGGGACATTGGCACGATGCGGGTCGCGATCCTCGACGACTACCAGAATGTCGCGCTGAGCATGGCCGACTGGTCGGAGGTGGCGGCGCGCGCCGACATCACCGTCTTCAACGATCACCTCGCCGATCTGGACGCCGTCGTGCAGCGACTGGCACCGTTCGACGTGGTGTGCGTGATGCGTGAGCGCACACCGTTGCCGCGTACCGTGATCGAGCGCCTGCCACGGTTGAAGATGATCGCCTCCACCGGGCCGTTCAACGCCTCTATTGACGTCGCGGCCGCCAACGAACGCGGCATCTATGTCAGTACGACCGGCGGCTACGTGGAGTCGACGGTCGAGCTGACCTGGGCACTGATCCTTGCTACCGCTCGCCGGATTGTCGACGAAACCCGCTCGGTGCGCACCGGTGGTTGGCAGACGTCGGTGGGCGGTCAGTTGGGCGGGACGGTGTTGGGTGTGCTGGGCCTGGGGCGGATCGGAACCCGGGTGGCGCGGGTCGGAACGGCGTTCGGCATGGACGTCATCGCGTGGAGCGCGAACATGACCCCGGAGGCCGCCGAACAATCCGGAGCGACGTATGTATCCAAAGACGAGTTGTTCGACCGCGCCGACGTTTTGACGATCCATCTGGTGCTCAGCGAGCGCACCCGTGGTCTGGTCGGCGCCGCCGAATTAGGGCTGATGAAACCGACGGCGTTGCTAGTCAACACATCGCGCGGCCCGATCGTCGACGAGACAGCTCTCATCGACGCATTGCGGTCGCACCGGCTGGGCGGAGCCGGCCTCGACGTCTTCGACACCGAGCCGTTGCCGACCGGGCATCCGCTGCGCTCGCTGGACACCGTGGTCGCCACCCCACACATCGGTTACGTCGCCGACCGCGTCTACCACACCTTCTACGGTGAGGCCGCCGCCAAGATCACCCGTTGGCTTAGCCAGGCCTGACTTCCACGCCCGGCGCCGCGACCACCACGAGTCGATCCAACCGATGACCAGCGACACGATCACGGCGAGCGTCCAGCCCAGCAGGATGTCGATCACGAAGTGCTCGGCGGAGTAGACCAGCACGAAGGCCATCGCCAACGGGTAGGCCACCAGCAGCGGCTGCCAGATGGGCTTGACGCGGCGCCACAAGAACACCGAGATCATCGCAGTCAATGCGGCATGCAGAGAGGGAATCGCCGCGACCAGATTCACGCTGGCCTGTCCGGAGTTGAGCAGTGCTCCGGCCGATTGCAGATGCAGAGTTCCCCAGCCGCGCGTCGAGATCCGCTCAACGAAGAGGTGCGCGCCGGGCTGGCTTCTGTGCATGGCGCCCAGCAGCCCGCCCTGGAGGACACCTGCGGGACTTCTGAACATGCAGCGCGGGCTGGACGGCCCAGCGGCGATGTCGGCCGGGGTACAGCGGGCGGCTGCCCACGGTGGTGCTGCCGGCAGGACGATGTAGACGACGAGGGCGGCGAAGGACAACGCGACGAACCGTCGGACAAACGCTGCCCAGTCGCTTCGGTTGCGCAGCCAGAGCACTCCGGCGACAACATAGGGCAGGACGAAAAACGACATGTAGATGCCGCTAATGATCACTTCCCACCACGGCGGTTGCGGCATCTTGATGCGCTCCTGCAACCACACGGTCGGGACGGTGCCGAAGAACAACCACCGGTCCGCCCGGGGCTGGAAATGCCACAGCGTAGGCGCTCCCACCAGCGTTGCCGCTCCCCGGCTGAGGTCATACACCAGCAGCACGAGCGCGAACGGCAGCCAGTCGCGCACGACTGCGAATACCTTGTGCCCTCGACCGATGCTGGCGGCGATGAGCCCGGTCGCGATATAGAGCAGCAGCAGTTCGCGATTGAATGCGAGCCCATCCGTCAGGGTCCGGTAGGCCACGACAAGGGCCCAGGTGGTGATCGCCATCCGCCGCGCGAACGTGCGCCAACGCTCCCGGGTTTCGCGGGCGTCGAGGTCAAAGTCGACGACGGATTCGGGGCGTGCCAACGGCATAGCCTGCGGTAGTTTTGGACGGCGGAGCAGCCGGGTGGCTACCGCTTGCGGGTCACCCTTGAAGAGCCGGATCCTGCGATCAGTTGTTACTGTCACCGGTCCAACCTTATCCTTTGCCGACCGTTCTCCATCTGTTCATTCTCATCGGAATCTGCGATTGAGCCGGATATTTCGCCAGAAACGCTGTAGCGCAACGGCTTAGGAACCGCGCACGGGCGCACTCCGTCAAACCGGGGGATCCGTCGCCGCCCGGTCGCGTGACCCTATGCGACAGCTGTGAATTCGGCTGCCGTGCTGGTCAGGATGCCCCAATGCTTGGAGACTCCGCCGAAGATACGCCGGAACCGGACTGGCGCGTCGGCGTCAGACTTAGCTCGTCCCATTGTTTCTGTAGCTCTCGTTCACCTGGGGTAGCGATCATGCCTGACGGCGCGAACCGTCTTGATGGCACTGGATCATCTTCAGTCAGCGGTTTGCCATAGCCGCGAATTGTCCTGTACACCACAATGATTGCGGCCAGAACCACAATCACAACGACAGCGGCAAAGAGGATTGACAAAGTGCCTTGGATGAACGTGTTCCTGATCACGTCGTTGAGCTGACCGGGTGTCTTCGCCGAACCGAACGCCGTCTTACCGGCTGCTTTTGCGGCGGCATATCGGGAATGCTGAGTCCAGTAGCCCACGTTGGGATCTGGAGAAAAAATCTTCTGCCACGACGCGGTCAGCGTGACCGCAAGATCCCACAACAGTGGAATCCCTGGAATCCAGGCCCACTTCAGCAGACCCTTTTTGATGACGACGACGGTGATGACGGTCAGCGCGATCGCCGCCAACAGCTGATTAGCAATACCGAATAGCGGGAACAGGGTGTTGATACCACCAAGCGGATCGGTCACGCCCATCAACAGGATGCTGCCCCACGCCGCAGCCACGGCCAGGCTGCAGACCCATACGCCCGGGCGCCAGCTCGGGTTTCGGAGTTTAGCCAGCAGACCACCCAAGTTGCCTAGCGTGTCCGAAAGCATGAAGCGCGCGACCCGGGTGCCGGCGTCTACCGCGGTCAGGATGAACAGCGCCTCGAACATGATCGCGAAGTGGTACCAGAACGCCTTGAGGCCCGCACCGCCGAATGTCCGTTGCAGTAATTCGGACATGCCGATCGCTAGCGTCGGTGCGCCGCCGGTGCGCGACACGATCGACTTTTCGCCCACGCTGGCGGCGGCCTGGCTGAGCTGATCCGCGGTCACAGGTTGCCCCGACAAGCCCAGCCGGTTCACGTAATCCGCGGCGGTTGCCGCGGTGCTGCCGGTTTTTGCGGCTGGCGCGTTGAGGGCGAAGTACAGGTGCTGGTCGAGGATCGCCGCGCTGATCAGCGCCATGACTGCGACGAACGACTCGGTGAGCATGCCGCCGTAGCCGATCAGACGCATCTGGCTTTCCTTCTCCAGCAGCTTCGGCGTCGTCCCCGATGAGATCAATGCGTGGAATCCCGATAGCGCACCGCAGGCGATGGTGATGAACAGGAACGGGAACAGCGAACCGGCGAAAACCGGTCCATCGCCGCGGGTGGCGAACCGTGAGATCGCGGGTACCTGCATGAGCGGGTGCGCAACGCAGATGCCGATCGCCAGCAAGGCGATGGCACCCACCTTCATGAACGTCGAGAGGTAATCCCGCGGCGCGAGAAGCAGCCAGACCGGCAGCACCGAAGCAACGAAACCATAGCTGACGATCAGCCAGGCCACCGTTACTGGAGACAAGGTCAACCATGATGCGCCCCAGGAGGTTTCGCCGACCCAACTGCCTGAGGCCACCGCGAGCATCAGCAGCGCGAAGCCGATCACTGATACTTCGCCCACCCGCCCGGCACGCAAGAACCGGAGGTAGCAGCCCATGAAGATGGCGATGGGAATGGTCATGGCGATGGAGAACACACCCCAAGGGCTCTGGCCCAGTGCTCGCACCACCACCAGTGCGAGCACCGCGATGATGATCACCATGATGACGAAGGCCCCGATGAGAGCTGCCGCGCCGCCGGTGGCACCCAGCTCGTCGCGGGCCATCTGGCCAAGCGATCGGCCCCGTCGCCGGGTGGAGATCCACAACACCAAGTAGTCCTGCACGGCTCCGGCGAACACCGCGCCAATGACGATCCAGATACTGCAGGGCAAATAGCCCATCTGGGTGGCCAGTACCGGGCCGACCAACGGGCCCGCTCCGGCGATCGCGGCGAAGTGGTGGCCGAACAGCACGCGCCGGTCGGTCGGGACGAAGTCGGTCCCGTCGTCGAAAACTTCAGCCGGTGTGGCGTGGTCGTCGCGCGGGCGAACGATCTTCGTCTCGATCAGCCGCGCATAGAACCGGTACCCGATGATGTAGGTGCAGATCGCCGCAACGACGAACCACACCGCGTTGACCGTCTCGCCGCGGACGAACGCGATAATCGCCCAGGCCACCGCACCCAATACCGCGATAGCTCCGAAGATGATCTTGTGCCTGGTACGGATAGGTGAGCGGTCGATAATCGCGACCGCGGGCAAGTCGGTGTCCGTGTGGATGTAGCTGACGTGCCCACTCAGCCCACTGTGCCCTTCCACGGCCGGGACCCTACGCGACTGTGAATATGCCGACCCATCCATCGGCGCGTCGCGCCGCGACGTTCACAGTCACGCAACCGCTGGTTCAGCTTCGGTGCAGGGCACGCACGGTGTCGATGCTGTCGGCCTGGTCGGGGCCCTTGTCATCGCGGTAGCGGAGCACCCGGGCGAACCGCAGCGCCAGACCCCCGGGGTAGCGCGAGGACTGCTGCACCCCGTCGAACGCCACCTCGACCACCTGCTGGGGTCGCAGCCGCACCACGTAGCCGTCGGTCGGACCAACGGCCAGTTCCTTAAACCGTGCGGTCTGCCAGTCCAGCATGGCGTCGGTCATCCCTTTGAAGGTTTTGCCCAGCATCACCAACCCGCCGGTGGCCGGGTCGCGGGCACCCAGATGGATATTGGACAGCTTCCCACGGCGCCGGCCCGAGCCCCACTCGACGGCCAGCACCACCAGGTCCAGGGTGTGGACGGGTTTGACTTTCAGCCAGCCGGCCCCGCGGCGACCTGCTTCGTAGCGCGCGGTCAACGACTTGGCCATCACGCCCTCGTGGCCTGCGGCCAGCGTCGCCTCCAAGAAGTCGGCGGCGGCGCCCGGATCCGAGGTGACCAGTCGATCGACCCGGTTGCGCGCTGACGCGATCTGGTCGAGTACGCCCATCCGCTCGCTGGTCGGCGCGTCGAGGAGGTCGACGCCGTCGCAGTGCAGGACGTCGAAGAAGAACACCGATAGCGGCTGGGCGGCGCGGGCGGCCGGGACGTCGACTGATCGGCCGAATCGCGATCCGGTGACCTGGAAGGGCTGCGGCCGGCCGTCTGGACGTAACGCGATCGCCTCCCCGTCGGCGATCAATTCGCTGACCGGCAGCGCCAGCGTCGCCTCGACCACCTCGGGCAGCCGGGCGGTGACGTCGTCGAGGCTTCGGGTGTACACCGTGACCTGGTCACCCGCCCGGTGCACCTGCACCCGCGCGCCATCCAGCTTCGTCTCGAAAGCTGCTGTGCCATCGAGCTTTTCGAGTGCCTCGGTTACGCTTGCTGCGGTCTGCGCCAGCATCGGACCGACCGGTCGACCCACTCGCAGGGTGAACGCGTCCAGCGCCACCGTTCCACCGGTCAAGCCCGCGGCGGCGACTGCAGGCAGGTCTCCGCCCAGCATCGCGGCGCGTCGTACCACGGGGGCGGGGATCTGTGCGGCGACGGCCACCGCATCGGCCATCACGCCGGCCAGCGCGCCCTGGCGCAGCTCACCGGTGAGCAACCGCTGCAAAAACGTCTGCTCGACTTCTGTTGCGGACGCGAACAATCCGGAGACAAGCTCGGCGCGCCGCGCCCGCGAGCCCTTGCCAGAGACGCCGCCGATCGTGGAGAAGGTGGCGTCTACGCCGGACACGGTCAAGCTCGGCTGGGCGGCGGCGGGCGGTAGCGACCGCAAAGCCGCCCAGCCCATGCCAATTTGGCGTTGCGGCAGCTCACCGGAGAGCCACGACACGACGATGGCAACCAGCTGGGGATCGGGTTTGGCCCGGCTGAGCAGGTCGGCGATCCGCCCGATTTTGGCCAGCCGCGAAGCGGAGCCACCCACTTCGGCCGAGGTCCTCGCCACGTCGATCAGCAGCACAGCCCACCTTTACACGCCTGGCCGACAACGTCACGCGGGGCCGCGATAGCGTGCAGCTACCAACTAGGAGGTTTGCATGGAGATCAACGGCAAGAAGGTGGTCGTCATCGGCGGCGCCTCGGGCATGGGCCGCGCCAGCGCCGAGCTGCTGGCCGCCCGCGGGGCCAGCGTCGCGGTGCTGGACCGCGAGGGTTCGGACGGCAAGGATGTCGCGGCGGGTATCGGCGGCACGTTCTATCCGGTGGACGTCACCGACTTCACCGGCACCGAGGAGACCCTGCAGGCCGCGGTCGACAAACTGGGCGGCCTGCATGTCACGGTGACCACGGCCGGCGGCGGCATCGCCAAGCGGACGATGTCGAAATCCGGTCCGCACGATCTCGAGTCCTTCCAGTCGGTGATCGATCTCAACCTCATCGCCACGTTCAACATCAGCCGGCTGGCGGCAGCCCACATGAGCAAAAACGAGCCGGAAGACGAGGAGCGCGGCGTGATCATCAACACCGCGTCGATCGCGGCGTTCGAGGGCCAGATCGGGCAGGTCGCCTATACCGCCGCCAAGGCGGGCATCGCTGGCATGTGCCTGACCATGGCACGCGACCTCGGGTCACTGGGCATCCGCGTGCTGGCCATCGCGCCGAGCCTGTTCGCCACCGGGTTGACCAAGGGCATTCCGGACGAATACGCCACCGCGTTGACCAAGGACGCGGCGTTTCCGAAGCGGCTGGGCCGCCCGGAGGAGTACGCGAAGCTGGTCGCCGCGATCGTGGACAACCCGATGCTGAACGGCCAGTGCCTGAGGCTGGACGCCGGACAGCGGTTCGCGCCCAAGTGACGCGATAGCCGTCATCCGGGCCAACCACCCGGTTGGGAGGCGGCCGCATTTAAGTACACTCTTTCCCACCGGCTCCTTGCGTCCAAGAGGAAGGCCCTCGAATGGGTATCGCACTGACTGATGACCATCGCGAACTCGCCGAGGTCGCCCGCGGCTTCCTGACTTCGCAGAAGGCGCGTTCGGCGGCCAGGTCCCTGCTCGACGCGCCCGAGGAGGCCCGACCTCCGTTCTGGCAGGGCATCGTCGAACTCGGCTGGCTCGGCCTGCACATCGGCGAAGAACACGGCGGCTCGGGCTACGGGCTGCCCGAGCTGGTGGTCGTCATCGACGAACTCGGTCGCGCGGTGGCGCCGGGGCCGTTCGTGCCGACCGTCATCGCGTCGGCGGTGATCGCCAAAGGCGGTACCGGTGAGCAAAAGTCGCGGCTGCTTCCGGGGCTGATCGACGGAACCGTCACCGCGGGCATCGGCTTGGACGGTCACGTAAGCCTCAAGGATGGCGTGGCCGACGGCGAGGCCGGGCTGGTGTTCGGTGCGGGCCTGGGCGACCTGCTGTTGGTCGCAGCCGGTGACGACGTACTGGTGGTGGAACGCGACCGCGCCGGCGTGTCGGTCGAGGTCCCGGAGAATTTGGATCCGACCCGGCGCTCCGGACGGGTCCGACTGCACAACGTGACCGTCACCGCCGACGACGTTCTGCCGGGAGCGCGGGAATCGGCACTGGCTCTCGCCCGAACGCTGCTGGCTGCCGAAGCGGTCGGTGGGGCGGCCGACTGCGTCGACGCCGCCGTCGACTACGCCAAGGTGCGCCAGCAGTTTGGCCGCACCATCGCCACGTTCCAGGCGGTCAAGCATCACTGCGCCAACATGTTGGTCGGCGCCGAGTCAGCGATCGCGGCGGTATGGGACGCCTCCCGCGCGGCAGCAGAGGACTCATCCGAGGACGAAGCCCAGTTCCGGCTGGCGGCTGCTTCGGCGGCCGCGTTGGCGTTTCCGGCGTACGCGCGCAATGCGGAACTGAACATCCAGGTGCACGGCGGTATCGGTTTCACCTGGGAGCACGATGCGCATTTGCATCTGCGCCGAGCGTTGGTGACCACGGCACTGTTCGGCGGTGACGCGCCGGCCCGCGACGTGTTCGAGCGCACCGCCGCCGGTGTCGCGCGGGAGAACAGCCTGGACCTGCCGCCAGAGGCCGAGGAGTTGCGCACCAGGATTCATGCCGACGCCGCCGAGATCGCCGCACTGGACAAGCAGGCGCAGCGCGACAAGCTGATCGAGACGGGCTATGTGATGCCGCACTGGCCCAAGCCGTGGGGTCGCGCCGCCGACGCGGTCGAGCAGCTGGTAATCGAGGAAGAGTTCCGTGCCGCCGGCATCAAACGCCCGGACTACGGAATCACCAGCTGGGTGATCCTGACTTTGATCCAGCACGGAACGCCTTGGCAGATAGAACGATTCGTCGAGAAGGCACTCCGCAAGGACGAGATCTGGTGCCAGCTGTTCTCCGAGCCGGACGCCGGCTCGGATGCGGCGTCCATCAAGACGCGGGCGACCCGGGTGGATGGCGGCTGGAAGATCAACGGGCAGAAGGTGTGGACCAGTGGGGCCCACTACTGCGCCCGTGGCCTGGCGACCGTACGCACCGACCCGGAGGCGCCCAAGCACGCCGGCATCACCACGGTGATCGTCGACATGAAGGCCCCCGAGGTCGAGGTGCGGCCGCTGCGGCAGATGACCGGCGGCTCGGACTTCAACGAGGTGTTCTTCAACGACTTGTTCGTGCCCGACGAGGATGTTGTCGGGCCGCCCAATTCGGGCTGGACGGTCGCGCGGGCAACGCTGGGCAACGAGCGGGTCAGCATCGGCGGCAGCGGGTCTTTCTACGAGGGGTTGGCGGCGCAGTTGGTTGAGCTGGTCCGGGAACATCCGGATCGGTTGGAGGGCGGGCGAATTCGGGTAGGGACGTACCTGGCCGAAGAGAATGCCTTGCGACTGCTGAATTTGCGCCGCGTCGCGCGCAGCGTCGAGGGGGCGGGCCCGGGTCCGGAAGGCAACGTGACCAAGTTGAAGTTGGCCGAGCACATGGTCGAGGGCGCGGCGATCATGGCGGCGCTGGTAGGGCCCGAGGTCGCGGTGCTAGACGGGCCGGGCGTGCTGTCGGGTCGCTTGATCATGGGCGCCCGGGGCATGGCGATTGCCGGCGGTACCTCCGAGGTGACCCGCAATCAGATCGCCGAGCGGATCCTGGGCATGCCGCGCGACCCGCTGATCAACTAGCGCTAACCGGCGGGTGCGAAGCGTGGCGCGCCGCCGGCGCCAGGCTCCGGCAGCGCCTCGACGCGCATCCCACACGTAACTGAATCAGGTTCACAGTCAACGATATTCGCCGCTACCCGTAGTCCGCTCTGCTCGACGAGTTCGACGATGGCGATCACGTAGGGCGTCGGAAGCTCCGGGTTGAAGGCGTGGTAGTTGACCGTATAGGTGAACACGGTGCCGTGACCCGACACCGGCCGCGCGACCAGCGGACCGCCGCAGTCGCGGCATTCGCCGGCCGCGGGATGCACCCAGTGTGCGCAATTGTCGCAGTACTCGATGAGCAGTTCCGACGTCGCCTCGGTCGACACGAGCAATACAGTACACTCTATTTTCCGGGTTGTTGTTCAGCGGGTTGGCCTAACGGACGGCGCAGATGGGTTACTTCGAAAAAGACGCGATCATTTCCGGCATCGGCATCTCGCGAATCGGCCGTCGCACCGGTATTCCCGGGCTGGATCTCACCATGGAAGCGGTCCGCGCTGCCATCGACGACGCCGGGCTGGCTGCGGCAGACATCGACGGCATTGCCACCCTGGGTGACACCCCCGCAGCCGAAGTCCTCGCCGCGCTACACATCGAGGCGTCCGACTGCGGATCGGGGTTCGGCACCGGTGGTCTGCTGAGTCCGGTGATGTCGGCATGCCGTGCGGTGTCCGAGGCTCACGCGCGGCATGTGGTCATTTACCGGACGATCCAAATGCTGGGCGGCACGGTCCCGGTGAAGCGGGACGAGAATGCGCCCGCACCGCCGCTCGCCCGGATGTTCGAGACACCCGAGGGTGCTAAGCCACCCGCCGTCGGGCCCATGGACGATGTCAACGATCTGGTTGCCGCCCACGCATATTCCGCCGCGAACTGGCTGGCGCTGAACTGCCGCCGGCACATGGAGATGTATGGAACCACCAAAGAGCAGTTGGGCTGGCTGGCGATCAACAGCAGGCGTAACGCCGCACTGAATCCACTTGCGGTGTACCGGGATCCGATGACCATGGCCGATTATCTGGCCGCGCGGCCGGTTTCCACGCCGTTCGGGTTGCTGGATTGCGACGTCCCGATCGACGGGTCGATCGCGGTGGTGGTGTCGGCCGCCGACTACGACAAAGACTGTCCGCATCGGGCGGTGAAGGTGGAGGCGATCGGGGGCAGCGACGGCGCGGGCGGCTGGTTCCACCGCGCGGATTATCCGAAGATGGCCTCGGCAGATGCGGCGGCGCAGATGTGGTCGCGAACCGATCTGACACCCGCCGATCTGAACCTCGCAGAGTTGTACGACGGGTTCACCTTCCTCACCCTCGCGTGGCTGGAAGCCCTCGGTATCTGCGGCGACGGCGAGGCCGGTCCGTTCGTCGAGGGAGCGGAGCGGATCGCACTGGATGGCGAGCTGCCGCTGAACACCTACGGCGGTCAGCTCTCGGCTGGCCGGATGCACGGCTACTGGCTGCTACACGAGACCTGCTTGCAACTGCGTGGCGAGGCGGGGGAGCGGCAGGTGCAGCGACGCCCTGAGGTGGCGGTGGCCGCAGTGGGCGGTGGTCCGATCGCCGGATGCATGCTGCTGACATGCTGAGTAGCCCTGTGCGAGTGTGCAATTGAGCGTGCAAGCTCGTTCGCAGGTCGGAGCCGGTACTGACGCCGAGCACCGGTCGGATAAACGAGCTTCGCACATCGCACGTCGCATCGAGGCCGACATCATTCGGCGGGGTTGGCCGATCGGCCAATCATTGGGCTCCGAGCAGGCGCTGCAACAGCGTTACCGGGTGAGCCGATCTGTGCTACGCGAAGCCGTCCGGCTGGTCGAGCACCACCAAGTCGCGCGCATGCGCCGCGGGCCCAACGGTGGACTGCTCGTCTGCGAGCCCGACGCCGCGCCGGCAACTCACGCCATCATCATCTATTTGGAATACCTGGGTACCACGATCGGTGACCTGCTGGATGCGCGGCTGCTGCTGGAGCCGTTGGCAGCGTCGCTTGCCGCAGAACAGATCGACGAAGCCGGCATCGACCGCCTGCGTGCTGTGCTGCGCGCCGATGAGCTGCGTGACGAGTTCCATGCAGCACTGGCCGAGCAGTCCAAAAACCCGGTGCTGCAACTCTTTATCGACATCCTGATGCGATTGACCGTTCGGTATGCGCAAGATTCGCGGCTGGACTCCGCCCGTGATGCCCTTGAGGCAATCGACCGGAGGCATCAGGAACACGCCGATATCGTCGCGGCGGTCACCGCGGGCGACTCGGCGCGGGCCAAGACACTGAGCGAGCGGCACGCGGAATCGGTGACGGCGTGGCTACAAGATCACCAGCCTCCCGGGCGAGCGGGCAACCCGCGCGGACTGGACCGCGAGGCGCCGCGCGGGAAGCTCGCCGAGGTGTTGGCGACTGCTATCCGCGACGACATCGTCACCAGTGGCCGTCAGATCGGCGAGGTCTTCGGGACCGAAGTCGCGCTGCTGGAACGTTATCGAGTGAGCCGGTCGGTGCTGCGAGAGGCGGTGCGGCTGCTGGAATACCATGCCGTAGCGAAGATGCGTCGCGGACCCGGCGGTGGGCTGGTGGTGGCAGAACCGCAGGCGCAGGCCAGCATTGACACCATCGCGCTGTATCTGCAATACCGCAAGCCTCATGGCGAAGATCTGCGGTTGGTGCGCGACGCCATCGAGATCGATAACGTCGCAAAGGTTGTCAAACGCCGAGACGCGCCGGATGTGCGTGCCTTCCTGGACACCCATCGGCTGATCATCGAGGAAGCCGGCGACGATCTGCGCAAGGCGGGTATGGAGGAGTTCCTGTTCCATACCGGATTGGCTCAGCTGGCCGGTAATGCGGTGCTGGACTTGTTCTTACGGATCATCGTGGAGGTGTTCCGCCGGCACTGGAGCACTGCCAAGCAGCCGATCCCGAGCCACAGCGATCTCGTCGACGTGCAGCGCGCTCACCTGCGCATCATCGAGGCGATCGCCGATGGCGACGACAGTCTCGCGCGTTACCGCACTCGTCGCCACTTGGACGCCACCGCGTCGTGGTGGTTGTAATTCGGCGTCAGCGTCCGAGTCGCCGCCGCCAGTCTCTGGCCGATGTCATCCGGAGCATGGCGGCGATGGCTTTGCCCTTCTTCCGGCTGTAGGGATACCAGATCGGCTCTTTCTTCATCGCAACCCGCTCGGCCACAATGCTCTTGGTTCGACAGAATTTGCGGATCCCGTCGGCCCCGCCGTTGCGGGAACCCAGCCCTGATTCGTTCCAACCTTCCATCGGTACCTGGATGTCGCTGGTGATGACGTTGTTGATGTTCACCGTTCCGGTGTTCATCTTGCGTGCCAACGCCATCCCTTTGTTTTTGTCTCGTGTCCAGACGCTGCCGGACAAACCCAATTCGGAGTCGTTCGCCTTCTCCATCGCCTCGGCAACGTCGTGAACCTTCATGATCGGCAATGTGGGCCCGAAGGTCTCCTCCCGCATGCACTTCATCCCGTGGTCGACGTCGACCAGCACTGTCGGCTGGTAAAACAGTCCCTCAGTGGCGGGGTCACTCGACTTGCCGCCGACCAGCACCCTCGCGCCCTTGCTGACGGCGTCGTCGACGTGGCTGGACACAATGGCGAGTTGTTGTTCGGTGGTCATCGACCCGATCTCGCAGGAATAGTCGTGCTTGGCGTCCATGCCTTGGCGGAGCCGGGACGTTTTGACCACCACCTTGCTGACGAACTCGTCGTACACCGGCTCCTCGACGTAGCACCGCTCGACCGATATGCAGACTTGGCCGGTGAGGGCGAATGCGCCCCATACCGCGCCGTCGGCGGCCCGGTCGATGTCGGCGTCGGCGCAGACGATCATCGCGTCTTTGCCGCCGAGCTCTAGGCTGCACGGGATCAGTCGCTGCGCGGCCGCGACGGCGATGCGACGCCCGGTGTTGACCGAACCGGTGAACATCACGCAGTCCACCAGATCGACCAATGCGGCTCCGGTTTGGCCGAACCCGTACACGGCGTCGAGCACGTCCGGTGCACCGATCTGCTTCCACCCGTCGACCGCCATCCGCCACACCAGCGGGGTGAATTCCGAGGGCTTGGACAGCACCGCGCAGCCGGCCATCAAGGCGGCCGAAATGTCGACCAGCGGCACCGACAGCGGTCCGTTCCACGGTGTGATGATTCCGACGAGCGGATAGGGCTGGTAGGCAATGGTCAGCTTCTTAGCAATGCTGGCCGCGCCGTACGGGCGAACGGTCTGGTCGGCGAGGAAATCGGCTGCGTTGTCGATCCAGTAATTGATCATCTGGACGCCGGCGATTTCTATGTTGGCGTCGCCCCAGGACTTGCCCGTTTCGAGTTGTAGCAGCGTCAACAATTCGTCGGTGTGGTCGATCAGCCAGTCACGCCACTTGCCCAGCCACTGCGCGCGGGCATCGACGCCCATTTGTTGCCACCCCGGCTGCGCCGCGCGCAGCCGGGCAGCTACCGTCTCGACCTCAACCGATGTCGCCACCGGGACGCGGCCGACCAGTTTTCCGGTGGCCGGGCAGGTGACCACCACTTCATGGGGGACATCCGATTTCGGCGGGCTCGCCGGATCCGCTGTGTCTGTGGTCATTGCCATCACCTCAGCCGAATGAGAATGAGCATGGCGTTTGCCAGCTGGCAAAAACGCTACGTTGTTCCGACAAGTTGGACAATCACTCCGCAAATCTAGATCAGTTGATGCCCTCCGGCTCGCCGCCGCCAGAGCCCATCAGCTTCAGACCGGCCATCGCCTCCTCGGCGCCGGCCTTGTCGGTCTTCTCCACCACGAAGCCCATGTGGATGATCACCCAGTCGCCCGGCGCGAACGTCTCCTCCGGCAGCATGCCGACGTTGACCTTGCGATGCTCACCGACGACGTCAACGAGCGCGACTTGGTCGTTGTAGCCGTCGAGCATCCGGACGACTTGGCCGGGAATCCCCAGACACATCGGTCAAACCTCTCCTAGCCGAGCTTCGTCTTCGGCGCGCAACATCGCGACCGTCGATTCGACCGCCCGCACCGCTTCCGGGACCGCCGCTTGGACGGGCTCACTCAAGCCCATTCCGTCGGCGACATCGGCGACTTCGCATCCCACCACGATGGTCCGCGGGGCAGTCCCACCCAGGGCGCGAAGACTCGCGAACACCGTCGCAGGATCCATGCCGTGCGCGTCCAGACCCACTGGGGAATCCGGTGATTGATGATCGACCTCGAATACGTGCACCGTGCCGGGCGAGCCACGGTCGGGGATCGCGTCGACGAGCACCAGTGCATCCCAGTTCTCGAGCAGGTCGTAGGCCAGATGCATACCACGGATGCCGTAATCGGTGGCGCGGACCCCGTCGGAGGAGTCGACCCGGTCAAAGACATGAGGCAGCACCTCGGAGCCGAAGCCGTCGTCGCCGAGGAATATGTTGCCGATGCCGGCTACCAGGATGCGAGAGGCCATACCGCCGCGGTCGAATCCACTACATGTGCCGCATCCTCAGGTAGCGCCGGGCATCTGGAAGGTTTACCAGGCCCAGCACCACTGCCGAGAACGCGATCAGTCCAAGGATACCGATGAACACCCACCCTACGATCTCCATGTCGAATTCCTTTCCGTGGTGGTGGTTTCGAGCGGTTCGACTTCGTCGGGTGCGAAGTACAGGTAGCGGCCGTACCACTCGTGCAGGTCGGCGGCCGGATCGTCGTCGACCACGACGCCGACGTGCTGGTTGCCGTCGACGTCTTCGTGCACCGAGGTGACCCGAGCGGTCTTGCCGGAGAAAAACAAGTCTTGCGCGTCGGCACGACGACCCGGATGCAACCGCACCCGACTGCCCCGCGACACCCGCACACCGTTCACCAGCACCGCATCGATATCCGGTCGAACAGCGTTGTCGGCCAGCGGATCCCACCATTGCACGCCATCGGGTATCTCCGGGATCAGACCCGGCTCGCCGGCCGGCGCGCCCAGGTGGGGATCGCGCAAGACGCCGTGCAGGCGCTGCATCGCCTCGGGCGACATGGCATCGCAGCGGTCGATGATCTGCGCGGCCAGCGGGTCGGTGGCGCGGGCCTGCGCCTTCTCGTCGTCGGTCATGGTCATCACCCGCAGGGTCAGGATCTCATCGATTTCGGTGGAGTCGTAGAGCGCGCCCTCACTCTGTTCGGCGATTTCGGGGTGGTCGTACAGAATGATCGGCGACACCAGCAGCAGGTCGCTGTCATCGGGCGGACCGGCCAATACTGGGAAGCAGCGGTGCTGGCGGCACTCGGGAGCCGCGGCTGCTGCGCGATCAGGTGGGTCCAGCAGCGAAATGAACTCACCGCCAACGGCTTCTGCGATGACATGGGTGCCGATCAGAGACCTGGCGATGGCCCACTCTTTCCCGGCATACTCGACGTTCGGGGCGGTGTTGCGCACCGTGACGGTGACGCGGCTCAGGCCGGAGAGGGACCTGTCGCCTTCGACGCCGAGGGTCAGCTCACCCAGGATGGCCTCTCTGGTCCGCACCAGCCGGCCGCCGTCAACCGGTTCGATATCGCTGCTCGGCGGCGCCGTGATCGGTAGCGTCCATTGCCGGGCTGGACCGGCGAAATCAAAAGGCCCGAAAGGCAATTCAACTTCGACGGCCTCATCCCAGCTAAGCCATGACCCGGAAGGCGTAGTCAGTTCATCGACCGACTCGTAGCGCCGGTATCCGGTGTTGCGCTCAGCGGCGCGGTGCTGCAATTGCAGGAACCGCACGACCAGCTTGATGCCGTCCGCGCCGTCGACGAGGAACTGCGCCGAGAGGCTATCATCCTCGCCGATGCCCGCGTCAGCAGCGCCGGGTGGACCTAAAACCCCGAATTGCCAACGTGCTTGATTCTTACGCGACGATGCGCGATACGGGTACAGCAGATAACCTTCGTAGAGCACCGCGTCGGCGATGGCACGGGCCCGGTCCCAATTCGCGCTCACCGGACCTCCTCGCGAGCATGGGCCAGTAACTCAGTGACCGCGTCGTCGAGGCCTAAGAGTCCGCGCGCCGACTTGTACGCGCTCAGAGCCGCCACCGTGTCGTGGCCCAGGCGCACCCATCCGCTGCTGGGGTAGTGTTGCTGGATCAGGTCCTGCCACACCGACACCGGCATGTCGTAGCGGCCCTCGCAGTCCCACGGTACTTGCTGGACCGAGAACCCGCGCTGGCCTGCCGTGAAAATCGTTCCGCTGAACAGGAACTGCAGCGGCACCAGGCCGTCACGCAGCGCGTGCAGATACTTGGCCGCCGTCACCTCAAAGTCATACGTGCATTCCAGTGGCAGCGAGACCTCGCATGCGCCGGTGAATCCCGGGACCATCGCGGCGGCGTGCTGCCAGAGGAAGGTGTGCTGGGTAGTTGCCCAACGTTCCCGCGGTCCGAACAGGTCGGTCAGTCCGGCGGCCTCGCCGTCGGAATAGCCGCGCCGCAATGGGTCGATGCGGACCTGACATCGCAGCGCGATCGCGTGCACCGGTTGGTCGCCGGGTACCGAGACAGCGATGCGCGCGGTCAGCATTGGCGTGATCGCGTACGGCTCGGGGGCCACGTCGACAACGGTGAACGAGGTGCCGGGGGTGGTCATCGTTGCTCCATACTGCGTTCGGCGAGTGCGGTGAAGAAGTCGTCGATGAACTCGCGAGCCTCCTGGCCACCGTCGAAACCGCGCCACCGCGTCCGCAGTCCGCCGACGAACTCATAGCAGGCATCGATCGGGACCAGGTAACACTCGGGCGCTCCGTCGGCTTCTGCATCATTGGGCACGCGCACCAGCAGCGCCTCGACGTCGTCAGCGAGCAGCCCGACCCTCGGTTCGGCGGCGCTGATCGCGCTCCAGGCGTTGAGGTCGAGTTCGGATTCGGTTGCGCCGGCCGGCCCCGGGTAGAAGCCGACAGTCCGATCCAGCGCCGAGTTGCGGAAGAAGAACGCCAAGCCGACCGGGATCTGCAACGCTTCCCAGGTCCGGCGATCGAGCGCGAAGTCGGGAAATAACAGATACCGGTCCGGGACCGCGCGATAGCGCAGCTCCGCGTGGCTGTCGATGAACAGCAGATAGCAGCCGCGGCAGACGCACATCAATTGCCGCCCAGCCACATTCACCACGTGTTGGTGGGCGTCGGCGATCGACTCCGAGCACATCTCGCAGCGCTGTCCGGTCGGCTCCGGCCCGCGCCGGTTTCCGGTGATGCGTGCCAGCACATCGTAAGGGGTGGTCATGCGGGCGTGCCCATCGGTTCGGCCGGCACCGCGAGGGACAGCACACCTTCGCGCCGCAGCAGTGGGATGGGATCGAGGTGGCGCTCGGCGCCACTGTCCTCACTGTCTAGCCCGTCGAGGCCCGCCCCGGCATGCACGACATCGAAATGCGCGTGACAGCGCGGACATCGCAGGACCGGATCGCCGCCGCCGACTCGTCGATGCAGTGCCGCACCGGCCAGCGATCCATCACAGGCAGGGCAGTGATCACGGTAGGCGTACAACTGGTCGCCGACCCGGCAGGCCAGCACCACAACGCCGCCGACCGAGAAGCCGCCGACTTCGCCGGAAGCCAGGTCGGCCAGGTCGGGCACCTGGTGCCAGATCGAGCCGCCGCCGTTGGACGTCCCCCTGGAATGAACCTGAACGAGCAGCGATTCGGCCGGGATCACCGTTGAGTTGGGGGCGGCACCGGCTTCGGACGCCACCACTTCAATCGACGAAACCTCCGGCGCGGCAGCCCTAATCGCGTCCTCGACCGCCAACTCCAGCGTCACCGCCGACGACGGGCAACTCTTACAGCTGCCTTCGAATTGAAGTTGCACGGTGTCGCCGACGATGTCGAGCAGATGCACATCCCCGCCGTGCGAGCCCAGGTAGGGCCGGACCCGATCGAGTGCGTCAGAAACCCGTCGCCGCACGTCGTGCGGATGCAGGCCGTGGACGAGCAGCAGGCTGGCCACCAAGTCGTCGGCGACCAGGCGGTCCAGCATGCCCGGATCCGCCCGATCGCCGAGCGCCGCGAGGATTCGCGACAGGCCCGCGCCGTAGAGGTCGACTACCTCGCGGACCAGCTGCTCGGCGCGCTCACGCGCGGCCACCCCGCCGGCCGCCGTCGCGTCCAGCAGCGTCTGGATCCGATCGCCCGCCGAGCGCCACTGCGCGTCCCCCTGCAACTCCTCGGGGCGATCAGCCATGCATCACTCCCCGGTCGCCGTTTGGGTCGGCGAGTGCAGCCGCTCCACTGTCTTGCCCTTGCCGAGATACATGTGCACGCCACAGGGCAGGCACGGGTCGAAGCTACGCACCGTACGCATGATGTCGATGCCCTTGAAGTGCTCCCGGTCGTTCTCCTCGAAGATCGGCTGGCCCTGCACCGCGTCCTCGTAGGGCCCCGGCGTGCCGAAGCTGTCACGCGGGTTCGCATTCCACGGGGTGGGCGGGTACGGGTGATAGTTGGCGATCTTGCCGTCGCGAATCACCATGTGGTGGCTCAACACTCCGCGCACCGCCTCGGTGAAGCCGCAGCCGATGCCCTCCTTGGGCACGTCGAACTTCTCCCAGGTCTTGGTGCGGCCGGCCCGGATTTCGCCCAGCGCCTGCTCGCAGAAGTGCAGACCGCATGCCGCGGCGTAGGCCTGGAAGTAGGTCCGCGCCCGGTCGCGCTCGATGGTGTTGGACCCGTGCTGGGGGATCTTCCACTCGAACTCGACCGGGCCCTTGAGGGCGGTCTTGGGCAGGTTGATCTGCACGCTGTGACCGGTGGACTTGACGTAGCCGATGTCGACCAGGCCGGCCAGGGCGGTCGCCCATAGCCGGGCCAGCGGACCGCCGCCGGTGTCCAGGGCCAGGTGGTCCTTGCCGTCGAACCAGCGCGGCGACATCACCCAGCTGTAGTTGCCGCCGTCCATGTCCCGCTTTTGCGGATGCGGGTTGGTGTGTTGGTTCCACGGGTGGCGGCGGTCGACCGAATTGCCCAACGGGTCGGTCTTGACGAACATCTCCTGATCGGTCCAGTCGTCGTAATACGAACTGCCCAAAAGGATCCGGATGCCCAGGTTGATGTCGACCAGTGAGTGTGTCACCAGCTTGCCGTCGACCACCACGCCCGGTGTGACGAACATGGCGTTGCCCCACCGCTCCATGTCCTTGTAGTCGAAGTTGCACACCTCGGGGTCCTGGAAGGAGCCCCAGCAGCCCAACAGGGTGCGGCGCAGACCGACCTTCTCGTAACCGGGGATCGCCTCGTAGAAGAAGTCGAAGAGATCGTCGTGCATGGGCACGACCTTCTTCATGAACTCGACGTAGCGCATCAGCCGGCTCATGTAGTCGGTCATCAATTGGATGGTCGCTACAGTGCCGACCCCGCCGGGGTACAGCGTGGACGGGTGCACATGCCTGCCCTCCATGAGGCAGAACATCTCCCGCGTCCAGCGGCTGACCTGCAGCGCTTCCCGGTAGTGGTCGCCGCTGAACGGGTTGAGCGACCGCATGATGTCGGCGATGGTCTTGTACCCGTGCGCGTCGGCATGCGGAGCCGGGGTGTTCTCGGCCCTGGCCAGCACACCGGGGTTGGTCTCGGAAACCATCTTTTCGCAGAAGTCCACGCCGACCAGGTTCTCCTGGAAGATGTTGTGGTCGAACATGTATTCCGCGGCTTCGCCGAGGTTGACGATCCACTCGCCCAGGTGCGGCGGCTTGACCCCGTAGGCCATGTTCTGCGTGTAACACGAGCACGTGCAGTGGTTGTCACCGCAGATGCCGCAGATGCGGCTGGTGATGAAATGCGCGTCGCGGGGATCCTTGCCCCGCATGAACAACGAGTAACCACGGAAGATGGACGAGGTGCTGTGACACTCGACCACTTCGCGGTTCTCGAAGTCGATCTTGGTGTAGATGCCGAGGCTGCCCACGATCCGGGTGATCGGATCCCAGGCCATTTCGACTAGTTGGCCGGGCTCGCGCTTCGCGTGGGACGGCTCGGGGATGATCGTTGTCATCGAACTTAGCTCCCTATCTTCAGCTGAGATGTCGCGTCGCGCCTTACCAGGTGCGGCGTGCGCCCGTGGTCAGTTTGTCGCCCTTGTGCCGCCACTTCGGCTCTTTGTCGACGGTGCGTGCGGTAATGCCGCGCAGGTTGCGGATCATCGACCCGTACAGGCCCGACGCGGTGCTAGAGATCTTGCCGCCGGGGGGCTCGTCCATAAACGGCATGAACTTGTCCGGGAACCCGGGCATCGTGCAGCCGATGCAGATGCCGCCAACGTTCGGGCAGCCGCCGATACCGTTGATCCAGCCACGCTTGGGCACATTGCATTTGACCACTGGGCCCCAACAACCCAGCTTGACAATGCATTTCGGCGATCCGTACTCGGTGGCGAAATCGCCCTGCTCGTAGTAACCGGCTCGGTCACAACCCTCGTGTACGGTGTTGCCGAACAGCCACTTTGGCCGCAGTGCATCGTCGAGCGGGATCATCGGTGCCTGCCCGGTGGCCATGTAGAGCAGGTAGGTCAGCGTCTCGGCAAGGTTGTCCGGGTGAATCGGGCAGCCCGGAACGCAAACGATCGGGATCCCGGCCTTGCTCTTCCATTGCCAGCCCAGGTAGTCGGGTACGCCCATTGCACCTGTCGGGTTACCGGACATCGCGTGCAGCCCGCCGTAGGTGGCGCAGGTCCCGACGGCGACCACCGCGGTCGCCTTGGGGGCGAGTCGGTCGAGCCACTCGCTGGTGGTCATCGGCTGCCCAGTGGCCGGGTTGTTGCCGAACCCGCACCAGTACCCCTCGCTCTTGATTGCCTCGTTGGGAATCGAACCCTCCACGACGAGCACGAACGGTTCGAGCTCACCGCGGTCGGCCTTGAAGAACCATTCGAGGAAATCGTCCGCCCCACCGGTGGGGCCGCATTCGAAGTCGATCAGCGGCCAGTGCACGGCGACCTTGGGCAGTCCGGGGAGCGCGCCCAGCGCAATCTCCTCGACACTGGGTTGGGTAGCGGCAGTCAGCGCCACCGAATCGCCGTCACAACTGAGACCCGCATTGATCCATAGAACATGGATCAATGTTTCTTCCGCTTTGACTGCTGCTTCTGTTGGCATACCGCAGCTTTCCGGGGCCCGGGCTTTAGGCCCCTGACACCGCGGGAGTCGACGGTCGGCACGCTTATGCGGCGCTATTTTCTGGGTCTACTCTCGCCGAACTGCCTTGTCAACGATGTTCTGGCAAATCCGGAGAGGTCGTACGGGTTTCCGGATTCTGGCCTGATTGCGTCGAGTCCCGGCGTATTCTTTTGCGTTCGATCGCCGTCGGGGCCGTCAGTGGGCCGTGCCGATCAGCAACACCGAACCGTCTTGCGAATGAATTGCATGTGTTGCCATTCAACCGATTTCCCGCTGCGCGTCTCGCCGAGCGCAGGGGGACGCCACCGAGCCCTCAGGTCGCCGAGGCTGCCATGAACCGTCGCAGCCAACCGAACCAAGCGGACATCCCGGCGCCGGTGCGGGCGCTGACCGGCAAAACCGTCGCCGTCGGGTTGACCTCGCGGACGCGGGCCGTATAGGAGTCGACGTCGACGTCCAAATAAGGGACCAGGTCGATCTTGTTGAGCAGCACGACGTCCACGGCGCGGAACATCACCGGGTACTTGAGTGGCTTGTCGTCACCCTCGGTGACCGAATAGACCATGGCCTTGGCGTGCTCGCCGACGTCAAACTCTGCCGGGCACACCAGATTTCCGACGTTTTCGATGATCACCAGGTCCAGTTGGGCTAGATCCAGTCCCTGCAGCGCGCGGTTGACCATGGGTGCGTCGAGATGACATTCGCCACCGAACCCGTTGCCGGTGTTGAGTAGGGATATCTGAGCGCCCCGGCCACCGAGCTTGGTCGCATCGAGGTCGGTGGCGATGTCGCCTTCGATCACCCCGACGGCCAACTCGCCGGCGAGTTCGTCGAGTGTCGCGCCCAGCACCGTCGTCTTGCCTGAGCCGGGTGAACTCATCAAGTTCAATGCGCGAATGCCGTTGCTTTCAAAAGCTTTTCGGTTGTAGTCGGCGCGGATGTCATTTTCGGCAAAGATCGACTCGAGTACGTCGATGCGCTGTGAGCCGGTCTGGTAGCCGCTGTGGTCCCCATGGTCGTGATGCTCGTGGCCGTGTTCCCCGTGGTCCGAGTGGTCGTGGGAGTGCACCGTGCCGTCGTCGTGTCGATGAAACCTGCCCATGCGCTCTACCTTTCACCGGCCCTTTACGAAACGTCCAGCGAAGTCACCAGGAACTCGTCACCGCGCAGCACCTCGACATCGGCGCTCTCGCAATGCTCACACAGCAGCGCCCACTGCGAAGTGATCGTCGAATGTTGGCCACACGAACGGCACTGCACCTCGGCGGTGACGAACTCGAGCTCCAGCTCGGCGTCGGGCATGTCCTCATGGTCGCGCACCAGCGTCCAACAGAACGTCAGCGACTCGGGCACTACCTGTCGCAGCGCGCCGATCTTGACGCGGACGATGTCGACATGGCGACCGTCGGCGTACGGTCTGACCACCCCGGCGATCGCTTGGCACAGCGACAGCTCATGCATGGCGAGTCACCACTGCGGCGCACTGAGCCATGAGCCGCGCCGACGACCATGCAGAACGAAGCGATGAGGAGGAGTGGCGCCCATTAGCACCGTTCTACACCTCGCGACCCGTGAGCGGCGCATCTCTCGCCGCGTCGAGCCGGGCAGCTTGTCCTAAAATACCCCCGGGGGTATGATGCCATCATGACCGATCACAATCACCACGAGGTACTCAACACACTCAGTCCGCAGCATCGCGCGTTGCGCAAGATGATCCCGGACGTCTATCGCGGATTCGGAGAGCTGAGCCATGCAGCGCTGGCGCCGGGCGCACTCGACACGAAATTCAAAGAGCTGATCGCGCTGACGATCGGCGTAGTGCATGGGTGTGACGGCTGCATCGCATCGCACGCCCATGGCGCTGTGCGCGCCGGAGCGACCAGGGAAGAGGCGGCCGAGGCGATCGGGGTCAGCATTCTGATGATGGGGGGGCCGGCCACCATCTATGGGGCTCGCGCCTACGACGCGTTCTGCGAGTTCGCGGACGTCGCCGCGACCGCGTAATCATGCACCTGAATAGCTAAGGAGATGTCATGGTCGGTGATGAAGACAGTATCGCCGCGGTGCTAAACCGACTGCGGCGTGCGCAAGGGCAGCTCGCCGGAGTGATCTCCATGATCGAACAGGGCCGAGATTGCAAGGACGTGGTCACGCAATTGGCCGCTGTCTCCCGCGCACTGGATCGCGCCGGATTCAAGATCGTCGCGACCGGGCTTCGTGAGTGTCTCAGCGGCGCGGGCCGCGAGGGCGTTGCGCCGCTGACCGAGTCGGAGTTGGAAAAGTTGTTCCTTGCGCTCGCGTAGCAATAGGCGAAGGAAGACTCGGGAAGGAGTCGATCATGGGTATCGCGCTGTCGACGACCCTGCACACGTCGTTCGAAGATGCGGTCGAGCGGATTCGGAACGCACTCGCGGACAAGGGATTTGGTGTGCTGACTGAGGTTGACATGAAGGCGACACTGAAGGCCAAGCTTGACGTAAACATGGAGGACTATCTCATCCTTGGTGCGTGCAACCCGCAGTTCGCTCACGAAGCGGTCGATGTGTACCGGCAGATCGGCGTGCTGATGCCGTGCAACGTTGTGGTGCGCAAAGACCCCGACTCGCCGGACCGCGTCATCGTTGACGCGATGGACCCGCGGCTGATGGTCGAGGTGACCAGGGAGCCCGGGTTGGATCGCATCGCCGACGAGGTGAGGGGACTGCTCCAGGAGGCCCTCAACGAGGCAGCCAACGAAACCTAGCTCGGCGACTTGGTCCGATGCCGCCCTAATGAAGTTGCATGAGCCGCCGATCAGCGTCTACTCTCGGCGATCGTGCGGTGCCTTTTTGGTCTTCTCGTAGTAGCCAGTACCCGCAGCGGGGTCTGATCCAGACCGACCCCCCGCTGTGGGTCGGAAGCTACTACCTGTCGGTCACCACTTCAGACCAGAGAAGACCGGCACATGACAATCACCGACCTGAGATTTTCGAGTGGCGCCGAGACGGCGCCCGCTCCACCCGAATCGCCATCCATCCGCTTTGACGGGATTGCGCTACCGCGGGGAATCCGGGAGAACGCCGACACCATGTCGTGGAGCACTTTCACCGCCACCTACGCTCCCAGCGCCGGACCATTGCGTTTGGGCCAATGGGAATGCACTGACAGCGAGCGCCCCGCGACCCGGTTGGGTTCGCAGGCCCAAACATTCCGGGCCACGCTGGGGTTTGGCGATCGCGTCGAAACCGCGACCGCTACGGCGACAGGCCCGGTTGCCGCGCTGACCGCGATGCTCTACGACCATGGCATCGCGGTGGAGATGTTGCGGTTTCATCAGCTGCGGTCAGAGGACACGACCGCGACCTTCATCCAGGGCAGCGACGGCTGCCGGGCCGAGTGGGCGATGGGCTGGTCGGAGGACCCGACGCAGTCGGCGCTGTGCGCGGTCATTGCCTGCGCTAACCGGCTGTATGCGGATCTCACGTGAGCAGACGCAAAAGCCCCCGACACGCCGAGGCGTGAGGGGCTTTTGCGTCTGCTCGCGCTAGAGGGGGCGCAGCACGATCGGCATCCCGTCCATCGGGACCGGCATGCCGGCGTAATCCCACTTCGCCTGGTATCCCGCGCGGGGCAACTCAAGCCGGTAGCGGCGCAGCAGCCGGTGCAGGATCGTCTTGATCTCCAGCTGGCCGAACACCATCCCGATGCACTTGTGCGCGCCGCCGCCGAACGGCGTGAACGCATACCGATGCTTCTTGTGCTCGCTGCGCGGTTCGGTAAACCGCTCGGGATCGAACTTCAGCGGATCCGTCCAGATCTCCGGCAGCCGATGGTTCATGCCCGGATAGGCCCATACGTTGGTGCCGGCGGGCAGGTAGTAGCCCAGCAGCTCGGTGTCGCGCACGGTCTGACGCATGGCCCACTGCACCGGAGTCACCAGGCGGATCGACTCGTTCATCACCAGGTCCAGCGACTCCAACTTCTCCAGCGACTCGATGTCCAGCGGGCCGTCGCCGAGGCGATCCGATTCGTCGCGGCAGCGCTGCTGCCATTCCGGGTGGGCGGCCAGGTGGTAGGCCATGGTCGTCGCGGTCGACGTCGAGGTGTCGTGCGCGGCCATCATGACAAAGATCATGTGGCTGACGATGTCCTCGTCGGAGAACCGGTTGCCGTCCTCGTCCTCGGTCTGGCACAACACCGTCAGCAGGTCGTTGCCCTCCTTGCCGCGGCGCTCCTTGACCCGTTCTGCGAAGTAGTTCTCCAGCAGCTCACGCGCTTTGAGGCCACGCCACCAGGTGAACGGCGGCACGCTGCTGCGGATGATCGCATTGCCGGCGCGCGTGGTCGTCGTGAAGGCTTTGTTGACCTTGGTCACCAGCTCATGGTCGGTGCCCGGTTCGTGGCCCATGAACACCATCGAAGCAACGTCCAGGGTGAGCTCCTTCATCGCCGGATAGAGAAGGAAGCGAGCATCGTTGACCACCCAGTCGTTCGCCACCACTTGGGACACAACTTTGTCCATCTGCTCGACATAGCCGACGAGCCGGGAGCGTACGAACGCCTCCTGCATGATCCGCCGGTGGAACATGTGCTCGTCGAAATCCAGCAGCATCAGGCCGCGGCGGAAGAACGGCCCGATCATCTGGACCCAGCCCTGCTGTGAGTAGTCCTTGTTGCGGTTGGAGTAGACGATCTGGGCTGCGTCGGGACCCAGCGCCGCGACCACCGGCAAGACCGGCGAGTCGCCGAATACGACCGGACCCTTGGTTCGGTACATGAACATCAGGTAGTCGGGTCCGCCGCGCATCCCCTCGATGATGTGGCCGAGGATCGGCAGCCCCCGATCGCCGACGACCGGCTTGAGCCCGCTGCCCGGCGGCGGGTCGGCGAGCTTCTTCGGCGGGAATTCAATCTGCAGAAGCCGGCGTTCGACTGCACCCATGCCGGGGAAATGGGTGAATGACGGGGTCAGCCGGCGCTTGGCCTGATCGAGCAGGTAGTTCGGGGTGCTGATGGTCGCCTTCGACACTTCTGACGTTCCTCCCTCGACGGCTGCGGTGAGCGTAGACCGGCATCAACCTGCGTTGTGGCAGACGTCACCAGTTGCCATCCTGAGATGAAACTTGACGGCTGTCAAGTTTCCTTTTGGGCGTGGCGTGGTGCAAGGTCGAAGGGTGCGCATCGAGCAGGAGGCCGGCAGGGCGGCTGACCCAGGCGCGGTAGTGCCGGTGCCGCGCCGACGGGGCGATCGGCAGCGACAGGCCATTGTGCAAGCGGTGCGTGAACTGCTCGAGGAGCGACCGTTCGCCCAGTTGTCGGTGAGCACGATCAGTGACCGCGCGGGGGTGGCCCGTTCGGGCTTCTACTTCTACTTCGACTCGAAATACGCGGTGCTGGCTCAGATCCTCGCCGACGCGACACACGAACTCGAAGAGTTGACGGAG
>NZ_DASPSP010000302.1:0-41611 GCF_035623875.1 Mycobacterium sp. | reverse complement strand
CCGGTCACCGCGGCGAACAGCGGGAAGCGTTCAAGCTCGGCCAGCGCGGCCCGCTCTTGGTCGGAGATAGGCAGGCTCACACCGCTGATTTTCTCATTGTGCGTAGGTCGTCTCGGTGTTCGCATCCTGGAACATTTCGGAGACGATCAGCCACGACCCGTCGGCCTGACGCTGCAATGCGCGAAGCGAGAAGTTGTCCCGGTCCAGCGTTCCGCCGCCAACGAGTCCCTGACCTTTGATTCGCAGGTGGGCTGACACCAGGACGACTTCGGGTGTCAGCACCCGGAAACTGGTCTCGGGCGGGCCCTCGGGTTCGCCGCGGTTGAAGTTGTCATCGGCGAATAGGCCCCGCAGGTAGTCGACGATTTCCTCGCGCCCGCGCTTGACCGTGCCGAAGGCGTTGACCCAGTCGGCGTCATCGGAATACACCGCCCGCAGCGCCTCCGCATCGCGGTTCCGGAAGCCGGTCAGCAAGGTCAGCAGCGTCTTGCCGATCGCTTGCTGGTCGCCGGGCGCCAGATTTGAGAACTCGGTCATGTCGCGATGCTAGGCGCCGCGGTGAACCTTTCGTCGAAGTACCGCGTGGTAGCAGCAGTAGGTTTCAGAAAGGTTTGAGCGATGAGTCCGCTGGTGATGCTCTACTTCTCGGTCGGCACGCCCTTCGCCGGATACGGCCTGGTGAGGCTGCAGGCACGGCTCGAGCGATGGGACTACCAGCGGCACGCCGAGGACTGAGGGCGGGGCGTCTTTTGAAGCTTCGAATCCTGGTTGTCGGCGCTGGCGTGAGCGGCATTTCGGTGGCCCGCGGGTTGATGCGCGACGGACACGACGTCAGCATCTTCGACCAGCGCCCGAACGTCACGGCGGGCGGTGGAGCCGTGACCGTCTGGCCCAATGGCGCGACGGTTTTGCGGCAGCTCGGTGTCGATATGGACGGAGCCGGGCAGCTGCTGTCCGCCGTCCGGGTCATGACCTCCACCGGTCGCCCGCTCGTCACGATGGACCTCAACGCGATGGTGAACCGGCTGGGCGCACCCGTGCGGATGGTCCCGCGACGAATCCTGCTGGAACGATTGCTCGACGGGTTTCCGGCCGATCGCATCCGATGCAACTCCCGCGCGCTCGAGGTGGTCAGTACCCGCAACGGGGTGCGAGTCGACTTCGAAGACGGCAGCTCGGTCGACGGGGACGTGTTGATCGGCGCGGATGGCCTGCACTCGGTGATTCGCAATGTCGCCGGCGCGCAGGTCGCAAAGCCGACCGGCTGGTGCAGCTGGCAGGGACTGGGCACCCTTCCGGACATCGCCGACCCGCACACCGCAATGATGATGATCGGCGAGCACGGGAACCTCGGCCTGTGGCCGGCCGGCGGTTGTCACCTGCAGTGGTGGTTCGACCTGCGCTGGTCGCCCGACTTCGTCAGACCGCAACGTCCGATCGAGATGATTCGGTCCCACTTCTCCGGCTGGTCCGACATGGTCGATCAAGTACTGGCGTCGTTGACTGACGACGATCTGGCCCCGTCGCCGTTCCCGCATTTCCGCCACCCGATTCCTCGCGCCGGCGCAGGCCGGCTGACGTTACTCGGCGATGCCGCTCACACGATGCCGCCGACGCTCGCCCAGGGAACCAATCAGGCGCTGCTGGACACGATGGTGTTGTGCAAGGCGCTGTCAGATTTCCGAAACGGTACGAGCCGCAGCAACAGTGAGCTGTGCAGCGCCCTGCGCTGGTACGAGAACACCAGGCGGCGCAAGGTCAAGGCGGTGTCCTGGTTGACCACCCAGCAGGTGTCGCGTCCCGAACCCGTGCTGCGGCCGGCGGCGCTGATCTCAGACCGGTTCATGACGTGGGCGCTGACGATGTTCCTGCGTTGGGTCAGTCACCGCGACATCTCGGCGGAGATCAGCCGAGACCTCGGGGCCGCGCTGGCTGTGGAGGTGAGGTGATGTCGACGACCGACAGGGTGCCGCCCGCCAAACTGGCCCGCATGGTCGAGTGGATTCGTCATCACCTTTATCGGCTCAACCAGCGGCTGGCACCCGCCCCCGCGGCGATGATGGAGATGATCATCGCCACCTGGACATCCCAGGCGATCACGGCGGCGGCCGAGCTAGGTGTCGCCGACGTCCTCGCCGACGGGCCGTTGCCGATCCACGAACTCGCGGCCAAGGTCGGCGCAGACGCCGACGCGTTGCACCGGCTGCTGCGGGCGTTGATCGGCCGGGGCGTCTTCAGCCGCCGCCCGGACGGTCGCTACGAGCTGAATTCCCTTGCTGACACGCTGCGTTCCGATGCGCCGGTGTCCATGGCGTGGGCGGCCCGGTTCTACGGCTCGCGTGAGCAACGCGAACGATGGACCCGGCTGGTGGATTCGATCCGAACCGGACGATCGGTGGTCCCGGTATTGCACGGCAAGGAAAGCTTCGACTATTTCGCGGAGCATCCCCAGCATGCCGAACTTTTCCACCGGACCATGACGAGCATTTCGGAGTTGACCGATGTTTCCGTGGTGGCCGGCTACGACTTCAGTGCCTACCCCACCATCGTCGATGTCGGCGGCGGGCAGGGTCCATTGCTGGCCACTATTCTCTCGGCGGCGCCGGCCTCACAGGGCGTCTTGTACGACCTTCCGGCGGCAGTGTCCGCCGCACCGGACCTCTTGTGCAAGCACGATGTCGCCGATCGGGTGCGTATCGAGGCCGGATCGTTCTTCGACAGCGTTCCGGGCGGCGGCGACGTCTACGTCTTGAAGAACATCATCCACGACTGGCCCGACGAGAAGGCGGTGCAGATCCTGCGCAATGTGCGCGCCGCTGCCGGCCCGCGCGCCACGGTGCTGCTGATCGAATTGGTCATACCAGACCACGACCGGGACTTCCCAGGGAAGTGGGCCGATCTGGAGATGCTGCTGAATCTGGCGGCCCGCGAGCGCACTGCCACCGAGTACCGAAAGCTGCTCAGCCAAGCCGGGTTACGGATGACGCGGGTAGTGCAGACCGCTTCGCCGCTCAGCGTGGTGGAGGCGCGGACGGCGTAGCGAACCTGTCGGGGCACCGTCGTACAATCGAAAATATGTTCGATAGCGTCGCATCGCAGCAGTTCAAGCGCGCCTTGGCCGACCTGGGCGACGCCGGAGTGGTGGATGCCATCATCGCTGCGGCCCGCGAGCAGAACGCGATGTGTGGGCGGGAGTTGGCCGCCATCGGCGAGTTGTATGCGCGACGCTCGCCCGAACTCGATGCGGATCGTCTGAACTGGGCTATCGACGGCCACGAGAACGTAGTTGCCGAGGTAGCGGCCGCTTTGAACATCAGCCGGGGCCGAGCCCGGGGGCGCTTGCGCTACGCGATTGCGTTGCGCGAGCGGCTGCCCCGCGTCGCCGAGGTCTTTGTGCGAGGGCTCATCGACTTCCGCCTGATGGCCGCGGTCGTGTCTCGCACCGAGTTGGTCGAAGATCCGGTCTTGATCGCCAAGTTGGATGCGGCGATCGCCAGGCATGCGCCGAAGTGGATGCGGCTGTCCGAGCCCAGGCTCTTCGAACGTATCGACATGTGGGTGATGCGGTTCGATCCGGCTGGCAGGCGAGTGCAGGGAGAGCGCACTGAGAATCGCTATGTCGAAATCGCACCCACCGATGGTGGGTTGGCAGGGCTATGGGCTCAGGTGCACGCTACGGACGGCGCGGCTCTAGACCAAAAGCTCGATGCGCTTGCGGGAACGGTGTGCGCAGCAGATCCGCGAACTAAGCAGCAACGTCGGGCGGACGCCTTGGCCGCGCTGGCTGCCGGACTGCCGGCGATGCGTTGCCTGTGTGACTCACCGGACTGCTCGGCGGCACAGCGACGCCCGGCCACCGACGTGGTGATCCATGTCTTCGCCGAGCAGGCGACGATCACTGGTGAGTCTCAATCGCCCAGCTATTTACCGAATTTTGGCCCACTTGCTTCAAATACCCTGCGCGACATGGCGACAACCGCGAAGATCAAGCCGCTCGTGAAGCCGTCGACCAGTCCCGAACCAGGTTATCGACCTTCGGCGGCGCTGGCCGAATTCGTGCGCTTTCGGGACTTGACGTGTCGATTTCCTGGATGCGATCAACCGGCGGAGGTTTGCGATCTTGACCACACCGTCCCATTTCCGCTGGGCCCTACTCATCCATCCAATCTGAAACTGCTCTGCCGTTATCACCACCTGCTGAAGACGTTCTACACGGGGTACGGCGGCTGGGCAGATCGTCAGCTACCGGACGGCACTGTGGAGTGGACTGCGCCCAGCGGCCACATCTATGCCACTACTCCCGGCGGCTGCTTCTTCTTCCCTGCCTTAGCCGCGTCGACGGGCGAGCTTAATGTCGCGCGAGGGATCGAACCGTCCGATATCGCACGAGGATTGATGATGCCGCGGCGGAAACGCACGAGGGCAGAAGATCGCCACTACCGCATTGCTTCGGAGCGGCGGATCAACGAAGAACGACTTGCTCAGGAGCGACTTTCCAAACAGCGCCGAAAACACGCGGCGCGTTACGATCCACTGCCCTTCTGACCGGGTAGCCACGCGCCCATGCGGCGTAACGCCTCCTCGATGTCGCTCGTGGGCCCGGCGAACGAGAGCCGGACGAACGAGCCGCCGTGCTCAGGATCGAAGTCGATGCCGGGCGCAATCGCTACTCCGGTGTCGGCCAGCAGCTTTGAGCAGAAGTCCATCGAGTCCGCGGTGAAGTCAGAGACGTCGGCGTAGACGTAGAACGCGCCGTCGGTGGGCGCCAACCGGTCGATGCCGATTCCGCGGAGACCCTCGAGCAGCAGCGAGCGATTGGAGGCGTAATGGTGCAGGTGTCCGTCGGCTTCTTCGACAGCCTCGGGGGTGAACGCCGCGACGGCGGCGTACTGCGACAGCACGGGCGGGCAGATGGTGAAGTTCCCGGTCAGGCGGTCCACCGCCCGGCGCAGCTCGGACGGCACCAGCAGCCAGCCCAACCGCCATCCCGTCATCGCGAAGTACTTGGAAAAGCTGTTGACCACCATGGCATTTCGCGACGTGCTCCAGGCACAACTGGTCTGCGGTGTGCCCGGGTAGACCAATCCGTGGTAAACCTCGTCGCTGATCAGCCGCACGCCGGCGTCATCACACCAGGATGCGATCGCCGCGAGTTCCGCGGGCGGGATGACTGTTCCGGTCGGGTTGGCCGGGCTGGCCACGACGACACCCTGCACCGGTGGGTCGAGTTCGGCGAGCATCTGCACGGTGGGCTGGAACCGGGTCTCGGGGCCACATTCGATCACCACGACCTCGCATCCGAGCGCTGCCAAGATGTTTCGGTAGCAGGGGTAGCCGGGACTGCTGACCGCCACCCGGTCACCGACGTCGAAACAGGACAGGAAGGTCAGCAGAAATCCGCCCGATGAGCCGGTCGTCACCACCACGTCGTCCACATCGACCTGCAAACCGTGCCGATCCAGATACGACGCCGCGATAGCCGCGCGCAGCTCGGGAATGCCCAGCGCCACCGTGTAGCCGAGTTGATTGAGATGCAGTGCCGCGGCGGCGGCAGCGCGCACCGGCTCGGGGGCACCGGCACTGGGCTGCCCGGCCGAGAGGTCCACCAGATCGCCGTGGCTACGCTGGCGCTCGGCGGCCGCCCGCAAGACGTCCATCACGTAGAACGGTGGGACCCCGGCGCGCAGTGCGAGGTGATCGCTCATGTCGCCAAGGTTAGAGCACTTCAGATTCCAGCCGGCGCAAGTATTCGCGCGCCGGGCCCAGCAGCTGCGAACTGCCATGCGCCCGTTTGAAATACAGCTGCATGTCGTGTTCCCAGGTGATCGCGATACCACCATGCAGCTGGATTCCCTCGGCGGCCACCGCGCTCAACGCGTCGGTGGCCGCGACGCGGGCCAGCGCCGCCGACGTGGCTGACGGTGCGTCTATGGCATCGTTCACCACGGCACGCGCGGCCTGCACCGCGACATAGAGATCGGCCATCCGGTGTTTGAGCGCTTGGAAGCTGCCGATCGGCCGACCGAACTGCACCCGTTCCTTGGTGTATTCGACAGTCAGGTCCAGGCAGCGGGCCGCGGCGCCGATCTGTTCGGCGGCCAGCAGGATCGTGGCGACATCGGCGACGCCGGGATCCGCGCCCAGCGGTGTGGTGCTGTGCGGCGTCAGGCGGGCCAGCCGACGGGTGGGATCCATGGTGGTGACCAGCTCGGCGTCAAAGGCCGTCCACCGGTCGAGCGTGCCGTCGTTGGTGGCGATGACGATGTCGGCGATATCGCCGTTGACCACGTAGTCGGGGTCGGTCACCAGCGCGCCGATCGACGCGCCTTCGGCAAGCGCGCCCAATGCTTCGCTGTCGGGATCGTCGGCGGCCAACAGCGCAAGTTCCGCCAGCGTGGTGCCGAGTAGCGGGCTGGGCACCAGCCCCTTGCCGAGTTCTTCGAGGACGACGGCCGCGTCACCGAGACCGCCGCCGGCACCGCCGTATTCCTCGGGCACCACCAGCGCGGCAGCGCCGACCTGCTCGCAGAGCAGCCGCCACAGCGACTCGTCGTAGCCGCGTTCGGATTCCATCGCCTCGCGCACCGCGGCGGGCGACGCATGTTTGGCCACCAGCGCCGCCACGGTCTCGCGCAGCAGTTCGCGTTCCTCAGTCTTGGTCATGTCAGCGCCTCCAGGACCCGACGCCGGTGCGTGGCCGGGTCACCCCAGGCGGACCGCAGCGCCTGCACGCGCAGCAGCCACAGCGACAAGTCGTGCTCGGCGGTGAAGCCGATCGCGCCGTGGGTCTGCAACGCCGACCGGGCCGCCAGCAGCGCGGCGTCCGAAGCCGCAGCCTTGGCCGCACTGACATCGCGAGCGGTGTTGGGCGAGTGATCCGCCAGCGACAGTGCCGCCCCGTAGACCAGTGGGCGGGCCAGCTCGACCGCGATGTGCACATCGGCGAGCTTGTGCTTGATCGCCTGGTACGAGCCGATGACTCGGCCGAATTGGGCGCGCTGCTTGGCGTAGTCGACCGCGGCGTCCAGCAGCGCCTGGCCGGCCCCGACCAGTTGCGCGGCGGTTGCCAGTGCGCCGAACTCGTAGGCGCGTGCGACGTCGGCCTGCCAGGCTTCGCAAACGGCCTCGGCGTCGAAGAGGTGGCGGCTTGGGTCAACGGACTCCCGCCGGTCGCCCACGTGCGCTTCGCTGACCCAGCCATCCTCTTCCGCGGCGAGGACCAGCCCGGCGGCGTCGGCATCCACCGCCCGCGGCACCTGCGGCCATAGCACGACAGTGACCATCAGTTCACCGGTCGCCAGCGCCGCGCAACGGTCGTCTTCCGCCAGCAGAACTGGCGCTACAGCAATGGATTCGGTGACCGGCCCGGGTACACACCAGCGTCCCAGCCGCTCCAACGCCACGACCAGGTCGACCGGGTGCGCGTCCAGGCCGTCGAACCGCTCCGGAACCGCTAGCGCGGTGACTCCCAGGTCGGCCAGCCGCGCCCAGACCTTGCGGCCGGGCGCGGTGTCACCGCCGGCCCAGGCGCGCACCGCGCCCGGCACATCGGCCGCCGCGAGTGCTGCGTCGATGCTGGCCGCGAAATCGCGCTGCTGCGCGTCAACGTCAAAAAACACAGCATCTCACCTTTTCTCCCGGGGCAGCCCCAACAGCCGCTCGGCGATGATATTGCGTTGAATCTCGTTGGTGCCGGCGTAAATCGGGCCGCCGAGGGCGAACAACAACCCGTTGGTCCAGGAGCCGGCCAGCTCGGCGTCGGCGCCCCGGATGTCCAGCGCGGTCTGGTGCACCGCGACGTCCAAGTCGGACCAGAACACCTTGGTCACCGAGGACTCGGCGCCCAACTCACCGCCGTTCGCCAGCCGGGTCACGGTGCCGAAGGTGTGCAACCGGTAGGCCTGTGCTTTGATCCATGCGTCGGCTACCTGGTCACCAAAAGCGCTGTCGCCGTTGGTCTTCCACAGCTGGGCCAGTCGCTCAGCGGCGGCCAGGAAGCGCGCAGGGCTGCGCAGCGACATGCCGCGTTCATTGCTCGACGTGCTCATCGCGGCACGCCATCCGTCGTGCACCTCGCCGATCACGTCGGCGTCGGGCACGAATACGTCGTCGAGGAAGATCTCTCCGAAACCGGTGTCGCCGCCCAGTTGGGCGATCGGCCGCACGGTGATCCCGTCAGCTTTGAGGTCGAACATGAAATACGTGAGCCCGCGATGGCGCTCCGCCACAGGGTCAGAGCGGAACAGTCCAAAAGCCCTGTCGCCGAACGGCGCTCGCGAGCTCCAGATCTTTTGGCCGTTGAGCAGCCAGCCGTCGTCGGTGCGGGTGGCCGTCGAGCGCAGCGAGGCGAGGTCGCTGCCGGATTCCGGCTCCGACCAGGCCTGCGCCCAGATCTCCTCGCCGCTGGCCATCTTCGGCAAAACGCGATCCAGCTGCTCCTCGGTGCCGTGCGCGAACAACGTCGGCGCCAGCATCGAGGTGCCGTTGGCGCTGGCTCGTCCGGGCGCCCCGGCGCGGAAGTACTCCTCCTCGAAGACCACCCACTGCAGCAGGGTTGCGTCGCGGCCGCCGTACTTGCGTGGCCAGGTGATGACCGATAGACCCGCATCGAAAAGCACCTTGTCCCAATGCCGGTGCTGCTCGAAACCCTCGGCCGTGTCATAGGACAGCGTCGGGAACGATTCTCGGTGCGCACCCAAGAACTCGCGCACCTCCTGCTGGAATGTCAGGGTGTCGTCGTCGAAATCCAGGTCCATCAGCGCATCTCTCGCAATTGCGGTTTGACTACCTTGCCACCCGCGTTGCGCGGCAGCGTGTCGACAAACCTCACCGAACGAGGGATTTTGAAGTTCGCCAAGTACTCACGGGTGTAGGCGATCACCGCCTGCTCGTCGAGCCCGGACCCGGGCCGTGTCACCAGGAATGCCCGGCCGACCTCTCCGAGCCGCTCGTCGGGAACGCCGATCACCGCGCAGTCCAGCACACCGTCCAGCCGGGCGAGCACCTGCTCCACCTCGGCCGGGTAGACGTTGAAACCGCCGCAGATGTACATGTCCTTGAGCCGATCGGTGATCTGGAGATTGCCTGCGCTGTCGAGCTTTCCGACGTCACCGGTGTGCAGCCAGCCGTCGGCGTCCACGGCATCCGCGGTGGCTTGCGGGTCGTCGAGGTAGCCGAGCATTACATTGGGCCCACGCAGCAGTACTTCGCCTTGATCGCCAATCCGCAGCTCGAAGTCGGCGACTGGCCGTCCGCAAGTGGTGGCCACCGTGACGGCGTCGTCGTCGGCGCGGCACATGGTGCCGAACCCGTTGCATTCGGTCAGGCCGTAGGCGGTCAGCACGATATCGATGTCGAGTTCGGTTTGCATCCGCTCGATCAACACGACCGGCACCGTGGCCGCACCGGTGACCGCGAACCGCAGCGAGCGCAGGTCGTAGCCGCCGCGGGCGGGATGGTCGAGCAGCGTCTGGAAGATGGTCGGCGGTCCGGGCAGCACGGTAATCCGGTGCTCGGCGATCGCGCGCATCGCCCGCTCGGCGTCGAAGGTCAGCTGTGGGATCAGCGTGGCGCCGGTCTGCAGGCAGGCCAGGATTCCGGCCTTGTAGCCGAAGTTGTGGAAGAACGGGTTGATGCACAGATAGCGGTCGTCGCCGGTGATCTTGCCGCAGGCCGCCCACGCCGCCGAACCGGACAACGATTGCCGGTGCGCGCACAGCACGCCTTTGCTGCGGCCGGTGGTGCCGGAGGTGAAGAGGATGTCGGAGACGTCGTCGGGACGGACCGCGGCGGCGCGGGCATCGGCGGCCGGGAGGTCAGTCCCGGCGGCGACGAAGTCGTCCCAGGTCCCGTCCTTGGCGTCTACTGGCACCCGCACGATGTGACGGAGATTGGGCAGCGCCCCCCGGTCGAGATCGGCGGTCTTATCCGTGCCGAGGAACTCGCCCATCGCCACCAGCAGCGGAGCGCCGGTGCGGACCAGGATGTCGGTGGCCTCGGCCGCGGTATAGCGGGTGTTCAGCGGTACCACGGTGGCGCCGGCGTAGTGGGTCGCCAGGCAGGCAACCACCCAGTGCCAGGTGTTCGGGGACCACAGTGCCACCCGCTCGCCGGTGCTCACGCCCAGCGCGATCATCGCCGCCGCGGTACGGCGGACCTCGTCGCGCAGCTCGGCGAAGGTGACGGTGCGATCTGGCGTGACCAGCGCATTGTGGTCGGGAAGCTCGCGCGCGATGCGGTCCAACACCGCAGGAATGGTCTGCGGATCGCTCGGCATCGATGCATGCTCCTAACAAAGCAAGTGCTTGGTAGGTTAGCCTACAGGGGTGCAGGGCGTCGAGGAGTTCCGGGCCGAGGTACGCGACTGGCTGGGCGAGAACCTGGTCGGTGAGTTCGCCGCGCTCAAGGGACTCGGCGGGCCGGGCCGCGAGCATGAGGCGTTCGAGGAGCGGCGGGCCTGGAACCGGCATCTCGCGAAAGCGGGCCTGACCTGTTTGGGCTGGCCGGTCGAGCACGGTGGCCGCGGCCTGTCGGTCGCGCATCGGGTCGCGTTCTATGAGGAGTACGCGATTGCCAACGCGCCTGCGAAGGTCAACCACTTCGGCGAGGAACTGCTGGGGCCGACGCTGATCGCCTTCGGCACGCCCGAACAGCAGCAGCGGTTTCTGCCCCGAATCCTCGACGTCACCGAGCTGTGGTGTCAGGGCTACTCCGAGCCGGGTGCCGGCAGCGATCTCGCCAACGTGTCCACCTCCGCTGTGCTCGACGGCGACGCGTGGGTGATCAACGGCCAGAAGGTGTGGACATCGCTGGCCCACTGGGCGCAGTGGTGTTTTGTGGTGGCACGCACCGAGAAGGGCTCCAAGCGCCACGCCGGGTTGTCGTATCTGCTGGTGCCGTTGGACCAGCCCGGGGTGGAAATCCGCCCGATCGTCCAGCTGACCGGGGACTCGGAATTCAACGAGGTGTTCTTCGACGACGCCCGCACCGATGCCGACTTAGTGGTCGGCGCAGCCGGCGACGGCTGGCGGGTCGCGATGGGAACGCTGACCTTCGAACGCGGTGTTTCGACACTGGGTCAACAGATCGTCTATGCGCGCGAGCTGAACAGCGTCGCGGAACTCGCCAAACGCACCGGCGCCGCCGGCGATCCGCTCATCCGCGAACGCCTGACCCGGTCTTGGGCCGGCCTGCGGGCGATGCGCTCCTATGCCTTGGCGACCATGGACGTCGAGCAGCCCGGACAAGACAACGTCTCAAAGCTGTTGTGGGCCAATTGGCATCGCGAGCTCGGTGAGATCGCGATGGACGTGCGGGGTAAAGCGGGCCTGGTCTTGGACAGCGGAGACTTCGACGAATGGCAGCGGCTGTATCTGTTCACCCGCGCGGACACCATCTACGGCGGCTCGAACGAGATTCAGCGCAACATCATCGCCGAGCGTGTGCTTGGCCTACCCAGGGAGGCTAGATGACGTTAGCGGTCGCGCCGAAAGAGGTTGCCGGACACGGGCTTCTGACCGGCAAGGTCGTGATTGTCACGGCGGCCGCCGGCACCGGCATCGGGTCGGCCACCGCTCGGCGGGCGCTGGCCGAAGGCGCTGACGTCGTCGTCTCTGACCACCACGAGCGGCGCCTCGGCGAGACGGCCAAGGAGCTGTCGGCGCTGGGCCTGGGCCGTGTCGAGCACGTGCTCTGCGACGTCACCTCGTCTGCTCAGGTCGACGCGCTGATCGCGTCGGCTCACGCGCGGATGGGCCGGATCGATGTGCTGGTTAACAACGCCGGCCTGGGTGGACAAACACCGGTGGTCGACATGACCGACGAGGAATGGGACCGCGTCCTGGACGTCACGCTGACGTCGGTCTTTCGCGCGACCCGGGCGGCGCTGTGCTACTTTCGCGACGCCGACCACGGCGGGGTGATCGTCAACAACGCCAGCGTGCTCGGCTGGCGGGCCCAACACTCGCAATCCCACTACGCGGCAGCCAAAGCCGGGGTGATGGCGCTGACTCGGTGCAGCGCAATCGAAGCCGTCGACTACGGCGTGCGGATCAACGCGGTATCGCCGAGCATCGCCAGGCACAAGTTCCTGGACAAGACCACCTCGGCAGATCTGCTCGATCGGTTGACAGCCGGGGAAGCTTTCGGACGAGCGGCCGAGCCGTGGGAGGTGGCCGCCACCATCGCGTTTTTGGCCAGCGACTACTCCAGTTACCTAACTGGAGAAGTGATTTCGGTGTCGAGTCAGCACCCATGAACCGGCGCGACGAGCTGTTGGCACTGGCGGCGACGATGTTCGCCGAACGTGGCCTGCGCGCGACCACGGTCCGCGACATCGCGGACGGTGCCGGCATCTTGTCCGGCAGCCTCTACCACCACTTCGCGTCCAAAGAAGAGATGGTCGACGAGTTACTGCACACCTTTCTGGACTGGTTGTTCGGCCGCTACCAGGAGATCATCGACAGCCAGTCCAATCCGCTGGAGCGGTTCAAGGGGCTGTTCATGGCGTCGTTCGACGCGATCGAGCACCGGCATGCCCAGGTCGTCATCTACCAGGATGAGGCCAAGCGGTTGCTGTCACAGCCGCGGTTCTCCTACATCGAGGACATGAACAAGCAGCAGCGCAAGATGTGGGTCGACGTGCTGCACCAGGGCATCGAGGAAGGCTATTTCCGTCCCGATCTCGACGTCGATCTGGTTTACCGCTTCATCCGCGACACCACCTGGGTGTCGGTGCGCTGGTATCAGCCCGGCGGACCCCTCACCGCCGAGCAGGTCGGTCAGCAATATCTCGCTATCGTTCTAGGCGGAATCACCAAAGAAGGAGATTAGAAATGGCACGTGTCGGCGACGATGCGGAGCGAAGCGACGAGGAGGAGTGACACAAATGACAGAGGCGTACATCGTCGAGGCCGTCCGTACCGCCGTTGGTAGGCGCAATGGATCGCTTGCCGGCGTGCATCCAATCGACCTGGGAGTGGCTGCATTTCACGGGTTGTTCGGGCGGGTCGACGTGGATCCCGCGGCCGTCGATGACGTGGTGGTCGGATGCGTGGACGCGATCGGCGGGCAGGCCGGCAACATCGGTCGCAACGCATGGCTGGCGGCGGGCTATCCCGAAGAGGTCCCCGGGGTAACCGTCGACCGGCAGTGTGGTTCCAGCCAGCAGGCGATTTCCTTTGGTGCGCAGGCGATCATGGCCAACACCGCCGATCTGATCCTGGCCGGCGGCATGCAGAACATGAGCCAGATCCCGATCGCGTCGGCGATGGTGGTCGGCAAGGAGTTCGGGTTCACCTCGCCGACCGGCGAGTCGAAGAATTGGCTGCACCGCTACGGCGATCAGGAGATCTCGCAGTTCCGCGGCGCGGAGCTGATCGCCGAACGGTGGAATCTGTCCCGCGAGGAGATGGAGCAGTTCGCGCTGACCAGTCACGAGCGGGCGCTGGCCGCGATCCGGGGCGGACACTTCGACAACGAAATAGTCGCCGTTGACATAGATGGGGTCGGCTTCCGGATCGACGAGGGGCCGCGCGAGACGTCGCTGGAGAAGATGGCCACGCTGAAGACGCTGTCCGAAGGTGGCCGACTGACCGCAGCGGTGGCCAGTCAGATCTCCGACGGCGCCAGTGCGGTGCTGCTGGCATCCGAGCAGGCTGTCAAGGATCACAAACTCACACCGCGAGCCCGCATCCATCACATCAGCGCCCGCGGGGCCGACCCGGTATTCATGCTCACCGGGCCGATTCCGGCCACCCGCTACGCACTGGAGAAGACCGGGCTGTCCATCGACGACATCGACACGGTAGAGATCAACGAGGCGTTCGCGCCGGTTGTGCTGGCCTGGCTCAAGGAAATCAAGGCCGACCCGGAGAAGGTCAACCCCAATGGTGGCGCGATCGCACTCGGTCATCCGTTGGGCGCTACCGGGGCAAAGCTTTTCACCACCATGCTCAACGAGCTGGAGCGCACCGGTGGCCGCTACGGCCTACAGACGATGTGCGAAGGCGGCGGCACCGCCAACGTCACCATCATCGAACGGCTTTAGGCGATCAGCGCCTCACGGCTTAGATGGTGCGTCTGTGACTTTGAGGTAATCCTCAATGCCGAGTCGGGCAAAGTAGCGTTGCCGCTGGGTCGACAGCAAGTGCATGGCAGCCGCCGCGTCGATGACCTCAGGCTGCACCACGTCGTAGCTTTCGCCCTGCGACGAGATACTTGCACGCCCGGCCGCAAGGATGTTCAGCAACCAGTCCACTCGTGTGCCATAGGGCAGTGGTACGACGAAACCGTCTGCGAAGCGCTCCACGACGACCGGTGTGGCGTACTGCTTGCCCGACCGTCGGCCGGTGTGGTGGATAGCCGCCGCATACCAGTGCTTGTGGCCGGCTAAGCGCAACATCAGCGGGTTGAGCAGGTATCTGTTGGAAGTACGAACCGCATTCAGCAGCGGCTTGGGCCAAGACCCCGGTGTCACAACACTCATGGCCCCATGGTGGCCCCGAGTCATGAGCCGAAGCCAGGGTCTTTAGTCAACGGCTTAATGCTATTGGACCATCGTCGATGCGGCCTGCAGGTGCTTGACCGCATCGGCGACAATCGCCTGGATCAGCTCCGCGCACGATGGCAGGTCCTCGACGATACCGGCCACCTGACCGGAAGCGAGCACGCCGGCGTCGGTATTGCCTTCGACCAGGCCGGCTTTCAGCAGCATCGGGGTGTTGGCCGCCATCACCACTTGCGACCAGGTGAGCTCCTTGCCGTGCCGCATCGCCAGGCCATCGCGAATCATCGACGCCCAGGTCATCTGAGACATCTTCTTGAACTTCGCGGCATTGCGCACGGCCGCGGTGAAGCCCCTTGCCCGCGAGCCACTTTCCAGCTTCTCGACCAGCCCGGTGCGCAACACTCGGTGCGGCATGCCATCGACGCGGGTGGTGACGACGGTCCCATCCAATCCGGCCTGCAGATAGCGTTGCTTGACCGCGTCAGGCACGGTGGAATCCGACGTGAGCAGAAACCGGGTACCCATGGCCACCCCGGCCGCGCCGTAAGACAACGCTGCGGCCAGGCCGCGACCGTCGAAGAAGCCGCCCGCCGCGATAACCGGGATGCTCACCGCATCGAGCACCGACGGCAACAGCAGCGTCGTGGCGATCGGCCCGGTGTGTCCACCGCCCTCGCCGCCCTGAACAATCACTGCGTCGGCACCCCAGGAGGCCACCTTGCGTGCATGCTTAGCAAGACCGACCGACGGAATCACCAGCGCGCCCGCGTCTTTCAATTTGCTAATCAACTCTTGCTTGGGAGCCAACGCGAACGACGCGATCTTGACGCCTTCGCGGATCATCAGATCCACCCGGTCGGGGGCATCGCCGGCGTCGGCGCGAATGTTCACGCCGAATGGCTTGTCGGTGGCCGCCTTGACCTTCCCGATCGCGGTGGCCAGTTCGTCGAGCGTCATGGTGGCCGACGCCAAGATGCCCAGTCCGCCCGCGTTTGCGGTCGCCGAGACCAGCCGGGCGCCGGCCACCCATCCCATTCCGGTTTGCACCACCGGGTGCTCGATACCGACCAGCTCGGTGAGTGGCGTGCGCAATTTCATGAACGTATCTCTCGGTCGCGCAATGCTTTAGGATCGATGGTCTCGCGGATCAGGCGCAATTCGTCGTCAGTGGGCAGCCGCGTCTCTGCCGCGTCGTCGAGACCGTGCACCTCGAACGAGGTGTTGTGTCGGACGTCGTCGGGCGACACACCCGGATGCAACGTCAGCGCCCGCATCGTATGGTCCGGCCCGCCGAAGTCGAACACGCCGAGATTGGACACCACTCGGTGCGTGTTGGCGAACCGGAATGCCGGGTTGTCGGTGTCCACCTTGTCCCAGCCGACACCGCAGACCACATCGACGGTCTCGCAGAACACCCGCTTGGAGTGGTTGCCGACCCAGTAGCTCGTCGCGTGGTTGATCGCGTTTCCCGGCGCGCCCCGGAGGCCGAACATCTGCCGGGTCGGGTGCTGCAGCGGACCGAACGCCGAGATGTTCTGATTCCCAAAGCGGTCAACCTGATTGGCCCCCATCACCACATGACGGCGGCCCCAGGCCAGTGTCTCGAACACCCGGCCGAACGGCATCCAGCCCTCGACGGCTGCGGACGCGCCGAGCGCCGGGGTGTCTGCCAACAGCTGCGCTTCACCGTCGGTCAGCAGGATGTCGGGGGAGAAGGTCAGGCGCGCCAGCCGCGCGCCGACCGAGGCCATGTTGGTCATCGGGCTGACCATGATCTCGCCGGCATCTCTGAACAACTCGGCGCAGGCGACCGCACAGACTTCAGCTCGGGTGCTTGCGGTGTCAGTCACGAAGCCGCCTGCTCTGCGAACTTGCGCACGGCCGACTGATATTCGGCTTCGCCGCCCGACAGGTAGGTTTGCACGAATTTCTGCCAACCCTCGTCCGTTGAGGCCGCCTCGGCGTAGTGGCGCTGGAACTTTTCGTCTCGGCCGTAATCCGGTGCGGCGGTGGTGAAGTGCGCACCGCCGGGTGCCTCCACCACGGCGTCGACCATCATCCGGTTCACCAGCAGCGCCTGCGGAGGCACCGCTTTGATCAGTTCCTCGGTCGACACGACGCGCTCGACCGACAGGCACCGCTTGTCGGCGGCCATCAGGAACAGGTCGTCGAAGTAGGGGTCGATCCCGGTGTATGCGGCATTGCCTTGCGCGTCACCGAGATTGAGATGCACGAAGGCGGCGTCCAAGCGCAGCGCGGGCATCGCGATCAGCGTTTCGTGTCCGCCGTCCGGCGCCGGGTACGGGCTGGTGACCGTTTGCAATTCGCCCTCCCAGAAGTCCGGGACCGAGCTGCCCAGCCCGGCGCGGATTGGCAGGAACGTCAGCCGTTGCGCTGCAGCCTGCAGTCCGCAGCGGAGCATGCCCTCGTCCATTTCCCGGGCCTCGATGGATCCGGTGGTGCGGGCTTTGGCGAACCAGGGGTCGTAGAACGGCGGCGAATCCAGCGAGACGAACCCGTAGTAGACGCGCTTGACCTTGCCGGCGGAGCACAGCAGGCCCAAATCCGGCCCGCCATAGGTGACCACGGTCAAGTCTTTGACGTCCGTGCGGAGCATGGCGCGAACGAAGGCCATCGGTTTGCGCCGTGAGCCCCAGCCGCCGATGCCAATGGTCATGCCGGTGCGCAGTTGCGCGACAGCCTCGTCGAGGGTGGTGCGCTTGTCGCTCATTCCTTCTTGCCCTTCGCCGTTCCGGCGAACGCGTCGCGATGCTCGTCGGCAACGCCGGCGAGATTGAGCTCGAAGGTAAAGCCTTGCTCCATGCGGTAACTGGAGTTGACCCGCTGGACGTCGATCAAGTTCAGCGCTTCCTTGGCCGCCCGGATCACCCGGGTGTCCTTGGCGGCGATGTCGCGCGCCACCCGCAGCGCGGCTTCGTCGAGTTCCTCGCGCGGCACCACCTCGTGCACCGAGCCGAAGTGGTGCAGGGTGGCGGCGTCCACGGTGGCCGCGGTGAAGAACAGTCGCCGCATCAGGTGTTGCGGCACCAACCGGGACAGGTGGGTAGCCGCACCCAGCGCGCCGCGCTCGACCTCGGGCAGCCCGAAGGTCGCATCCTCGGAGGCCACGATCACGTCGGCGTTACCCACCAGGCCGATGCCGCCGCCGACGCAGAACCCGTTGACCGCGGCGATCACCGGCACCGCGCACTCGTAGACGGCCCGGAACGCGGCAAAGCAGCCCCGGTTGGCGTCGATCAGCGCGGCGAAGCCTTCGGTGCGCTGCATCTCCTTGATGTCCACCCCGGCGTTGAAGCCGCGGCCCTCGGCCCGCAAGATCACCGTGTGCGTGTCCGGATCGTTGCCGGCGGCGGTCAGTGCGTCGGCGAGTTCGAACCAGCCGCGCGACGGGATGGCATTGACGGGAGGGAAGTCGACGGTGACCGCGACTATCCCCGGTTCGGCGGTGCGTGACGTGATTGTCATCGAGATCCTCGACCACTTCCTTGCGGGACGATTACCTAAGCAAGCACTTGCTTGGTACGCTAGCACAGTGACCCATGCCGACGGAGGCCCCGCGATCAGCTTCGGGCTCGCCGGCCGGGTCGTGCTGGTGACCGGCGGCGTTCGGGGGGTCGGCGCCGGCATCAGCTCAGTTTTCGCCGGACAAGGTGCGACCGTGGTGACCTGCGCCCGGCGCGCGGTCGAGGGCCTGCCGTATGAGTTCCACTCCTGCGACGTCCGTGACGACGACGCGGTCAAGGCGATGATCGACGCGATCGTCGACCGGCACGGCCGACTCGACGTCGTCGTCAACAACGCCGGCGGCTCGCCGTACGTACTGACCGCAGAGTCCAGCGCGAAGTTCAACCGGAAGATCATCGAGCTCAATCTCATTGGCGCGCTGTCGGTTTCCCAGCATGCCAACGACAAGATGCAGAACCAGGAGCGCGGCGGTTCGATCGTCAACATCTGCAGTCTCAGCGGTCGGCGGCCCTCCCCGGGCACCGGCGCATACGGGGCGGCGAAGGCCGGCCTGGAGAGCCTCACGCAGACGCTGGCGGTGGAATGGGGGCCCAAGGTGCGGGTGAACGCCTGCGTGGTCGGGATGGTCGAAACCGAACAGGCCGACCTGTTCTACGGCGACGCCGAGTCGATCGCCGCGATCTCCAAGAACGTGCCACTCGGCCGGCTGGCCACACCTGTCGATGTCGGTTGGGCTGCAGCGTTTCTGGCCTCGGATGCGGCGCTCTACATCAGCGGTGCGTCGTTAGAGGTGCACGGCGGGGGCGAGCCGCCGCACTATCTGGCCACCACGAACGCGAGCGCGATCAAGTAGAGGAGACGGGAAATATGGGTGTTGTCGACGGTCGCGTCGTCATCGTCACCGGAGCGGGCGGCGGTATAGGGCGCGCGCATGCGTTGGCCTTCGCCGCCGAGGGCGCGCGCGTTGTGGTCAACGATATCGGTGTGGGCTTGGACGGGTCACCCGCGGGCGGCGGCAGCGCTGCGCAGAGCGTGGTCGACGAAATCACTGCAGCCGGGGGTGAAGCCGTCGCCAACGGCTCCAACATCGCGGACTGGGATCAAGCCGCCGCTCTGATCCAGACCGCCGTCGACACGTTCGGCGGTCTGGACGTCCTGGTGAACAACGCCGGCATCGTCCGCGACCGGATGATGGCCAACACCAGCGAGGAGGAGTTCGACGCGGTCATCGCCGTGCACCTCAAGGGCCACTTCGCCGCAATGCGGCACGCCGCGTCGTATTGGCGGGGGCTGAGCAAAGAAGGCAAAACCGTTGACGCACGGATCATCAACACCAGCTCCGGTGCGGGCCTGCAGGGCAGCGTCGGGCAGGGTAACTACAGCGCCGCCAAGGCCGGCATCGCGGCACTGACCCTGGTCGGCGCCGCCGAGATGGGCCGGTACGGCGTGACGGTCAACGCGATCGCGCCGTCAGCCCGCACCCGGATGACCGAGACGGTCTTTGCCGAGATGATGGCAACGCAGGACGACGATTTCGACTCCATGGCGCCGGAGAACGTCTCGCCACTGGTCGTCTGGCTGGGTAGCGCTGAATCCCGTGATGTCACCGGGAAGGTGTTCGAAGTGGAGGGCGGCAAGATCCGCATCGCCGAAGGCTGGGCACACGGCCCCCAGATCGACAAGGGCGCCAAGTGGGATCCGGCCGAATTGGGACCCGTGGTCGGCGAGCTACTCGCCAAGTCTCGGCCTGCGGTGCCGGTGTACGGCGCCTAGCCAACAGCCGCCCAGGGGTGGGTGTGCACTTCGACTGGGAGCAGCTCACCGACAGCGTGCGTCGTTGTCGGCTACCGTTTCTCGACGTCACCGTCGGTCTGGTGCAAGGCCGCACCGGGGTACTGCTGATCGACACCGGTACCACGCTGACCGAAGCTGCGGCGATCGACGCCGACGTGCAACAGATCGCCGGACGCGGTGTGACGCATGTGGTGTTGACTCACAAGCACTTCGATCACGTGCTGGGTTCCGGAGTCTTCACCGACGCTGAAATATACAGCGCACCAGAAGTTTTCGATTACCTCACGACGGCCACCGATCGGCTTCGCGCCGACGCGTTACGTTATGGTGCCGACGTCGATGAAATCGACCGCGCGATTGCGGCCCTCCAACCGCCGCAACACGCCGTCGACAACGCCGTCGTCGACCTCGGAAACCGCAGCGTGACAATCGCTTACCTGGGTGGTGGCCACACCACCTCCGACCTGGTCGTGCTGGTGCCGGGCGATGACGGCGGCCGGGTCGTGGTCTACTGCGGCGATCTCATCGAGGAATCCGGCGACCCGGCGATCGATGCCGACTCCGATGTGGCGGCGTGGCCGGCCACACTTGATCGCTTGCTGGCGGTCGGCGGACCCGACGCCATCTACGTGCCGGGTCACGGTAGTGTCGTCGACGCGGATTTCGTGCGCCGCCAACGGGATTGGCTCAGATAGTGCCGCCCAACGCGGCGACGATGTCGTCGAAAACCTCGACCGGGAATTGCGAGAGCGCGGTGTCGACTTGGCTGAGACCGGTCTGAAGCGCAGCATCAATCGTCGTCGAATTGCCGGTCAGCAGAGCCTCGTAGATGTCGTAGCCGGCGAACTGCGGCGCCTCCATCAGGTTGCGGAAGTCGACGAAAAGCTCTGTCCCCAATCCCGGGTCTTGCGGCACGGATATCCCGTCATAGCTGACCAGCGTCCAATCCCCGGGACTTCCTTCGACCACGACTTGGCCGGCGTTCGGTAGCAACTGGCCGGTGTCCTCGTAAGTTGTGAGCAGGGCCGAAAAATCGGGATTGTTGACGTTCATCAGCGTCCAGACAACGATCGCGCCTTCGCTGGAGAACGCCACGTCATTCAGGCTGCCACCGGACCCGACGGTGTTGTCGTAGATCGTTTGAACGGCGCCGCTGAAGTCTTGGTCGAACACGACTCCGTTGAGGCTGGGGTCGCCCAACTCTGGCACCAGGACATCGCCGAGCACCCACGAAACCGGGCCCAGGAAGTACAGGATGCCTTGGAGGCTGTTAGTCGGATCGCCGTCGAAAGAGCCCGCGGGGATTTCGTTGAGCCCGGCCAGTTCCTGGGCAGTCACAGTCTGGCCAGTCAGGCTGCTCAGCTCGGCCAGCAACGGCGCCGCGGTCTCCTGGGTCCTGAGCTCCTGCGAGTCGTAGACCCCGGCGATGTTGGTCCCGTACTCCGAGATGATCGAGGTGGCGACGGTGTTGGCCTGGCTTTCGTCGGTGGCGTCGAGCCCAGTCCCGGGCGGCTCCGTGTCGATGATGCCCGCCGCATTGTCGACCGATTCACCGTGCCGCACCAGGTCCAGAATGATCGACTCGTCGTCGGCCCAGGCCAGCGCCGATCCGATGGACATCAGGGCCGTCGAGAGCAGCCCGACGGTAACAAAGCGGAGCCGATTTCTCCGCGATGGAAATACGAAAGGGCGCTGGCGCGGATTGCTCATCACTTCTCCCTTGGCCGCTGGGCGTGTGAGGGCAATGGCAATTTACCGCAGCCAACCTCGCTGTTCGCCGAAATCCGCGGGCAGATCGACGCCGGTTCGCATACCACCAACGGGATAACCCGGTCGGTGGCCGCGCGGTATCCGCGATACGGCGGATACATCTTGATCAACCACGGCCAGTAGCGGTCCCGCTCCAGCCTGGCGCGCATGCCGGCCGTTGGTAGGCCCGTATACCCAGATATGCACGCGGGCAGAGTATTTGAGCAAGGCAGCGAGGAACGCTAATTCCGGATCCATCCCTGCCGCGCCATGTGCAAAGCGTAGGTGTGGCCTCGGATTTCGCGACACTTAACCGAATGCGACGACACGCCGATGCGAGTCGCAATGGCTTAAGTCTCGCGCAGCGGGCGCGGCCGTTGTCCGGGTTAAGGGTCGCAGACGACGATCGGTATGGTCCGGTCGGTCCACGACTGGTAGTCCTCGTATGTCGGATACATCTTGACCAGCTGCGGCCAGTACTTGGCGCGCTCGTCGTCGGTGGCGTCCCGGGCGGTCAGGTCGAGGACTTCTTTTTTGACCTGGACCGAAACCTTAGGGTTGGCCTTGAGGTTGAGGTACCACATCGGGTTCTTCGCCGCCCCGGCCTTGGATGCCGCGACGATCACCCGGTCACCGTCGCGCAGGAAATACAGCGGGCTGACTCGTGGCTGGCCGCTCTTGCGGCCCATGGTGGTCAGCAAGGCGACCGGAATGTTCTGGAATGTGCCGCCCAGTCCTTCCCCGCCGCCACGGCGGTACATGAAGGTGTTGAGGCGCGACATCCACTTGGTGAGGAAGTCGGTGAACGGCAATCTCAGATAGAGCGGTCGTGGTTTGGCGGGCATGACTGCGATCCTAGGGTCGCTGGATGAACGGGTGGAAGCGAACCCTGATGTGCCGGATCGTGGTCTCCCCGGCCGGGATGACGAAGGTCTCGTCGACCCGCGCCGCCATGCGCCGTCCAGCGAATGACGCCTTGATCAGTACGTTGTACACCGCTCGCACCTCATCACCGGCGATGGTGTAGTCCGGCTTGGTGGTCGCCGCGATGATCCGGTACTGCGGGCCGCGGTTGAGGCTGCGCCGCAGGTGATTTCCGGAAAAGCCGGTCCTGACGCCCTGCTCGATCCGAATGCAGTCCGGCGCGAACGGGACCACGGCGGCGTCGTGGCTGACCAGTGCGTCGATGTACGACTGCGCCGCAGCGATGCGATCGTCGTCGGTAGCGCCCACTAGATGCGCTCGAGAATGGTGCCCGTCGACAGCGCGCCGCCGGCACACATGGTGATCAGCGCCGTGCTCTGATCGGAGCGCTCCAGCTCGTGCAATGCGGTGGTGAACAGCCGGCTGCCGGTGCAACCCACCGGATGCCCCAACGCGATCGCGCCGCCGTTGACGTTGACTCGGGCCATGTCTGCGTTGTGCACCCGGGCCCAGGACAACACCACCGACGCGAACGCCTCGTTGATCTCGACGAGGTCGATGTCGCCCATCTTCATGCCGGCCTTCTCCAGCACCTTCGCGGTGGACTGTACCGGCCCGTCCAGGTGGTAGTAGGCCTCGGCGCCGACCAGCGCCTGGCTGACGATCCGCGCCCGTGGGGTTAAGCCTTGCGCTCTGGCTACGGACTCATCCATCCACAACACCGCCGCCGCGCCGTCGGAGATCTGCGACGACGTGCCTGCGGTGTGGATGCCGCCGTCGAGCACCGGCTTGAGCTGGCTCAATCCCTCCAGCGTGGTGTCCCGCAGACCCTGGTCACGGCTAACCATGTGGCGCTCGCTGGTGGGTTGCTTCTGCTCGTCGAGCACCGGCGCCTCGACCGGTGAGATCTCCCGGTTGAAGCGGCCCTCGTCCCAGGCCTGCTTGGCATGCTGCTGGGAGGCCAAGCCGAACTCGTCGATGTCCTCGCGGGTGATGCCGCGACGCTTGGCGATGCGCTCGGCGGCGGTGAACTGGTCGGGTAGATCGATGTCCCACGATTCCGCGCGCCAGTTGCGGTCGGGACCGGCGTTGGCGCCCAGCCCAACCCGGCTCATCGCCTCGATCCCGCAGGCGATGCCGATGTCGATGGCGCCCGCCGCGATCAGCCCGGCGATCAGATGGTTGGCCTGCTGGCCGCTGCCGCATTGGCAGTCGACGGTGGTGGCGCCGACGTGCTCGGGCAAACCCAGGGTCAGCCACGCCGTCCGGGTGATGTTGTTGGATTGCTCCGCGTACTGTGTCACGCAGCCGCCGATGACCTGCTCGACGTCGCCGGCGTCGATACCGGCCTTATCCACTAGCGCCTTCTGAACTGCGCCCAGCAGCTCGGTGGCGTGCAGCCCCGACAACCATCCGGCGCGTTTGCCGATGGGGCTACGGGTGGCTTCAACTATTACCGGGTTACCCATGGGGTCAGGCTAGAACACGTTTCATTACCCTGACAAGCGACGATGCCCTGACACCTTTTGGTCTGCGGCGAGAGCATGTTTTACTGGCACTAGAACACGTTGTAGTTCAGGAGATAACTCTATGGTGCCCCCTAACATTCCGGCTGACTTCGACTTCCTCGATCCCGACGTCAACCTGGCCGGACTTCCGGTGGCGGAACTTGCCGAGCTCCGCAAGTCCGAGCCGATCCACTGGGTCGACGTGCCCGGCGGTACCGGTGGCTTCGGGGACAAGGGCTACTGGCTGGTCACCAAGCACGCCGACGTCAAAGAGGTGTCGCGGCGCAGCGACGTCTTCTCCAGCTGGCAGAACGGTGCGATCCCGGTCTGGCCGAAGGAGATGCAGTTCGAGCAGATCGAACTGCAGCGCAACGTGATGCTCAACATGGACGCCCCGCACCACACCCGGCTGCGCAAAATCATCTCCCGCGGTTTTACGCCGAGGGCGGTCGGGCGGCTGGAGGAGGAACTCGCGCAGCGGGCCCAGAATATCGTCAAGACCGCGGCGGCTGCGGGCTCCGGCGACTTCGTCGAGCAGGTGTCGTGTGAGCTGCCGCTGCAGGCCATTGCCGGACTTCTGGGCGTGCCGCAGGACGACCGCGACAAGCTGTTCCGCTGGTCCAACGAGATGACCGGCGGCGAGGATCCCGAGTTCGCCGACGTCGATCCGGCGCAGTCGTCGATGGAACTGATCAGGTACGCGATGGCCATGGCCGACGAGCGCGGCAAGAACCCGACCGACGACATCGTCACGACGCTGATCCAGGCCGACGTAGAAGGGGAGAAGCTCTCCGACGACGAGTTCGGCTTCTTCGTCATCATGCTCGCGGTGGCCGGCAACGAGACCACCCGCAACTCGATCACCCATGGCATGATCGCGTTCTCGCGGAACCCCGATCAGTGGGAGCTGTTCAAGAAGGAGCGTCCGTCGACGGCTGCCGACGAGATCATCCGCTGGGCCACGCCGGTGTCGGCATTCCAGCGCACCGCGCACGAGGACGTCGAGCTCGGCGGGGTCAAGATCAAGAAGGGGCAGCGGGTGGTGATGTCGTATCGCTCAGCCAACTTCGACGAAGAAGTGTTCGAGAATCCGCAAACGTTCAACATCCTGCGCGACCCGAACCCGCACGTCGGCTTCGGTGGCACCGGTGCGCACTATTGCATCGGCGCGAACCTGGCTCGCATGACCATCAACCTTATCTTCAACGCGGTCGCCGACAATATGCCGGACCTCAAACCGATCTCGTCGCCCCAGCGGCTACGGTCGGGCTGGCTCAACGGGATCAAGCACTGGCAGGTCGACTACACCGGCAAGTACGCGGTAGCGCAGTGACGGATTCAAAAGCGACGATGGACTTCACGCCGGACCCGGCGCAGCAGGCCGTTGCTGACGTCATCACGTCAGTACTGGACCGGGACAACACCTGGGAAGCGTTGGTAGCGGGCGGGGTGACCGCGCTGCCGGTGCCCGAGCGGCTGGGCGGCGACGGCGTCGGCCTGCCCGAGATCGGGACCGCGCTGACCGAGATCGGTCGCCACGGCTTGGTCGGTCCGGCGCTGGCCACCCTCGGTTTCGGTGCGACGCCGCTGCTGGACTTGGCCTCCGATGATCAGCAGGACCGCTACCTCGGCGGCCTGGCCAAGGGCTCGCAGCTGACCGCGGCACTCAACGAACCCGGCACGGCGCTGCCGGAGCGGCCGGCGACAACCTTCGTGCACAGTCGTCTGTCCGGCACCAAAGTCGCTGTCGGGTATGCCGAGAATGCAGAGCGGATGATCGTCACTGCCGACAGCGCCGTCGTCGTGGTGTCACCCAAGACCGAGGGCGTGCACCTTGCCAAGACGCCGACTTCCAACGGATCCGACGAGTACGTGGTTACGTTCTCCGATGTCGCCGTGGCTGAACAGGATGTGCTGGTCGGCGCGACGACTCAGCGGGTGAATCAGCTCGCGCTGGCCGCGATCGGTGCCTATGCGGCCGGCCTCGTCGCCGGCGCATTGCGGTTGACGGCCGACTACGTGGCCAACAGGCACCAGTTCGGCAAGCCCCTGTCCACCTTCCAAACCGTGGCCGCGCAGCTCGCCGAGGTCTACATCGCCTCGCGGACCATCGATTTAGCGTCGACATCGGTGATCTGGCGACTGTCCGAAGGGCGCGACACCACCGACGATCTCGACGTCCTCGGCTACTGGATCACCTCGCAGGCGCCGCCGGTGATGCAGATATGCCATCATCTTCATGGCGGGATGGGCATGGACATCACCTATCCCATGCACAGGTACTACTCCACGATTAAAGACCTGACCCGGCTGTTGGGCGGGCCTTCTCATCGTCTCGACCTGGTGGGAGCGCAATGTTCATCGAACTAACGCCGGAGCAGCGACATCTGCAAGCCGAGCTACGGCAATACTTTTCGAACCTCATCTCGGCCGACGAGATGAAGGCGATGGGGGAGGACCGCCACAACGCCGCCTACCGCGCGGTGATCCGGCGGATGGGTCAGGACGGCAAGCTCGGTGTCGGATGGCCAAAAGAGTTCGGTGGCCTCGGCTTTGGTCCGATCGAGCAGCAGATCTTCGTCAACGAGGCCCATCGGGCCGACGTGCCGTTGCCGGCGGTGACGCTGCAGACGGTAGGGCCCACCCTGCAGGTGTTCGGTAGCGAAATGCAGAAGAAGAAGTTCCTGCCGGCGATCCTGGCCGGTGAAGTGCACTTCGCGATCGGCTACACCGAGCCGGAGGCGGGAACCGACCTGGCGTCGTTGCGGACCACTGCCATACGTCACGGCGACGAGTACATCGTCAACGGCCAGAAGATCTTCACCACCGGCGCGCATGACGCCGACTACATCTGGTTGGCGTGCCGCACTGACCCGGAAGCTGTCAAGCACAAAGGCATTTCGATCCTCATCGTCGACACCAAGGATCCCGGCTACTCGTGGACACCGATCATCTTGTCCGACGGCGCCCATCACACCAACGCCACGTACTACAACGACGTGCGGGTGCCGGCCGACATGCTGGTCGGCGAGGAGAACGGCGGATGGCGGCTGATCACGACCCAGCTCAACAACGAGCGGGTGATGCTCGGTCCCGCCGGGCGGGTGGCCGGGATTTACGACCGGGTACGCGCGTGGGCGTCAAAGCCGGGTGGTGATGGCGTCACTCCGATTGATCACGACGACGTCAAACGCGCGCTGGGTGAGATCTATGCGATGTGGCGGATCAACGAGCTGCTGAATTGGCAGGTGGCCGCCGCCGGCGAGGACATCAACGTGGCAGATGCCGCATCGACAAAAGTCTTTGGCACGGAACGAATTCAGTACATCGGCCGACTCGCTGAGGAGATCGTCGGTAAGTACGGTAACCCCGCCGAGTCGGACACCGCCGAGTTGCTCGACTGGCTCGACTCGCAAACCAAACGCAACCTCGTCATCACCTTCGGCGGCGGCGTCAACGAAGTGATGCGCGAGATGATCGCGGCATCGGGCCTCAAGGTTCCCCGGGTACCGCGATGACCGACATTCACGAAGCCGTCGCGGAGATCAAAGCGGCCGGCGCTGCCAAGCCGCGCGCAGCGCGCGATCCGGTGAACCAGCCGACAATCAACAACTGGGTGGAAGCGATCGGCGACAGCAACCCGATCTACGTGGACGAATCAGCGGCCCGCGCCGCAGGGCACCCGGGAATTGTCGCCCCACCGGCCATGATTCAGGTGTGGACGATGTTCGGTCTGGGGGGAGAACGTCCGACCGACGACCCGATGGGCCCCATCATGAAGCTGTTCGACGACGCCGGCTACGTCGGTGTGGTCGCGACCAACTGCGAGCAGACCTATCACCGCTACCTGCAGCCCGGCGAGGAGGTCAGCATCACCTCCGAGATGGGCGATGTGGTCGGGCCCAAGCAGACCGGGCTGGGTGAAGGCTGGTTTGTCAACCAGCACATCATCTGGCGGGTGGGTGACGAGGACGTCGCCGAAATGAACTGGCGCATACTCAAATTCAAGCCGCGCGAATCCGAGCAGTCACCGGCTGCTGTGCCCGCGGACCTGGATCCCGATGCCATGATGCGCCCTTCGGTGTCTCGGGACACCGCGTTCTTCTGGGAGGGCGTCAGGGCGCACGAGTTGCGGATTCAGCGGCTGCCCGACGGCAGCTTGCAACACCCGCCAGTGCCGGCCATCTGGCAGGACAAAGCCGAACCCATCGATTACGTTGTAGCCGGCGGGACGGGGACGGTGTTCAGCTTCGTGGTGCACCACGCTCCGAAAGTGCCCGGCCGCACACTGCCATTCGTCATCGCACTCGTCGAGCTGGAAGAGGGGGTGCGGATGCTCGGTGAGCTGCGCAACGTCGATCCTGCCAAGGTGAAGATCGAAATGCCGGTTCGCGCAACCTATATCGACTTTCCGGCCGGTGACAGCGGGCCGGAGTGGACCCTCTACGCCTGGGAGCCGGACGCATGAGCGCCCCGACGATAGAGGTCGGCGCCAAGCTGCCCGAGCTCAAGCTGTACGGCGATCCCACGTTCATCATCTCGACGGCTCTGGCCACCCGGGACTTTCAAGATGTGCACCACGACCGCGACAAGGCGCAGGCCAAAGGTTCGAAAGACATCTTCGTCAATATCCTCACCGACACCGGGTTGGTAGAGCGGTATGTCACCGACTGGGCCGGACCGTCGGCGCTGATCAAGTCGATCGGGCTGCGGCTGGGTGTGCCGTGGTACGCCTACGACACGGTGACATTCTCCGGTGAAGTGACCGCGGTGGAGGACGGCCTGATCACGGTAAAAGTCGTGGGCAGCAACAGCCTTGGCGACCACGTCATCGCAACCACCACGGTCACGATCGGGAACGCTTAATGTTGTCGGGTAAGGCTGCCATCGTCGGCATTGGTGCCACCGACTTCTCCAAAGACTCCGGTCGCAGCGAGCTACGGTTGGCCGCCGAGGCCGTCCGCGACGCGCTCGACGATGCGGGCCTGACGCCTGCTGACGTCGACGGGCTCACCACCTTCACGATGGACACCAATAAGGAGATCGCCGTCGCGCGGGCCGCGGGTATCGGCCAGCTGAAGTTCTTCGCCCAGACCCACTACGGCGGCGGTGCCGCGTGCGCGACCGTCCAGCATGCGGCGATGGCGGTGGCGACCGGCGTGGCCGACGTCGTCGTTGCGTACCGGGCGTTCAACGAGCGGTCTGGCATGCGGTTCGGCCAGGTGCAGACCCGGTTGGTGGGAGATGCCAGCGCCCAGGCCGATTCGACTTCTGCGGACAATTCGTTTTCCTATCCGCACGGGCTTTCCACACCGGCGGCGCAGGTGGCGATGATCGCTCAGCGGTACATGCATTGGTCAGGTGCTACCAGTCGGGACTTCGGTGTCATCTCGGTGGCTGATCGCAAGCATGCCGCAAAGAACCCGAAGGCCTACTTCTACGAGAAGCCGATAACCATTGAGGACCATCAGAATTCGCGGTGGATCGCCGAGCCGCTGCGTCTGCTGGATTGCTGTCAGGAAACCGATGGCGCGGTGGCGATCGTGGTGACGTCGACTGAGCGGGCAAAGGACCTCAAGCACCGGCCGGCGGTCATCGAGGCGGCTGCTCAAGGCTCGAGCCCCGACCAGTACACGATGGTCAGCTACTACCGACCCGAACTCGGCCTGCCTGAGATGGGACTGGTAGGTCAGCAGCTGTGGCAGCAGTCCGGGCTGTCGCCGACCGATATCCAGACCGCGGTGCTCTACGACCACTTCACCCCGTTCACGCTGATTCAGTTGGAGGAGTTGGGATTCTGTGGCAAGGGCGAAGCCAAGGACTTCATCGCCGACGATGCCGTCGAAGTGGGCGGCCGGCTGCCTATCAACACCCACGGCGGGCAACTCGGCGAGGCCTACATCCACGGTATGAACGGCATCGCCGAGGGAGTTCGCCAACTGCGGGGCACGTCGGTGAACCCGGTGCCCGACGTCGAGCATGTGCTGGTCACCGCCGGCACCGGCGTGCCGACCTCGGGCCTGATCCTGGGCTAGTTCAACTGGTTACCAATCCGGCGAGGGGCCCGAACAGCCCAAGGATGGGATCGATGAGGTCCTGTTGGATGTTAGGTCCCACGGCGGTCTCTCAGAAAACAAGTCCCTAGGCTATGCCGGAACCAGCTCCACCCCGGTGAGCACAACGGCGTTGTCGCGGGCGGGCGCGACGACGCTGGCCAGCAGCCGGCCGTCTTCCTTCCAGACGGCGGCCTTCAGGGTCTCGCCCGGGTAGGCCACGCCGGTGAAGCGTGCGCCGTAGGACGCGACGGCCGCGACGTCGGCGTCGAGTAATGCGTCGACGAGCGCCTTGCAGGTCATGCCGTAGGTGCACAAGCCATGCAGGATGGGCCGCGGAAACCCTGCGGCAGAGGCGAATTCGGGGTCGGAGTGCAGCGGATTGCGATCGCCACAGAGCCGGTATAACAGCGCCTGCTGCGGCAGCAGGGGTATATCGAGCTCGAGATCCGGCGCCCGGTCCGGCGCGGCAGCAGTCGTTGACGGCCCGCGCTCGCCACCGAATCCGCCTTCGCCGCGGGCGAAGATCGACCGCCGCTGTGTCCACAGCAGGGTCCCGTCGGGTGCGGTCGCTGTGGTTTCGGACCAGATCACCGCGGCCTTGCCCTTGTCCCAGATATCGGTGAACCGGGTGACGGCCTTGGCGGCCCCCGAGGGAGGCAGCGGCGCCGGCGCGGTCACCTGCTCGCTGGCATGTAAAACCTTGCTCAGCTCGATGTCGATGCCGGGGAATCGCACGGTCGGCGGCTTGGTGGCGTGAAAGGTGGCTGCGACGTTGGCGAACGTCGGCAGCACCTGCGGGGTATCGTCGACCAGGTAGCGCAGCTCACGTGGGTCCATCGGGTCGGCGCCCGCACCCAATCCCAGGTGGTAGAGCTGCACATCGCTACTGCTCCAAGCGAATTCGATCGGATCGAGCTCGGCGGCCAATGCCACTTCCGGATTGATCGGCATGTCAGTTCGCTCCTGCAAGATGCAGAGCGGCCACGTAGCCGAAGGTCATCGCAGGGCCGATGGTGCCGCCCGGACCGGGATACGTGTGTCCCATCACCGGCGCGCTGACATTGCCCGCCGCATAGAGGCCTTCGATGACGCTGCCGTCGTCGCGCAGTGCTCGGCCATGCTTGTCAGTGCGGATGCCGCCCTTGGTGCCCAGGTCGCCGGGCACCATCTTAACGGCGAAATACGGCGGGTGACTGATCTCGCCGAGGTTGGGGTTCGGCTTGTTGGTCGGGTCGCCGTAGTACCTGTCGTAGGCGCTCTCGCCGCGGTGATAGTCGGCGTCGACACCCGAGCGGGCAAAGCCGTTGAAACGCTCAACCGTCGCGGTGAACTCGTCTACCGGCAGGCCGGTCTTGGTGGCCAGCTCCTCGAGCGTATCGGCCTGGACGATCACGCCGGAGTCCAGCCATTTGCCTGGAATACGTTGTCCCGGCTGCAATCCGGCGAAGATGTAGCGGTTGCGGTATCGCTGATCGAACACCAGCCACGCCGGAATGTTCTCACCCGGACCCGGACCCTGGCCGTACTCGCCGCCGTACATGTGGTGGCACGCCTCGACGTAGGGCATGGATTCGTTCATGAATCGCTGGGCGGACATGTTGACGATGATGGAGCCGGGCGAGTTGCGCTCGGACAATGCGAACCACGGTGCGCCCACCAGCGGGACCGTCGGCCCCCACCACGCGTCCTCCATGATCTCCAGTGCTGCGCCGAGCTTTTCGGCGGCCAGAATGCCATCGCCGGTGTTGGCTTTCGCGCCGACTGTCCATTCGGTGGTGATCGGTGCGCGCTGGTACTTCACTCGCATTTGCTCGTTGTGTTCGAATCCACCGGAGCCGAGAATCACGCCTTTTCGGGCCCGGATCAGTTGCGGCTCGCCGGATTCGGGTGTCTCGGTACCACGCACGTAGACGCCGCGGACCGCACCGTCCTCGACGTACAGGTCGGTCAGGGCGGTGTTGAGCTGTACCGGGACGCCGGCTTTGCGCAGCCCGATCCGTAGCGGCGCGATGAGCGCGCGTCCCATGCCGACGAGGTTCTTGCCGGTAGCCTTTGCCCACATGGTGCGCGTGCCCACCTTCAGGCTGCGCAGCACGCCTCTGGGATGCCGCTTGAGCTGGTTCAGCCGCACGTAGTCCTGTTGCATCACAACGACATTGAGCGGGACCTTGCCGTATGGGGGTTCAAGCCCGGGCAGGTCGGGGCCGAGCTTGTTGACGTTGAACGGCTTCGGCTCGATGGAACGGCCCCCCGGGCGGCCACCCGGGGCCTCCGGGTAGTAGTCGGAATACGCGGGCACCCAGCACATCTTCAGCGGCGTGTGCTTCAGCACGAACGACAGCATTTCTGGCCCGCGTTGGAGGTAGGTGTCGATGCGGTCCGGCTCGACGATGTCGCCGATGATGCCGTGCAGATAGGTGCGCGCCGCTTCCGCCGTGTCCTTGACGCCGTCGCGCTTGAGGACCTCGTTGTTGGGAATCCACACGCCGCCGCCCGACCGCGCAGTGGAACCGCCGTAGTGGGCAGCCTTCTCGATGACTATTGTCGAAAGACCCCGGTGGGCGGCCGCGAGGGCAGCAACCATGCCCGCGCCGCCGCTCCCGACCACGACGACGTCGAACTCCTGAGCTGTCATGTAGAACACGTTATAGAATTGCCGGGGCCGGGCGCTACTGCCCCGGTCACACGAACAAGGGGACTTCGGTTAAATGATCCCGCTAGCCACCCGTGATGTGCTGGCCGCCGATCTGGCGCAGGCCGAGCGGAGCCGCCAGCCGATCGCGCCGTTGACGGCTGCGCACCCCGAGATCGACGTCGTCGACGCCTACGAGATCCAGCTGATCAACATCCGTCAGCGGGTCGCCGAGGGCGCTCGGGTGGTGGGGCACAAGGTTGGCCTCTCGTCGCTGGCGATGCAGCAGATGATGGGCGTCGACGAGCCGGATTACGGGCATCTGCTCAACGACATGCAGGTATTCGAAAACAAGCCGGTCACCGCGGCGAATTACCTCTATCCGCGGGTGGAGGTCGAGGTCGGTTTCATCCTGGCTCACGACCTGCCGGGCGCAAACTGCACCGAGGACGACGTGCTCAAGGCCACTGAGGCTTTTGTGCCGTCCATCGAGCTGATCGACACCAGAATCACCGATTGGAAGATCGCGTTGTGCGACACCATCGCCGACAACGCCTCCTCGGCGGGGTTTGTGCTCGGTTCGGGGCGGGTGGCGCCAGCCGACATCGACATCACCGCGATCGACGCGGTGCTGACCCGCAACGGCGAGGTGGTGGCCAAGGGCCGCAGTGATGCCGTGTTGGGTAATCCGGTGAAGGCGGTGGCGTGGCTGTCCCGCAAGGTGGAAAGCTTTGGGGTACGGCTGCGGGCCGGCGATATCGTCTTACCGGGCTCGTGTACGCGGGCCATCGACGCCCGACCCGGCGACGACTTCGTCGCCGAGTTTGCCGGCCTCGGATCCGTCCGGTTGTCTTTCAAGTAAAGGGAGCGTCAATGCCGTCAAAGGCAAGTGTTGCGATTGTCGGGTCGGGAAATATCAGCACCGACCTGCTGTACAAACTGCGGCGCTCGGAGTGGCTCGAACCGCGCTGGATGGTGGGCATCGACCCGGAGAGTGAAGGCCTGGCACGCGCGCGCAAGCTGGGTCTGGAGACCACCCACGAGGGGGTCGACTGGCTGCTCGCCCAGTCCGAGAAACCCGATCTGGTGTTCGAGGCGACCAGCGCCTACGTGCACCGCGATGCGGCCCCGAAGTACGAGGCGGCGGGCATCCGGGCCATCGACTTGACGCCGGCCGCGGTCGGTCCGGCCGTGATTCCGCCGGCGAACCTGCGTGAGCACCTCGACGTGCCCAACGTCAACATGATCACCTGCGGCGGACAGGCGACCATCCCGATCGTCTATGCGGTGTCGCGGGTGGTGGAGGTGCCTTACGCCGAGATTGTGGCGTCGGTGGCTTCAGCCTCAGCGGGGCCGGGCACCAGGGCCAACATCGACGAGTTCACCAAGACCACCAGCAAGGGCGTGGCGACCATCGGCGGCGCCAAGCGCGGCAAGGCGATCATCATCCTCAACCCGGCCGACCCGCCGATGATCATGCGCGACACCATCTTCTGCGCCATCCCCGAGGACGCCGACCGCGATGCGATAGCCAAATCGATCCATGACGTCGTCGCCGAGGTGCAGACCTATGTGCCGGGATACCGGCTGCTCAACGAGCCGCAGTTCGACGAGCCGTCGATCAACTCCGGCGGCCAAGCCCTAGTCACCACGTTCGTCGAGGTCGAAGGTGCCGGGGATTACCTGCCCCCGTATGCGGGCAATCTCGACATCATGACCGCCGCGGCCACCAAGGTGGGCGAGGAGATCGCCAAGGAATCCCTGTCCGCGACAGCGGGAGGAGCGCAGGCATGAGTCGCGCCATCGACGATGCAGTGGGGGCACCCCCAGCCGCGCAGCGGCGAGGGGGACGAAGCGATGAGGAGGAGTGGCGCCAATGACTACCGACATCTTCTTCAACCCGATCTGGGATGTCCGGATGACCGACACGTCGCTGCGGGACGGCTCGCACCACAAGCGTCACCAGTTCACCAAGGACGAGGTCGGCGCCATCGTGGCCGCGCTGGACAGCGCGGGTGTGCCGGTCATCGAGGTCACGCACGGTGACGGGCTGGGTGGCTCGAGCTTCAACTACGGGTTCTCCAAGACGCCCGAGCAGGAACTGATCAAGCTGGCCGCGCAGACCGCCAAAGAGGCCAAGATTGCCTTCCTGATGCTGCCCGGGGTGGGCACCAAGGAGGACATCAAGGAGGCCCAGAACAACGGCGGGTCGATCTGCCGGATCGCCACCCACTGCACCGAGGCCGACGTGTCGATTCAGCACTTCGGCCTGGCGCGCGAGCTGGGGCTGGAAACCGTCGGGTTCCTGATGATGGCGCACACGATTGCGCCGGAGAAACTGGCCGCGCAGGCGCGCATCATGGCCGACGCCGGCTGCCAGTGCGTCTACGTGGTCGACTCGGCCGGTGCGCTGGTCCTCGACGGGGTAGCCGATCGGGTGTCCGCGCTGGTCGCCGAACTCGGCGACGACGCCCAGGTCGGCTTCCACGGCCACGAGAACCTCGGCCTGGGCGTGGCCAACTCGGTGGAGGCCGTGCGGGCGGGTGCCAAGCAGATCGACGGCTCCTGCCGCCGCTTCGGCGCCGGCGCGGGCAACGCGCCCGTCGAGGCGCTGATCGGGGTGTTCGACAAGATCGGCGTCAAGACCGGCATCGACTTCTTTGATATCGCCGACGCCGCCGAGGACGTCGTGCGACCCGCCATGCCGGCCGAATGCCTGCTCGACCGCAACGCCCTGATTATGGGGTACTCCGGGGTGTACTCCAGCTTCCTCAAACACGCCGTTCGCCAGGCTGAGCGCTACGACGTCCCGGCACACCAGCTGTTGCACCGGGCCGGCCAGCGCAAACTCATCGGCGGTCAGGAAGACCAGCTCATCGACATTGCGCTGGAGATCAAGCGCGAACAGGCGGCGAGCGGGCAGCGAGCCGTCGCACACTAGCCTCACAGCTTCAGCAAAGGCAGCGGTAACGCTGTCGCGGGTAGTCTCGATTAGTACATCGAAGCAAAATTCGGTGCCCTAAGGAGCAACCCGATGACCATGACTTCCCGAACCCCATGGTCCCTGCGCCGCGGACTGTACGGTTTGCTCGCCGGTGGCCTGCTGAGTGCCGCCGCCTCGACGCTGATCGCGTTGCCTGTGGCGAACGCCCAATGCGATCAGACCGTGGGCAATTCCATCGACTCGTACCTACAGCGGCATCCCGACCTGCACCAGCAGCTGCAGGCCGCGTCGCAGGCGGAGGGTGGCAACGGCAACGTCATCGATTACCTGAATCGGCATCCGGACGTGCGGCAGCATCTGATCGACCTGTCGCAGCAGTGCGCGCCGTAGCCGGAGAGTGAGCGAGCCTCGTCCGTAAGTGCCCGCGCCAACACGCGGGAATGTTCGCCCATTGACGAAAATTAGAACACGTTCTAGCGTCAACACGTGTCCTCTCCTCTCGTCTCCAAGCCGCTGGTCTCCGCGATCGCCGAGGCCGAAGAACTGGTCGCCGCCGCACCGCATATCGAGACCGAAGCCGACCTGCTGGAGGGGCTGCAGTACCTGGCCGGTTGCGTGGCCGGCTGCACGCACATGGTGTTCGACTACGAGCGTGATCACCCGATGCTGCTGTCGGGTACCGGGCCGTTCACCAAGATGGGCCTGGACAACCCGGACACCCTCTACTTCGGCTGCCGGGTCCAACCAGACCACGATTACCTCGTCACCGGCATCCGCGGCACCACCACCGACCTGAGCTTCCAGTTGCTCGGCGGTGAGTACACCGACGACAACGTGCCCGCCAGCCAGGCTGCGTTCGACGACCGCGAGCTCGAGATCGCCGCGGACGGCAGCTTCCAATGGCAGGTGCGACCGACCAGCCCCGCCCAGCTGGTGATCCGCGAGGTCTACGGCGACTGGTCGGCGCAGCGCGGCACGCTGGCCATTTCCAGGTTGGACACCGCGGGCACCGCGCCGCCCCCGCTGACCCGCACAGCGATCGAAAAGCGTTACGCCACAGCGGGAAAGCAACTGGTGAACCGCGTGAAGACATGGTTGCAGTTTCCGCAGTGGTTCTATCTAGACATTCCGGTCAACACGATGGTCGCGCCCCGGTTGACGCCGGGCGGACTGGCCACCCAGTACTCGTCGGTCGGACACTTCGACTTGCGACCGGATCAAGCGCTGGTGATCACGATCCCGGTCTCCGATGCTCCCTACCTCGGGTTCCAGCTGGGCAGCATGTGGTACATCTCGCTGGACTACATCAACCACCAGACATCGCTGAACAACACTCAGGCCCAAGCGGATCCGGACGGCAAGTTCCGTATCGTCGTCGCTGACCAGAATCCGGGAGTGACGAACTGGGTCGAGACGCTGGGCCATCGACGCGGCTTCCTGCAGTTCCGCTGGCAGCGGGTCTCCCGACAGCTCGCCGAGGCCGATGGCCCCACCGTCGAGCTGGTCGACGTCGATGCGGTTCCCGCGTCGCTGCCGCACTTCGAGCACAACAAAATTTCCGAAGACGACTGGCGGGCGCGAATTGCGTTGCGCCAACGACAAATTGCAGCAAGGATGCTGGGATGACGAAGATGCTCGACGGTAAAGTAGTCGTGATCAGCGGAGTGGGTCCGGGTCTCGGCACCACTCTGGCTCACCGGTGCACCCGTGCGGGCGCCGACCTGGTGCTGGCTGCGCGCACCCCCGAACGCCTCGACGACGTCGCCAAGCAGATCGCCGACGCCGGAGGCCGGGCAGTGACGGTGCCCACCGACATCACCGACGATGATCAGGTGAGCAACCTCGTCGACGCGACCATGGAGGCCTACGGCAAGGTCGACGTGCTGATCAACAACGCGTTCCGGGTGCCGTCGATGAAGCCGTTGGCCGGCACGACATTTCAGCACATCCGCGATGCGATCGAACTGAGCGCGCTCGGGGCGCTGCGACTCATCCAGGGCTTCACGCCGCCGCTGGCCGAGTCGCACGGCTCGGTCGTCAACGTCAACTCCATGGTGATCCGGCACTCGCAGGCGAAATACGGCGCCTATAAGATGGCGAAGTCCGCGCTGCTGTCCATGTCGCAGTCGCTGGCCACCGAGCTGGGCGAGAAGGGTATCCGCGTCAATTCGGTTGCGCCCGGCTATATCTGGGGTGACACTTTACAAGCCTACTTCAACCATCAGGCCGGCAAGTACGGCACCACAGCCGAGCAGATCTACCAGACCACCGCGGCGAACTCTGACCTCAAACGGCTGCCCACCGAGGACGAGGTGGCGTCGGCGATTCTGTTCATGGCCAGCGATCTGTCCAGCGGCATCACCGGGCAGACGCTCGACGTCAACTGCGGCGAGTACCACACCTGATGGCCGCCGCCGACGACGATGCAGAGCACAGCGATGAGGTGGGGGCACGCCCCCTCGCCGCTTCGCGGCTGGGGGTACCCCCACCCGCTTGCCGGGGAGAGGCGGCGTAATGACCCAACGCACCGACATCGCAACTGTCGACGAGCTGCACGCCTCGGCCACTAAGCTGACCGGGCTGGACGACTTCGGCGCCGACGACGACAACTACCGCGAAGCGCTGGGCGTGCTGCTGGACGCTTACCAGCGGGAAGCCGGTCTTACCGTGTTGGGCAGCAAGATGAACCGCTTCTTCCTGCGCGGCGCGCTGGTGGCCAGGCTGCTATCCGAATCCGCGTGGAAGCAATACCCGCAACATGCCGATGTCGCCATCAAGCGGCCGATCTTTGTCACCGGGCTGGTGCGCACCGGCACCACGGCGCTGCACCGGCTGCTCGGCGCCGATCCGGCCCATCAGGGCCTGCACATGTGGCTGGCCGAGTTCCCGCAGCCGCGTCCGCCGCGCGACACCTGGGAATCCAACCCGCTGTATCGCCAACTCGACGCGCAGTTCACCCAACACCATCAGGACAACCCCGGCTACACCGGCCTGCATTTCATGGCCGCATACGAACTGGAGGAATGCTGGCAGCTGCTGCGGCAGTCGCTGCACTCGGTGTCCTACGAGACGCTTGCCCACCTGCCCAGCTATTCAAAGTGGTTGTCGCAGCAGGACTGGACGCCGGCATATCGGCGGCACCGCAAGAACCTTCAGCTGATCGGACTCAACGACACCGACAAGCGGTGGGTGCTGAAGAACCCCAGTCATTTGTTCGCGCTGGACGCGCTGATGTCGACCTATCCCGATGCGCTCGTCATCCAGACGCATCGACCCGTCGAGACGATCATGGCCTCGATGTGCTCTCTGGCGCAGCACACCGCCGAAGGGTGGTCGACGAGCTTCGGCGGCGATCAGATCGGCGCTGACGCAATGGAAACCTGGTCGCGCGGTCTGCAGCGGTTCAACACCGCACGTGCCAAATACGATCCGGCTCAGTTCTACGACGTCGACTACCGGGGATTGATCACCGACCCGATCGGCACCGTGGCTGACATCTACCGCCATTTCGGTATCCCGCTGACCGACGAGGCCCGGCAGGGCATGGAACAGAGCCATCTCGACAGCCAATCCGGCGAGCGTGCGCCCAAACACTCATATTCGCTTGCCGACTACGGGCTGACCGCCGAAGAGGTCAAGGAGCGTTTCGCCGGGCTGTAGCTAGCCGTCGCCGGCGGGAGGGGCGGTGGACACCGCCTCTAAATAGCCCTCGGCAACGGCATGTTCGATGCTGTCGGTCAGTTTCGGGCAGGCGCGCGTGCGCGCGCTGTCCTCACCGGACGCGCGTAGTTCGGCGAAGTAAGCGCAGCGTTGCGACGCCTCGGTATTCCACTGCACCGCCGTATGCCCCGGTCCCAGCCGCTTGACGTTGACCGTGGCATGGCAGAAACGGCAGTCCACCGGCTGCAAACCCGACGTCAGGTAACGCGTGCGGTCAGTCTGGGTGGCCGCACGCACCGCAGCGGCGCGCTCCGAATCACCGGCGAAAGCCGGTGCCTTAGACCAAGATCCGCCGCGCCTCCCACCGGCCGGTACCGGATCGTCATGGCCGTGATCACCATGCAACTCCAGCATCAACCGAGCCAGCCGGTCGACGTCGGGCAGCTCATCGCCTTGGTTCATATGCGCCGCTCCTCTCCCCCTCGCCGCTCCGCGGCTGGGTGGCGCCCCCACATCGCTGGCGCTCTGCATCGTCGCCGGCGCGGGCTCATGTCGCCGGCTGCTCCGCCTTTGCTTCTTCTTCAGCGGCTTGCCGTTCCAAATTCTCCTCGACCTCGACGTGCCACTTCTCGTTGGCGATGGTGGTATCCACCTCGATCTCGAAGCGGTCGGTCATGTCCGGCGTGACGTCGGCGACGTCGACGTAGAACTGCTGATACCAGCGTCGCATCTGGTAGACGGCGCCGTCCTCCTCGACCAGCAGCGGATTGTCGATGCGGGTCTTGTGTTTCCAGATCTCGACGTCCTGCAGAAAGCCCTTGCTGACGCCCTCGGTGAAGACTTTGGAGAGCTTATCCGTCATCGCTTCGTCCATGCCCTTGGGCTTTTCGACGATGACGCCCCACTGCAACACAAACGAATCCTGGGTCACCGGGTAGTGGCAGTTGATCAGGATCGACTCGGCCTTGTAGTCGCCGTACTTGTTGTGCAGCCAGTTGATCATGAACGACGGGCCGAAATACGACGCCTCCGAATCCAGGTGCGCCTCACCGTAAGACGTGCCCATATCGTTGACGTCGGGCCGCCCGACATTGTGCAGATATTGCGAGGCGATGTGGCCCTCGAAGACGTTCTTGAAGTACGTCGGCAGACCGAAGTGGATGTAGAAGAAGTGCGCCATGTCGGTGACGTTGTCGATGATGTCGCGGCAGTTGGAGCCTTCGATCAGGATCGAGTTCCACCGCCATTCGGTCCACTCGTCGCTGATCGCCTCGGGAATCTCCGGAATCCGCACCTCGAGCTGCGGCAGGTTGCCCTCGTGGTCGTGCCAGACGAACAGCAGACCGCCGCGCACGTCGGTGGTCCAGGAGCGGGTGCGGGCCAGTCGTGGCGTGCGCTTGGCGTACGGCACCAGTTTGCATTTGCCGTCACCGCCCCAGCGCCAGTCGTGGAACGGGCAGGCGACTTCGTCGCCCTTGACGGTGCCCTGCGCGAGGTTGCCACCCATGTGCCGGCAGTAGCCGTCGAGGACATGTACGTCGCCGTGCGAGTCGGCGAACACCACGAGGTGGGTGCCGAACGCCTCGATCCCGTGCGGCTCGCCGTCCAGGTAATCTTTGACCGGGCCAAGGCAGTGCCAGCCGCGGGCATAGCGGTCGGGCAGGGTGCCGGCGTCGATCTCGCGAATACCGGCAATATCGGTAGCCATGACGCCTCCAACTTCGTCAGCTTCTAACTAGAACACGTTACAGTTTTACTACCGGGTCGCGCAACGAAGGCTGCCTTTAGCGCCGGTTAATCGGGTCAAGACGCCGCGGTACCCGGCCTGCGGTATATGTGAACGATGCCGCTGTTTTCCTTCGAAGGGCGATCGCCGAAGATCGATCCCACTGCCTTCGTGGCACCGACCGCCACCCTGATCGGCGATGTCACGATCGAGGCCGGCGCTTCGGTGTGGTTCAACACCGTGCTGCGCGCCGACTATGCGCCCGTCATCGTGCGCGAGGGGGCCAATGTGCAGGACGGATCGGTGCTGCATGGGCCGCCCGGCATCCCGGTCGATATTGGCCCGGGAGCAACGGTGGCGCACATGTGCGTCATCCACGGGGTCCATGTCGGAGCCGAGGCGCTGATCGCGAACCATGCCACCGTCCTCGACGGCGCGGTGATCGGTTCGCGCAGCATGGTCGCGGCCGGCGCATTAGTGGTCGGTGGCACCAAGATTCCCGACGAGGTTTTGGTGGTCGGGGCGCCGGCCACGATCAAGGGCCCGATCGCGGGCACGGGCGCCGAGATGTGGGTGAATGTCAACCCGAAGGCCTATCAGGACCTGGCCCAGCGCTATCTGACCGG
>NZ_DASPSP010000083.1:0-4026 GCF_035623875.1 Mycobacterium sp. | reverse complement strand
TGAAGATGATCGAGCACCACTGCTACGGCCTGGCTGCCGGATACACCGTCGCCAGCATCATGCTGGGCTTGCTGGCGGTGTATCTGGCCACCGCGGTGGTGCGACGGGTACCGGTGCGCTGATGGTCTGGTTTGGCGTGCTGGTCGCCGGCGGCATCGGTGCGGTGTTGCGGTTTCTGGTTGACGGCGCGGTGGCCCGACGAGCCGCGCGGTCGTTTCCGCTCGGAACGCTGACGGTGAACATCACCGGCGCCGCACTGCTCGGGCTGATCGGCGGCCTGGCGCTGAGCCGGCATGCGGCGTTGCTCGCCGACACCGCCTTCATCGGCTCCTACACCACGTTCTCCACCTGGATGCTGGAAACCCAGCGGCTCGGCGAGGAACGCCAGGTGCGGCACGCCGTCACCAATCTTGTCGCCAGCATCGTGTTCGGCATCGCCGCCGCACTGCTCGGGCAGTGGATCGCGGCTCGACTATGAACCAGCCATGCCTGAAGCTGACCACCTATTTCGGTGAACGACAACGCGTGGTCACCGATCACGCCCGACGGCCAGGGTTTTTGGCCGACGCGATGCTGGACCTCTTCGACACCCGGGAACTCGCGACCAGCGTGATGCTGCGCGGCATAGCCAGTTTCGGGCTGCGGCACGTGCTGCGCACCGACGAGTCGTTGAGTCTGACCCGCCGGTGACGATCGCCGCGGTCGACGTCGAGTCGAAGATCAGTGAGCTGGTCGACGACGTCGCTATCGCCGGGCCGGACCGCGTGGGTGATACTCGGTTGGCGCGCCACGACTATTGAGCCCGCACCCAAGCTCAGCCGCGTTTGAGCAGCGTTACCAGCACCGCGACGTGACTGCCCCGTGGGTCACGGGTGGCGGTCACCAGAGTGACGATCCCATGCTCGGCTAGCTTGCGCAGCTCGTCAAGCTCCTCGTTGCCCTGGAGCTCTTTGCGGTATCGCGCGGCAAACTCGTCGAAACGCTCGGGCTGGTGATTGTACCAGCTGCGCAGTTCTTTCGACGGCGCAACATCTTTCAACCAGGTACCCACTCGCGGATCGTCCTTGCGGAATCCTCGCGGCCACAACCGATCCACCAGGATGCGCCGGCCATCGTCGGGGCTCGGGTCGTCATAGACCCGGGCTACCCGAATTCCGCTCTTGGCGTCCATGCGGTCAGGGTAGCGCCGGTCAGGCGAGTGCGGGCAGTACCTTGTCGATCAGAAGCTGTACCGATTTCCACGCCTCGTCGACGGGCATGCCGCCGACCAGAGGGTGCAGCACGAGCGGCCCATAATCGGTGGCGTCGCGGACTTCGGCGATGAGCTGGTCTGGAGTGAGAAATCGGTATCGTCCCGACGCCTTCACCTCCTCCAGCGTCCGAACCCCGGGCAGGTGCATCAGCGAGCGTTGATCTTTCGACCATCCGCCGTATGTGACCGCCTCCCAAAGAATGTGCTCACCGAGCTGGGCCCATGCCCGGTCCGGGTCGTCGTGCAAGTAGATCATTCCGCGGTTGATCGGCCCGGGCATGATGACCAGTGGCGCAATCCCCGCCTGAGCACACAACTCGCGATAGTAGGCGGCGACGTCGGGCAGGTGGTCGGCCAGGCTAAGGGGAAGGCGAAAACGCGCCGCGCGCCGCGCGGTGACGCGTGCACCTCCCCCGACGTACAGCGGCGGATGTGGCCGCGTCCACGAACCTGTGCCTGACCACACTGAGAGCATTCGCTCGATCAGGCTGTCCATCAGTTTGCCGCGCTGGCTGAAATCGACTCCAAGTTCGTCATATTCGACGGTGCGATAGCCAAGACCTATCGTGGTGTGCAGTCGACCGCGGCTCATGTTGTCGACCAGCGCGATGTCTTCGGCCAACCGGACCGGATTCCACAGTGGTCCGAGCGCGCAGTCCACGCTGGCGATCAGCGTCGAGGTCCGCGCCAGGAACATCCCTGCCGTCATGATCGGATTGCAGCTCCACCCCTGCCCGGTCGCGTGATGCTCGTCGACGCTGATAGTGGTGATTCCCCGCGACTCGCCCCACTGCGCCAGTTCGAGTGCGGCGTGGAGCAATTCGCTCTGCGTGCGTGGGTTTCCTTGCGGTGAGGCGAAGTTGAACCGCAGCACCGTCAGCAACATGTCCGACCTCCCGGTCAGGCTTCAGCCGGCGCAGCCGACTGCAGGAATGCGGGAAAATCGGGAAACAGCGCGCGGTCGACGATCTCGATGCGGGTGCCGAACGCGTCAACGTAGTAGGCGAACAGCGCCAGATCCGGCGGTGAAATGTCAGCGGTCGCCTCGAAGGTGAAGCCGTTGGCTTCCAGCATCCGCGCGGTCTCAGCCAGATCGTCGGTGAAGTATCCGAGGTGATGGACGGAGTTGCCCGGCGCCGCAGTCCACGGGCTGTCGGGCACCTGCTGGATCAGTTCCACGTGCGGGCTCTGCAGCGAGTAGACGAACGTCGAGGTGAGCTCGCGGCTCCCGTTAACGGTGCGGAACGGCAACGTGTATGTCAACGGGGTGATCCACCGATAGCCGGCCAGCGCGCTGAGGCGGGCCATCGCGGCATCGAGGTCGGGCACCACGATGCCGGTGTGGTAGTAATCCTCGGGTCGTAACGCGAATGTCATGCTCTTCCTTTGAGATTTCAGACGCAGTCCGATGCGCCGTCGACGACGAACACTGCGCCGCTGGTATACCTGCTTTGCTCGGTGCACAGAAAAGCCACCGTGGGTGCTATCTCCTCGACGGACCCGAAGCGCCGCAACGGGATGTGGGCGAGCTCGGAAGCAACGAGTTCTTCCGCGACGCGCATGGGCGCGGTCATCGGCGTGTCGATCGTGCCGGGTGCGACGGCGTTCACCCGGATTCCCTTGGCAGCCCACTTGACCGCGAGATTTCTGGTGACGTCGATGACCCCGGCCTTTGCCGCGCCGTAGCCGGGTACCAGCGGAACGGCGCGCAGCGCAGACATCGACGCCAGGTTGACCACGCTGGCGCCTCCGGTTGCGGTCGATGCCCGCAACGCGCGGTAAAGGCCGACGGTCAAGCGGTACGGACCGGTCAGGTTCAGCGCTACCGACGCCTCGAACCCATCCGGCTTTGACTCGTCAAGGCCGCCCGGGAAATTCGCGCCGGCGTTGTTGACCAGCACATCCAGCCGGGTCACGTTGCGCGCCAACGCATCCACCGAGTCGTGGTCGGTGATCCGTAACTGGTGGTAGGACATGCCGGACAGATCGGCGTCGTAGTCCGTGGCCGCCGGTTTGGTCCCAGTGATGGTGACCTCTGCTCCGGCGTCCCGGAACAACACGGCAGTCGCGTGTCCGATGCCACTGGTGCCGCCGGTGATCAACGCCTCGGTCCCAGTGAAGTCGAAGCTGACTCGAGCTGTCATCTATATCTCGCTATTTGTCCGGTGAGCCAGGCTCGTTCCCAGAAGTTCGTGGTGTCGGCCAACAGCCTTTCGTGAGCTTCCCTCAGCACCTCGCGCGCCGCTGGATGGTTTGCGGGTACCAACTCGGCGAGATGGATGGCATGCAGCGGCCGGTCGGCGTCTAGATGTTCGCGCGCGCGGCCTACCAGCGACTCCGCGCCGGCCAACTCGACCACGTCGGCGCTGACGGCGTCGGAACCCACCGGATACAGCTCAGTCGTCGACCGGTGATGGAACCAGCCCGAGTAGTTCTCCCAGATGGCCCGCACGTCCCAGGCGACCTTCCCATAGCCCTGGCCCACTTCGTATTCCGTGGGCAAGACGACCTCCTGCATCAGGGTCCGGACATCTTTGCCTGCGTTCATGCCGGCGACGGTCTCGTCGTGAATGTACTGGATGGCGTTACGCAGCCGGGTCAACTCGGCGTTGATGCGTTCGACACCGGAGATCGGCTCGAAGTGGCCGGTCACCAGGAGTTCGGGTTGCAGGTCACGAACCCGCTCGACCGACGCGATGGCGGTCAGCGCATCCCGATACCGGTCGCCACGCATGGTGACCAGGTTGGGGATGTGCCCGAAGAGCGGACCAAAC
>NZ_DASPSP010000286.1:0-21420 GCF_035623875.1 Mycobacterium sp. | reverse complement strand
GCAGCTGCACGTCCATCCCAACACCGTGCGCTACCGGGCCCGCCGGATAGAAAAGCTGCTATCGACCTCGCTGGCGAATCCCGATGTGCGGCTGCTTCTTTCGCTGGGTCTACGGGCTACCGAGCGATCCGGCTAGAGGTCACGGCCGTGCGTTCATAGATCTCGGCCAGGAACTGCTCGACGGCCACCGCCGCGTGGGTGGCCCGCACCGACCCGAAGATGTCGAAAGCGTGCTGGGCGAAAGGCAGCTCGGCGTAGACAACCGGCTGGCGGCTGAGTTCGCGCAGCCGCGCGGTGAAGGCTCGGGCCTGTTCGACCGGAATTAACGAGTCATTGCGCCCATGCAGCACGAAAAACGGTGGTGCATCAGCAGAGACATGCGTGATCGGCGAGGCGGTACGGAGAGCCTCTGCGAGTTCGGCCCGCCGCAGCTTGAACACATACTTCGCAAGCGTCGGCACCATCCGCGAGTGAATCGCATCGTCGGTCCGGGTGAAGTCGTAGACGCCGTAGAACGGGATTGCCGCCCGCACGCTGGTGTCTGCGTCCTCGAAGCCCGGCTGAAACTGTGGATCGTTCGCGCTGAGGGCGGCCAGCGCCGACAGGTGCCCACCGGCCGAACCGCCCGTGATCGCGATCCAGTCCGGGTCGCCACCGTATTCGGCGATGTGCTCCTTGGTCCACGCCAGCGCCTGCTTGACGTCGACGATCTGGTCGGGCCAGGTGGAGCGCGGGCTGAGCCGGTAGTTGATCGCGACACACACCCAGCCCAACTCGGCGAGGTGACTCATCAGCGGATAGGCCTGCTGGCGTTTGCTTCCCACCATCCAGGCGCCGCCGGGAACCTGCAGCAACACCGGCGCACGTCCGTCACGGTCGAGGTCAGGCCGTCGCCAGATATCGAGGTGGTTGCGAGAGCCGTGATCGCCGTAGCTGATGTCGGTGTTGTGCGCATAGGCGCCGTAGATCCGCATCATGCGGATCACGCCGGGCTTACCGGCCGTGCCCGCACCCGCCGGTCGCTTCCATAGATCTCCCGACTCGGTGCGACGATCGGTGCCCAATCCCGCGTCGAGCGCGGCGGTGAGCGGCACGTTGGCCTGCCGGCCGAGGTGGTGGAGCCCCAGCAGTCCCAACCACGACAGCGCCGACACCAGCCAGCTGAACCGGCGCAGCCGTGAGGACAGCCGGCGGGTCACCGCGGCCAGCAGCGCAAACTGGCCGGCAAGCATCTCCAACGGCAGTTCCGATGCGAACGCCCCGAAGCCGAAGGCGTACACCGCGAGATAACCGCGCTTGCTGAGCGGCTGGTAGCCATCGGCGGTAACCGCAAGTCCGGCCAGCGAACCCAGCACTGCTGCCAGTTTCTTCACGACGTTCACTTAACCATCCGCTGTCCTGGCCATCGGTGGGCGGGGTGTCACTGTGCGGCGACCTGGGAAAGCACAACGGACTACCCGCGACCATCATCGTCACCACCGAGTTGCGCGAACTCGAGGCAAAGGCCGGCAAGGGGCTCACCGGCGGCGGCACGCTACTGCCGATGAGCGACCTGATCCGGCTGGCCTCCCGGGACAACGAATAGTGCTGCACGCCAATGAATGTTTTGGTTGTGCACTCTAAACTGAACAACAGGCCATGTAAGAGGAGCGGCAACAGAAATGGCAGATGACACCAGCTCGTTGAGCTTTCTGAGGCGACACCCCTTTTGGTGGTTGCTGATAGGTCCGGCTGGCGCTGCTGGCTCGGTGTGGGGAAAGCGCGTAGGCGAGAACCGCCCACTTCTGGGTCGTATCGTTTTCATCCTCGGTCTAGTGCTTATCGCGATCGGTCACGGCTGGGCCATCAACTGGGCGTACGTTCGTCTTGCCGGTCATCATCGCCACCATCAGCGACGCGCGTAAACGCAAGTAGCACGGACACCGGCGCATCGTGTTAGACGCCAAAGACCGTGGGTGTTCCTTCCCCAACTGCGACGCGCCGGGCTAGCCAAAATCGCCCTCGGCGCGCCGGGGCGGACGCGATGAGGTTCGGGAGGTCAACGGCGTCGGCGGCGGTGCAATAGCACGCCCGTTACGACACCGACGAAAAAGATGACGCTCAGCACCAACCAGGTCGCTGCCTCGACGGTGGCCCACAGTAAGTGAACCTCATGGCGAACCGTGTTTTGCACGATGAAGATCGCCGCCAGGACGATGAGGATGATGGCCAACCAGTGCCGCACCGAAATGCGGTGGGCGCGACCGCCTGATGGCTTGGTGTCAGGGACCTCTGAGGACATGATGCACACGGTAATCGCGGCGGCGCGGCAGCACTGGCAATTCGTCGGCCGACATCAAGAGCGACCACCGAAGCGTGAGCTGCGGTTTCGTGTCGCGATTCGCCACGCCCGCGCCTATCTCATTGGGTTCGTATTGGGCATGAGCGCAGATCAGAATCTCAAAAACATACTCTGAGCTGCACAAACACCGCTGCGCGATACCGGCGGTGACGGGCCGGCAAGCCAGTAAGTAGTCAGCCAACAGGCGAGAGGGATTGAGCGAGCCACACCCAATCACCGCCTCGAAGAGCGTGGCTGCAGACCACACCCTCCTGGCCCACATTCAACAAGTTGGGATTGAAGTCGTCTGTAAGTCGTCCGTAACCCGTCCGAAACGGACACTCTCGGACGGCTTCGGACGACTCGCAAAATCGCCAAAAAAACGGCATTGCTGCACGTCACAGCGATATTGCGGACGGTCGGACGGTTTCGGACGAGTGCCGTTCTTAGTCGATCGTCTCGATGACTGCGCCCGTACTGATCTGCCCGTCGGTGAGAATGTCCGCGCGTAGGCCCCCCCGGTGGATCAGGCTGCGGAGCATGCCCTTCGTGGTGAGGCGTTCCAGGTGGGAACACGGCTCACACAGGCGCTGGCCCAGGCACTCGACGTCTCCGATACGAAACCGACGTCCGACCAGAGCGTTCAGGTCGACCCCGCGAGTCACGATATTGCGACGCGCCTCGATGTACTCGATCTTGCCGCCGCCGGGCAACACTAGCTCGTCAAGGACTTCGGCTGCGATGAGCGTGAGGTCGTAGCCGCGTGCGATGCCGAGGGGCAGCAGGCGCACCGGCCAGGGCGGCGTGAACGTTCCTGCTTTCGCCGCGTAGCGGTCTCCGTCGAGCCCTCGGCCAGCCAGAGCCCGCGCCCGTTCCACCTGGCGCATTGGGGCAGTCGCCTGTTCTGCCACCGCGATCGCTTCGACTCTGCCGCGCAGTGAGGGCAGCGCCGCACCGGGCGTGATCAATGCCGGATCAAGCCCAGATAGCACGTAACCCTCGCGGACTGGCAGATCGGTCGCTGCGGCGCCCAAGAGAGCAGGATCTTGCGGGCTGAGGACGACCCCGGAAGGGGTGCCGAACATCAGCACCGCTGTACGGACATCGCGTCGCTCGCCGTCCATGTCCCCGAGAACGGCGAGCCAGTAGCCGGGCCAGGTGAACCGCGCGGGCTTGGCGATCGGAACCAGCCCGGCGCCTCGGCCGGCCAGCCAGCTTCGCCAATACGCGATGGCTCCGCGCAGGTCGGCTCGTGGCTGGGGTACATCGGATAATGGCGTTTCGGTCACCGACGCCACGCATGCGGCGAATGACCTCACGATCTCCGGAATCCCCTCGGTGTGAGGCAAATCAACGTCGATCATCTGCCGATCCTCGCACATCGCGGCAGGGCAGCCACCTGCGGCGGCCGACCCGCCACAGTCCTAGTCAGAACGGAGGTGCCGCCGGGTCAGCCCCGCCGATGCGGCGCCTGTCCTCAACGAGCACTTCGACCGGATCAAGGTCGCGAAGGCCGAGTTGCAGAAAACCGCCGCCGAGCCGGTGGCCGCCGACACTGACCACAAGGCTTACCGCGCGGAGGTGGACAAGCTCAACGCCCGCCATGAGAAGGCGCTCGCACGGCTCCAAGCCAAGTACGGGGTTGATCCTTCGTGACCAGCCGACGCAACCGGGCCGCAGCGTGCGCCAGGCGCCGCGCTAAGCGTGACCCGGCCACGGGACTACGCGCGACGGCTGGAAGTCGTTCGGGCAGCCGCCTCTGACGCCGGGGCCTCAATACAGCCGTTGAACAAGATCATCCGTGGGCTCAAGAGAGCTAGTCGTGCGCGTAACTTGAAGTGTCCTTCGCGTGTCGGGTGTCAACCCCGCACCAACACCTACCACCACCCCGAAAAACTGCTGCCGGCCGACGCAGACGACGACGAACCGTAGTCCTCATGCGAGAGGAAATCTTGCCGCAGTGGTTTCGGCGCGCATAGGGTTTCGGATATCGAAACGACCAAAACGCAGCAACGGGATCCTCGGGTCGTCATCGTCGGCGCCGGTATGGCGGGGATCGCCGCGGCTCATGTGTTCCGGCAAGCCGGCTTCACCAACTTCACCATTCTGGAAAAGGGTTCCGACGTTGGTGGTGTTTGGCATTGGAACCGCTACCCCGGCCTGCGCTGCGATGTGCCTTCTTACGGCTACCAATACGCGTTCGCGCCGAAGCCCGACTGGAAACATGTGTGGGCAACCGGTGAGGAAATCCAGCGGTATCACCACGACCTCATCGAAGCCCTGCAACTCGAGTCGCATCTGAAGCTGGGCTGCGAAGTCACCTCGGCGGTGTTCGCCGAGGACCGATGGCGGGTGTCCACCGCGGGCGGGGACGAGATCGAGGCGGACTTCGTCGTCGCCGCCACCGGCATCCTGCACCACCCGTTCATTCCGCAGATTCCCGGCCTTGACTCGTTTGACGGGCCGGTGGTGCATACCGCGCGCTGGACCGACATCGACACCACGGGCAAACGCGTGGCGGTGGTTGGCACTGGATCGACTGGGGTGCAGGTCTTTTCCGCGCTGCAACCCGAGGCGGCGCACATCAGCCACTTCGCCCGAACACCGCAGTGGGTGATGTGGATGCCGATGGGGCTCAGGCAACCACACTTTGTCGGTCGGATGCTGCGGGCGCTGCCGAAACAGGAAAGGGCAGTGCGGCTATCGCAGCTCGTCGGTTCCGACTACTTGGTCGACCTGGTCATCCGGCCGACCTGGCGACGACGGCTGGCCCAGCGTTACGGGTGGATGTGCTTGCGAATGCTGGTTCGGGACAAGGATCTTCGTGCCCGGCTGACCCCTGACTACCAACCTCTCTGCAAACGGCAGGTGCTTTCGGGCGACTACTACCGGCGAATTTCCAAGCCGAATGCCAGTTTCGTCAGCGAGCCGATCGCCGAGGCTACCAAGACCGGCCTGCGAACAACGGACGGTGTCCACCACGATCTGGACGCGATCGTGCTTGCCACCGGCTTCCAGGCCCACAACTACATGCGCCCGATGACGCTGCACGGTCGCGACGGGCTGTCCATCGATGATGCCTGGGCGAAAGGTCCTCGCGCATGGGGAATGACCGCCATACCCGGATTCCCCAATCTGTTCACGGTCCTCGGGCCCAACTCTCCCACCGGGTCGATGTCGCTGCAACACGTTGCCGAATTGACCGCGCGTTACATCACCACATGGCTGCGGCGATTCCGGGACGGCGAGATCACCACCGTCGAAGTCACCGAGGAGGCCACCAGCCGCTTCGCCGACGACGTGGCCGAGGCGATGGGCCCGACGGTGTGGAATACCGGTTGCAACTCATGGTATTTCGCTGATGACAACCACATCGACCTGTGGCCATTCGACCGCAAGCGGCTCACGCGCATGCTGGCCGAGCCCCACGACGGCGATTACATCTTTACGGCTTGACCCGCTGCGAAGGCGGCGGCGACTTCTGCTGCCAACCGGGCGTTGGACAGCACCAAAGCGACATTGGCAGCAATCGACGCGCCGTACGTCTCGCGGTCGAAGAAGCCGAGCAGAAACGGCGTGACGTCCTTGCCGCGCACACCCGCTGTTTCGGCGGCGGCCAGGCCGGCAGCAAGCACCCGGTCGTGCAGCGCGCGGTCCAACTGGTCACCCGGTGCGATGGGGTTGGCCAGCACCAGCCCGTACCCGTCGGTGCCCAACCTGCGTCTGGCCCGGAGCACGTCGGCGACCTGTGCCGGCGTCTCCACCCGCCATCCCACCGGGTGGCCGGAATCGGCGAGGTAGAAGCCGGGAAACCGGTCGGTGCGATAGCCGATCACCGCGACGCCGAGGGTCTCCAGTCGTTCCAGGGTCGCCGCCACATCCAGGATCGACTTCACGCCCGCGCAGACCACGAGCACGCCGATACGCGAAAGAGTCGTGAGATCGGCGGACTCATCCCAGCTGTCGCGCGCGCCGTGATGCACGCCGCCCAGCCCGCCGGTGGCGAACACCGTGATGCCGGCCGCCGCCGCCAGGTGCGCGGTCGAGGCGATCGTCGTCGCGCCGTCCCCGCCTCGGGCCGCGAGCACCGCGACGTCGCGGACACTGACCTTGACCACCGCGTCGCCCTCCGCGATGCGTCGCAGCGCGGAGTCGTCCAGGCCAACGCGCGGCTCGCCAGCGACGATCGCGATCGTGGCCGGCACCGCGCCGCCGGAGCGCACCGCCTCCTCGAACTCCCGCGCGAGGCGCAGATTGTCCGGACGTGGGAGACCGTGACTGATGATCGTGCTCTCCAGCGCGACGACGGGCCGTCCGGCGGCCAGCGCGTCCGAGACCTCTGGGTGGATACGCACGGGTCGCACCCTACGTCGCGCTGCTGAACCCTCGGTAATCTACGGTCGTGGCTATCGGGCGACCCGACGGCTATGCGGTCACCCGCGCTAGTCGGCCTCGGCGCGCAACATCACCGACTCGCCTTCTTCGGCGGTTTCATCCACGACCCGTGCCGCTAAAGCATCGGGATCCACTCGCGCGATCCGGGACTCGACGTCGTAGGGCACGATGATCGCAGTAGCGCCCTGGATGCGGCTGACAGCGCGGGCCATCTTGTCGGCGGTGCGGTCATGCAGCAGCCGGCCCAGCAGTGCCGAATATGTTCGACGCGGCAACAGCACCGTCACCTTGGTATCCGGATGTTCCTTCTTCACCTGCAGGACCAACTCCTGTGCGGCCCGACTCAAATGGCGGTCGGGACAGTCGATCACCCGCAGCCGGGTGTCGTGCTCGAAGTGCTGCCAGCGCTCCTGCAACTCAGCGGCATGGTCGGCGTCGATGACGAAGTGCACCGCGGTCAACTCGTCGGCGTGCAGGCCCTTTCCGTAGCGCAGCGCCTCGACTTCGGCGAGGTCGACCGAATCCACAAAAACGAACACTCGCAGCCGGGCGTACTTGGCCAACTCTGGACGCGCGGTGCGCGACATCTCCAGTACCGAAGCCTCGGCGCTGTACTGCCGGTTGAGCCGTATCAAGCCGTACACCAGGATCGGGAAGACAACCACGACGAGCCAGGCTCCCGCGGTGAACTTGGCCACCACGAAGATCCCCACCACGATCGCTGACATGATCCCTGCGGAGAAGTTGACCACCACCTTGCGACGCCAGCCGTGGTCGCGGTGGGTGAAATGGTGTCGACTCATGCCGAAGCCGGCCATTGCGAACGCCGTGAACACGCCGATGGCGAAGAACGGCACCAACGCGTTGACCGAGGCGCGGGTCACCAACAGCAGCGCCACCGCCAGCACGGTGAGCGTGATAACGCCGTTCGAGAACACTAGACGATGACCCCGTTTGGTCAGCGGTCGCGGCAGAAAACGGTCCTCGGCAACAAAACTCGCCAATGCGGGAAATCCGTTGAAGCCGGTGTTGGCACCGGTGAACAGAATCGCCGCGCTCGACGCCTGGACCAAAAAGTACAGGACATTGCCGATCAGTCCTTCGCCGAAAACCGCCCGAGTGATCTCCGACAACATCGACGGGTATTCGTCCACATATGGGGTGGCGTGGGTGACGTAGGCAAGCCAGGCCACACCGGCCAACAAAAACCCGAGAATCAAGGCCATCAGGGTCAGCACCCGACGGGCGTTGTAGCCTTGCGGCGCGCGAAAGACGTTGACCGTGTTGGAAATCGCCTCGACACCGGTCAGCGACGTACCGCCGTTGGCGAAGGCGCGCAGCACTACCAACACCGTGGCACCCATCACCAGTCCGCCGCCCTGATGGATTGGCACCGCCCCAACAATGTGCGCCGGGTTGTATCTCGGCAATCCCCAAAAGGTTTCACGAATCAGGCCGGTCAGGATCGTCAGCGTGATCATGATGACGAAGGCGTAAGTGGTGATCGCGAAGGTCCGGCCCGATTGCCGTTGTCCGCGCAGGTTGGCAATGCAGATCAGCAGCAGCGCAGCTATCGTCAGTTCCAAGTGGTACGGACGTAGCATTGGTATCGCCGAAACCACCGCCACCGTCCCGGCCGCGGGTTGTACCGCGGCGGTGACCACATAGTCGATCAATAGCGCCGCGGCAGCGATCTGCGCCCACCGGGGCCCGAAGTTGTCCCGCGCTACCATGTAAGAGCCGCCGGCCCGGGTGTAGGTCATGACAACCCCGCGATACGACGCGGACACCAACAACAGGATGAACAAGATGACGCCGATTATCGGAAGCAACAACACGAACGCGGCCATCCCGGCGCGCGGCAGCAGTTCGATCATGACCTGCTCGGGACCATAGGCGGTCGAGGAGATCGCGTCAGGTGAAAGCGCGCCGAGTGCAACAGGATTCGACAATCTTTCCGATTCCAGCTGCTCGCTGGTAAGCGGCCTGCCAAGAATGGCGCGCTTCCACCCGTCGACGAAAGTCGGTGAGAGGCTCGAGCTACTATCCGAAATTGTCACAACGTCTCACTTCCTCGGTTACTCGCCGGCACGCCGAGCGCAACAGGATTCGACAGTCTTTCGTGTTCCAGCTCGTCGTTGATCATCGGTTTTCCGAGTACGAACTGCTTGTACGCGTCGGAAAAAGACGGCGCAAAGCTCTGCCCGTCCGCCAGTTTCGTCACACCACTTCCCTAACGAGATCTTTACGGGGTTCCCGGAAAGCGTACGTTGCGTTCTGCCAATCGCGCGCGCCGGGACGAAACAGACTGTGGAAGTTTGTTAACAGCTGATTACCAGTGCACCCTCGACCAACTCGTCAAATCGTTCGATCGCATCGTCACGCTCCGCGTCGATGCCGCGCAGCGGTCCCTGGTCAGCGAGGTGACGCGCGGCGTACAACCGGGCGACGAGGGCCTTGCGGTCGGTCTGGCAGCTGGCCCGCTCCCACGCTGCCTGCTCGGTCAGCAAGGCCCCTGCGTACACATCGCCGATGAACCGGGTGAGCGGGAACAGCCTAGCTTCGGCAACCGCGCCGTCCAGCTTGCTCCAAGCCTTGATCGCCGCTTCGAGGTCGTCGATGCGGCCGCGTACTAAGCGTGTCGTCTCGTCGTCGTCGGACACTGACACCGCGTCGTGCAGCCGCTCCAGCAAAGGCTCATGGGCGTGGGCGCGCTCGATACCCCGCCGGACGTCAAGACACAGGATATTGTCAGGACCTTCCCAGATGGTGTTGACCTGCGCGTCGCGGAGTAGCCGCGCGACCGGCCAGGTTTCGATGTAGCCGTTGCCGCCGTGAATCTCGATCGCGTCCGAAGCCATGGTGATACCCAGCCGGCACACTTTGAGCTTCGTCACAGGTACGGCGATACGCTGCCGCACCGCGCGAGGCTGACGGTGATTGGCGAATCCGGTGCCGTCGAAAACCAGCGCCTGGGCGGCTTCGACGTCGACGATCATCTCGGCAAGCTTGCGGCGGATCAATGGCTTGTCCAGCAACGTGTCGCCGAACGCCCGCCGTTGCCGCGCGTAGCACAGCGACTCGACAAGGGCACGGCGTGCGTTGCCGAGGGCGAACAGTGCGATACCCAGCCGGGCGGCGTTGGTCAGTTCCATCATCCGGCCCAGCCCCTTGCCGTCGTGCAGGCCGGCCTCAACGGCCTGGCTGCTGGGCTCGCCGGACAGCAGGAAGGCTTCGGCGTCGACGAACTCCACCTCGCCGGAGGCCACCGACCGGGTGCCGAGCTTGTCTTTCAGGCGACGGATGCGAATGCCGTTGCGCGAGCCGTCCCGGCGGGTTCGCAAGACCAGGAAGTTCGCCACGCCGCGGCCGGAATCCGGCGCGCCTTCCGGCTTGGCCAGCACGACGAACACCTGCCCGTCGCAGTTGGACGCGAACCACTTGAAACCATTCAGCAGCCAGGCATCTCCGTGTCGGGTTGCCGTCGTCTCCAGGGCGCCGAGGTCGGAGCCGCCGGCGCGCTCGGTCAGTAGCTGAGCGGTCTCACCCTCCCACTCGCCGGTCGCGAACTTGGCCAGGACGTGGTCGCGGACCTCGGCCGGCGCGTAGGCCGCAACCAGCGACTTGACCATGGCGCCGCCGGTCCCAAGCGCGCATCCCATGCCGATGTCGGCCTGGTTGAGCAGGTAGTTGGCCGCGTACAGCGGCAGCGACGGGTTGACGCCGGCACGCCGGGCATCGTCTTTCAATGCGTTTTGCGCGGCCAGGACTGCCCTTTTGGACTCCGTGAACGACGGCGGCTGGACAACCTGGCTGATGTCGTGGCCCCAGCGGTCGTAGCGCTCCAGCCGCGGTGGATTCCGGTCGGTCTGTTCGGCCCAGCGCGCCACCCGGCCGCCCATCAACTCACCGATACGGCTCAGATGGGGTTCGGCGATCGCGAGCTCGTCGGGCTGCAGGTAATAGGCCATCGTCAGTTGCAGGGTCGGGTCGGTTTGATACCAGTTGAGGCCGACGGCTCCGCGGTAGTTCTCCGTGCGGTATCGCTGCGACTTCTCCGGGGTGGCGAAGGGTAGTCGGTCCACCGCTTCGAGGTCGTACTGGGTCATCGGCGCCGCTCCTCCTCATCGCTACGCTCTGCATCGTCGCCGGCGCGGCTCATCCTGCGACGGTATTACATGGCGCTAGGAACGCAGGCGGTCGACGGCAGCGGTGATTCGCTCGTCGGTGGCAGTCAACGCCACCCGGACATGCCGGGCGCCGCGGGCTCCGTAGAACTCGCCGGGCGCCGCCAGGATGCCGCGCCGCGCCAGCCACGCGACGGTGTCGCGGCATGCCTCACCGCGGGTGACCCATAGATATAGCCCGGCCTCGGAATGGTCGACGGTGAAGCCGGCCGAGCGGAACGCCGGTAGCAACGCGTCCCGGCGGCGGCGATAGCGGTCCCGCTGCTCGCGCTCGTGGGTGTCGTCGTCGAGGGCGGCGACCATGGCCGCCTGCACCGGTGTGGGCACCATCATCCCAGCGTGTTTGCGCACCGCCAGCAGCTCGGCGACCACGGCTTCGTCGCCCGCGACGAAACCAGCGCGGTAGCCGGCCAGCGACGAGCTCTTGGACAGCGAGTGCACCGCCAGCAGGCCGGTGTGGTCGCCGTCGCACACCTCGGGATGCAGTACCGACAGCGGCTCGGCGTCCCAGCCCAGGCCCAGGTAGCACTCGTCGGATGCCACCAGCGCGCCGCGCTCCCGGGCCCAGCCGACGACCTTGCGCAAATGATCGACGCCGAGCGCCTGCCCGGTCGGATTGCTCGGCGAGTTCACATACACCAGTGCGGGTGCCTGGGGACCGACCTGGGTCAGCGAATCGGCGTAGCGTACCTGAGTTCCGGCCAGCCGGGCGCCGACGTCGTAGGTGGGATAGGCCAGCTCGGGCACCACGACGAGGTCATCGGCGCCCAAGCCCAGCAGCGTCGGCAGCCACGCGATGAGTTCCTTGGTGCCGATCACCGGCAGCACGGCCGCCTCGGTCAATGCGGTGACGCCGTGCCGGCGTTCCAGGGCGGCGACGGCGGACTGGCGAAGTTTCGGGGTGCCCGCAGTCGTGGGGTATCCCGGCGCGGCGCTGGCCGCGGCGAGCGCTTCGCGGATCAGCGGCGCCACCGGGTCGACTGGCGTGCCGACGGAGAGGTCGACGATGCCGTCCGAGTGCGACTTGGCCAGCGCCGTTGCGTCGGCCAGGGTGTCCCAGGGGAACACCGGCAACGACGCCGACACTGGCCGGCGGTTCACCAGGCTGCTCAGTCGCCCTCACTCTGAGGCGCCAGATCCTTGACGACCTGCGGGTCGTTCTCGGTCATACCGACCTTGGCCGCACCACCGGGCGACCCGAGTTCAACGAAGAAGTCAGCGTTGATCTGCGTGTACTGATTCCACTGCTCGGGCACATCGTCTTCGTAGTAGATCGCCTCGACCGGGCAGACCGGCTCGCAGGCACCACAGTCCACGCATTCGTCGGGGTGGATGTACAGCATCCGAGCGCCCTCGTAGATGCAGTCGACGGGGCATTCCTCGATACATGCCTTGTCCTTGATGTCGACGCAGGGTTCGGCGATCGTGTACGTCACGAAGGTCTCCTCCATGTGCTGCTCAATGTGGATGTTCTCTCGCCCGGGAAGCCCGCCCGGGCAAGTGTGGGTGCCGATGCCGGTCGGCGAAAAGCCTGCCCCAGTGTGCCCTATGGTTTCGCTTCCCGGCGATGCGGATCCTTGGTTACTGATACTAGACGTTGCAGCTAAAAGCTAGACACAGGCCTAGCGGGAGGCGCGGAAGAGCCGACCTGCTAGGCCGATGTTTAAGGCCACGTGATTTCGGACGCTCGGCGGTGCACCCGACATGAAGCGGAAGGCGGCGATGTCAGTGCCACTAGCCAAACTGAAGGCGATGGCCCGGCACACCACGTTCCGCTACTGCCTCAATCCCACGGTTGAGCAGCAAGACGTTCTTGCCCGACATGCCGACGCATCACGGTTCGCATTCAATCAGTGTTTACGCATGGTCAAGAGGGCGCTCACGCAGCGGCGGAGTGGGGGCGTCAGGCGCTGAACAGACCAACCGTGCGGGCATCAGCGATCGCCGCATCCGCGATCGTCTCGGTCGCCTCCCGCGCCGACGTGGTGGGCGCCAATGTCAGCGGCTTGTTCAGCGCGTACAACTGGAAGCGGTAGTGGTGCACTCCGGTGCCAACCGGTGGGCACGGGCCGAAGTACTCCGCCTTACCGCTGGTGTTAAGGCTGACGCTCGCTCCCTCGGGGAGCGCGCCTTCGCCGATATCGGTCGTTGCGGGTGGTATGCCCGTGACCACCCAATGGACATAGAGCCCGGCCGGCGCGTCGGGGTCATCGACCACCAGAGCCAGCGACTCGGTGCCGGCCGGCACGTTCTCCCAGCGAAGTGGCGGAGGCACATTACGGCCCTTACACGAGTACTCAACCGGGATCTGCGTGTTGTCGGCGAACACGGAACTCGTCACGGCGAACTCCGCGGGCGCGACCGGCGGTGGTGATGCCGTAGTAATCGCGGCTCCTGGAGTAGTGGGAGCGGACGTATGTTCGGGTTTCACCTTAGCGCCGCCACACGCGGGGAGCGTAAGAATCAACAGTGCAAGAGTGGCTAGCGCCAGTCTCATGGGTCTGTGTATACCTGCTTGTCGAGTGCTGCGTAAAGGGTCCGCGGGTTTAATAGCCGGCCAGCAGACTGCGCACCCGGCCCAAGGCTTCTGGACCGACGCGGCTGCAAATCCGCGATGGGTTGGCGGGCCTGCGGCCCCACAACAGCAAGACACGCGCGGCGGCATCGGTTTCCAAGGTGGCCGGACCGTCCGGGTCGGCAAGCCCGATGGTGGTGCGATCGGCGTCCGCATTGACCACGACATCGTCGGCGTCGGCGACTCGTAGCCGCGCCTCGATTCGCTCGCCGGGGCGAAGTTGCTTGACGCCCTTGGCCAACAGCGGCTTTCCCACCGCAAGCACACTATGGGTCGTCATCCACGGCTGAGCCATCCGCGCCTGGGCCGCCGCATCGTCGCCAGTCCGCTCGCCCGCAGGTTAAGCCGCAAGCGGACTGTACGTCGTGGTGCGCTGGCGTGCCGGACGGCCGATGCCCTCGGCGATCGCAATCAACTCGGCGACGGTCTTCGCCGACCCGTGTTCCGAGCCAGCCATTCGCGAGATGGTCTCCTCCATCAGCGTGCCGCCCAAATCGTTGGCACCGCCGTTGAGCATCACCTGGGTGCGCTCGACGCCGAGCTTGACCCAGCTGGTCTGGATATGAGAGATACGACCGTGCAACATGATTCGTGCCAGCGCATGCACCGCCCGGTTGTCGCGGTGACTTGGCCCGGGCCGCGCCGCGCCGGCGAGGTACAACGGCGAGTTCTGATGCACGAACGGCAGCGGCACGAACTCCGTGAAACCTCCGGTGCGGTCCTGGATATCACGCAACACGTTGAGGTGACCGACCCAGTGCCGCGGGTCGTCGACGTGTCCGTACATCATCGTCGACGATGACCGCAGACCCACCTCGTGAGCAGTGGTCACGATCTCGATCCACATCGAGGTGGGTAGCTTGCCCTTGGTCAGCACCCAACGGACTTCGTCGTCGAGGATCTCCGCGGCGGTACCGGGTATGGTGTCCAGGCCAGCCTCCCGCAGGCTGGTCAGCCACTCACGAATACTCAAGCCGCTCTTGGTCACCCCGTTGGCCACCTCCATCGGCGAAAAGGCGTGCACGTGCATCGACGGCACCCGTGCCTTGACGGCGCGCACCAGGTCGGCGTAGCCGGTCACCGGCAGCTCGGGATCGATACCGCCCTGCATACACACCTCGGTGGCACCGGCGACGTGGGCCTCCCAGGCACGTTGGGCGACCTCGGCCGTCGACAGCGAGTAAGCGTCGGCGTCGCCCTTGCGCTGTGCAAACGCACAGAATCGGCAGCCCGTGTAACAAACGTTGGTGAAGTTGATGTTGCGGTTGACCACAAACGTCACCTCATCACCGACCACATCGCGGCGCAACGAATCCGCCAGTGCGGCAACAGCATCAAGCGCAGGACCGTCAGCCCTGGCCAACGCCAGGTACTCCGCTTCGGTGCAGCCGGCCGGATCACGTTCCGCCGCACTCAATGCGGCGAGCACGTCGGTGTCAATGCGCTCGGGGGCACGGGCTGCCAATTCGTGCACCCGCGCCCGGATCGAGTCCCAGTCTCCGAATGCGCTGTCGAGATCGCTGCGCGCCTCGGTGTTGCGGCCTTCGGTGTCGATCGCTGCATTGAGGTCCACCCGACCGGACGACGCCACGTCGTCGGGTTCCTGCCATGGCATGCCCACCGGGTGCACATCGCGGGCCAACCCGGTGGCCGGGTCGGCCAGCGCCGCGACGTGCTCGCGGACCCGCGGATCGATCCAGGCCGCCCCCGCCTGTACATACTTGGGTTGGGCAGTCAGCCGCTCCACCAGGTCGTATCCCGCCTGTTCGGTGACGGCGGCGAGCTCGTCCAGAGCAGGCCACGGCCGCTCGGGGTTGACGTGATCAGGCGTCAGTGGCGACACGCCGCCCCAGTCGTCGACACCCCCAGCGATCAGCGCCAGGCACTCGTCGCGGGACACCAGGTTCGGCGGCGCCTGGATGCGCATTCCCGGGCCGAGCACCAGTCGCGCCACCGCCACCGTGGCCAGGAAGTCATCGATTCCGGCGTCGGGCGTCGAGGACATCGCCGTGTGTTCTTTGGCGCGGAAGTTCTGCACGATCACTTCCTGAACGTGCCCGAACTCCTTGTGCGACTTGCGAATAGCATGCAATGTCTCGGCACGCTCGGTGGCCGTCTCGCCGATGCCGACCAGTAGACCGGTGGTGAACGGAATGGATAGCCGTCCCGCATCAGTCAACGTGCGTAACCGAACCGCCGGATCTTTGTCGGGACTGCCGTAATGCGCCAGACCTTTCGTTTCGAACAGCCGCCGCGACGTCGTCTCCAGCATCATTCCCATCGACGGCGCGACCGGCTTCAACCGCGACAACTCCGACCAGCTCATCACGCCGGGGTTCAAGTGCGGCAACAGCCCGGTCTCCTCCAGCACCCGGATCGCCATCGCCCGCACATAGGACAATGTGGAGTCGTAGCCGCGTGCGTCCAGCCACGCGCGCGCCTCCGGCCACCGATCTTCGGGCCGATCGCCGAGGGTGAATAGTGCTTCCTTGCAACCGAGTTCACCTCCCCGACCGGCAATCTCGAGGATTTCATCCGGTTCCAGGAACATCCCGGCGCCCTCAGCGCGTAGCTTGGCAGGCGCGGTGACAAATGTGCAGTAGTGGCAGGTGTCGCGGCACAGATGCGTCACCGGGATGAACACCTTGCGGGAGTAGCTGACCGGCAGTCGGCCGGCAGCGCCCCGCCGTCCTGCCGATTCCAGACCCGCATCGCGTACCCGCGCGGCGCTGCGACACAGGTCGGCCAGATCCTCGCCGCGCGCAGTCATCGCGACAGCCGCCTCGTCGACATTCAGCGCGACGCCGTCGCGCGCCCGTCGCAACACCCGCCGCATCGCGGACGTGCCGACCCGCGGCGGCGCCGACGGGTTGGGCAGCAGCGTCGGTTCTTCGCCCTGAGTCAGTGGCACGTCTGTGTAACTTCCGTCCAGCCGGATTTCATCCGTGCGCAACCACCAGCGACCCCGACGCGTGCCATGTGCGCAACAGTAGCGTCCAGCTGCGCACCAGCGGGCCCCTGCCCTCTTTCGCCATAAAGCCTGGTCGGGTACTCGTCAGGTATCGGCCCGGCGCTGCAGCAGGACTACCAGCGGGGGCGCCGCACCCACCGCAAGCAACAGCAATGGGCTGTAAGCCATCACGCCGCGCCCACCGAAGATGACGTCGCCGCCCGGACCGCCCAGGACCATCGCGAGGACCGTCAACAGCCAAGTCCACAGCGGCAGGGCGGCCAGCCGCGCCGAAGTGGTCCATCGCCCCGCGGCCCAGACGAGGGCCGCGTTGACCAGACCGCTGATCAACGCGCTGATCGGAAACGGGATTGAACCGATATAGGCCGGCAGCAGCAGCGCGCCGGCCACTGCGGAGAGAATCCCGTCGACAGCCAGTAACGCCAAGATGACGATTCGAATAGCGGGATCGGGCACGCCGGCGTCGTCAATCTGCCCGGCGCGCGGCTTGGTAGCGGTCAGGTCGGGACGCCGTCCAATTGAGAAACGATGGACATGATCTCCCACCGGAAGCTGTCCAGCCGGTCCTGCCAGTGTCGCTGGTTGTCCAGATCCGGATCCACGCTCTTCCTTTTCGGTCCTCGCGGGGCTTGCCTGGTCGGAAGCCTACCGGGTGGCCGATTCGGTGAGGTCGAGTCCAGCAAGCAGATCGGTCTCCCAGCCGCGCTCGTCGCGGTCCCCCGCGACGCCGGCGGCCAAAATATAGTGCTCCTGCCCGACGATCGGCAGGACCAAGTTGTTCGACAACGCGCACGCCCGGCCGGTCGGGCCGACGACGACCTGGGTGGCGTGCGCGGCCAGCGCCGCCCTTTTGGCCGGCAGAGCGTCGGAGGCCTCGATAATGGCGTCGATCTCGTCGTCGGCGTAGCCGAGTCCGCTGAAGTCGCCGTCGGCGGGCGGGATCGACCACTCGGGCCGTAAGTCGGCGGGTCCGAGCGCCTCCCAACCCGCGGTGAAGGCGCTGCGGGCGATGACCGTCCAGTAGAACTTGGGCACACTCCACGGCGTGCCCGGGTAGTCCTCGATGTCGGCCGCCGCCACCGCCGCCGTGGTCACGACGTGGGCCTGCACGTGGTCGGGATGCCCGTATCCACCGTTGGGGTCATAGGTCACCACGACGTGCGGCCGCAATCTACGAATGACGGCGACCAGCGCGCCGACGGCTTCGCGTTGGTCGGCATCCATGAACCGCTGAGAACCCCGCCGGCCGCGCAGTTCAGTGCCCGCCATGCCCGAATCCCGCCAGCGGCCCGGGCCGCCGAGGAAGATTGGCGCGCCAACACCCAGGGCATCCAACGCCGCGGTGAGTTCGCCGATGCGGTAGCCGCCGAGTTGGTCGGCGTGATCGACGGCGAGCTGTGCCCAACGGTCACCGATGACCTCACCCTCTTCGCCGAGCGTGCAGGTGACGACATGCACCGCAGCCCCGCGGTCGACGTAATGAGCGATGGTGGCGCCGTTGGCGATGCTCTCGTCGTCCGGATGGGCGTGTACGAACAACAGCCGCGGGGTGTCTCGCATGGAGGCACCATACCGGGTTGTGATGCGCAGGTGGCGAAGACGTAACCCGGTGGCCCGCAGTGAAAATCAGAGGCCCGGCAAAGCCGCCGTTTCGCCAGAAGAAACGCCGGTGGCTACTATCAACGCATGGCAGAGCAGATCAACTCCATGCCACAGACGAACCGCACACGCCGCCGGGGCAAGGACCTTGAGGACGCCCTCTTCGATGCGACGCTGGCGGAACTGGCTGTGGCCGGCTACGGCGGGCTGACCATGGAAGGGATCGCCGCGCGGGCCCGGACCGGCAAGGCCGCGTTGTATCGGCGCTGGTCCTGCAAGCGCGACTTGGTCCAGGCGGCGCTGCGCTACGCGCTGCCGCCGCTGCCAGAGCCCCGTACCGACCGATCGGCGCGGGAGAACCTACTGGCCGTCTTCACCGCGCACTGCGACGTACTTTCCGGCAAGACCGCGTTTCCGAGCCTGGCCATCATGAATCAGCTCCTCCACGAGCCGGAATTGCGGGCCATCTTCGCCGACGCCGTCGTGGCTCCCCGCCTGCGGATCACCGAGTCGATCCTGCAGGCAGGCGTGGCCAACGGCGAGATCAACGCCGCCGCGCTCACGCCGTACACGGCGCGCGTCGGCCCGGCGTTGATCAATCAACAGCTGCTGCTTACCGGCGCCCCGCCGAACAAGCGCCAACTGGCGCACATCGTCGACACCGTGGTCGCCCCTTCGGCAGCCGCGCACGCCGACGCTAGTCCGGGCGGGTAGCCGCGACCGCCCAGATCGGGATATGCGCCCGATGGTTATCCAGCAGTGGCCCAAGGGTTTTCATCCGCTGTGAGCCCGATAGCTGAACCGCCTACTGCGTGGTCTTGACCCACTGTCCGGCGTCGCCGACGATCCCGACGGGCACCGAACCTGAGAGGCTTACGTTCAGCACCCTAGGGCCGGCGGCCACGATTGTGGTGTCCTGCAGGATCGGCAGCACGGTCGACATGTCCCACAGCCGCGACTCGACCTCGTCGATCACGTCATTGATGTTCGCGGTGCCGGCCAGTGCGGCATCGATATTCGACTGGATGCTGTGATCGCAGATGCCGGTCAGGTTGGATGGCGCCTGCACCAGCGCCCCGGGTTCCTGTGCCCGGCCGGGCGCAGTCGATGTGGGCGCCGTTGACGGGGTGGCAGGAGTCGCCCTGGCGGTAACGGATGGGTCGGATGGGGCCGCCGGCCCCGCAGCCGTCGACACCGCCGTCGCCTCCAGCGCCGGGCAGCTGTAGCGGGAGGCCAGCAGCGTGGCCAAGTTTCCGCCGGCCTCACGCCAACCGACGAGAGCGTCCACCCGGTTGTTGACCAGCGCGTCGCGGTAAAGCGCCACCGGATCGAGCCCCAGCACGGTCGCGGCGATACCGACGTTGCGTAGCTGGTCGGCGGCGGTGTTGGCGACTGCCACGGATGTCGGGTCGTTCGCGGCGACGCCGATGATCAGAGACAGCTGTTTGCCGTCTTTGCTGATACGTCCGCGGGTGATCTCCGGCGGCCCGGTGGTGGGCGGCGGCGGTGCTGAGGGAGCTGGGGGCGGCGGCGTGACCGACGCCGTTGTGTCGTTCTCGATTTGGTACCCCGACCCTTCCAACAACCCCAACGCTTCGGTTCTGGTCAGCGCCGGCGGTGCGGTCGGCACATAGCCGGGGTCGCTGGGCGAGCGAATCTGCGCTTCGTCCAGGGTGACGGTGTTGTCGCTGCCGGCGCCGACGGCGGCCAGCAAGTCGACGTCGAGCAATCCCAGAATCGCCTTACGAACCGCGGAGTCGGCCAGCTTGGGCTCGTTGGCGCGCAGCGTGAGCTGCATGACGCGCGGCGTCATGATCCGGGCGGTCCGCACATCCGGGATGGCCGACAACTGCGCGAAAGCCGCTGAGCCACCGTGTACTTGGGCCACCTGAGTGTCGCCGTTACGGACCGAATCGGCCAGCGCGGCCGGCGCCCCGGCCCGCCGGAACAGGATCAGATCCGGCTTGGCCGGCGGCCCCCAGTAGCGATCGTTGCGGGCGAGCAGGATTTCGTCGCGTTGCGGGTCGATGTTTTCCACCCGGAACTGTCCGCCGGTGACCGGCAGGGCGCTCGCCAGCCCGGCCGGGAAACCGCCCGGCACATCCTTGACGATGTGCGCAGGCAGGATGTTGCTGAACAGCTCGCGCCACGCCGGGTACGGCCGGGAGAACGTGACGACAGCCTGCTTACCGCCGTCGATCGACTGCACGCCGGTGATCAAGTCGTAGCCGGCCGGATCGACCACACCGGGCTGCCCGACCATCTGCCGCCACAGGTACCAAAAGTCGTCGGCGGCGATAGGAGCGTTATCGGTCCACTGGGCCTCCGGCCGGATTTTGTAGGTCACCGTGAACGGGTTCTCGTTGGTCACATCGGCGGATACCAGCAGCGTCGGGTCCATCTCCCAACGGGATCCGGTCGGCGTGGCCGGGTCGGCCACCGGCCGGAAAGCGCTGGGCAGCACCAGCGCACCGATCGCGGCGTTGACCGCCGAAAGATCCGACAGCAGATGCGGGTTGAACCCGGCGCCGATCGAGTCGATGCCCATGATGATCTGGGAAACCCGCGGCGGCGGCGGCGGTGAGTTGTGCGGCGTATCGGTGCTTTGCGGCGCCGGCGGAGGGTTGACCGTACAGGCCGCCAGCGCCAACCCGATCAGCGAGACCAGCACGCCGACCGCCACGAGGAGGTGGCGGGCTCGTCTCGGCATGCCCATCAGGGTATCGAGCGCCCAGCCGGCAACCCGGCTAATCGGGCGTGCGCCGAGCACCTAACCCCGGGCCTTGGCCCGCGCCCGGCTGCGTGCCCGGGCGGTGGCGTCCAGCTCGACCTTGCGGACCCGCACGATCTCCGGAGTCACCTCGACGCATTCGTCGGGCGAGCAGAATTCCATGGCCCCTTCCAGGTCGAGCTCGAGCGGCTTGGCCAACGTCTCGATGACGTCCGCGGTGGACGACCGGATATTCGTCAGTTTCTTCTCACGGGTGACGTTGATGTCGAGATCCTCTGGGCGCGGGTTGATTCCGACGACCATCCCCTCGTAGGTGTCCTGTCCGGGTTCGACGAAGAACTGACCCCGATCGGCAAGCTGAATGAGGGCGAACGGCGTGATGGTGCCGGACCTGTCGGACACCAGCGACCCGGTGTGGCGGGCTCGGATCTCCCCGGCCCACGGCCGATAGCCGTCGAACACGGCGTTGGCGATGCCGGTCCCGCGAGTCAGCGTCAGGAAGTCGGTACGGAAGCCGATCAGGCCACGGCTGGGCACGATGAAATCCATCCGCACCCAGCCCGCAGCGTGGTTGGTCATCTCCTCCATGCGGCCCTTGCGGCCGGCCATCAACTGGGTGATCGCGCCGACGAATTCCTCGGG
>NZ_DASPSP010000285.1:0-4313 GCF_035623875.1 Mycobacterium sp. | reverse complement strand
GCGGCGTTGGCCGCGATGCCGACCTTGCCGGAGCTGGCCGCCAACCACGTGATCCACGGGGTGTTGGTGGCGACGAATTTCTTTGGTATCAACACCATTCCCATCGCGCTCAACGAGGCCGACTATGCGCGGATGTGGATTCAGGCGGCCACCACGATGGCCACCTATCAAACGGTCTCCGCTGCCGCGGTGACTGCGGCGCCGCAGACCGATCCGGCGCCACAAATCGTGAGTTCCGGCAAAGGGGTCCAAACCGGCCCCGGGACCACCGGTGCCACCTACGGTGGCCAAGGCATCCCCGACAAGGGGATCCTTCCGATCGTCGACAACGACGCCGGGAATCCATACGACTTGAGTTGGATCATCAACCGAATCACCGAACCTATCGACACCCTGGCGCGGGACCTCCAAATCATCGAAACCAACCCAGCGCAAGGGCTCCTACAGCTGGAGTACGACGTGGTCGGCGTCATATCAGACGAGACTGGTCACGCGCTCCAATTCGTTGAGTACTACCCCGGAGTTTTGGCACTTCCTCTCGTCGTGCCGGCCGGAGCCGCGGGAGGCTTCGCGGGCCTGGCCGGGCTGGGTGGCATCCAGTTTGATGCGGCCCCCACCCCTGACGTGTCGCCCGCACCGACGCCGCATTCATCCAGTTTGCCGGCGACGACTAGTAGCCCCGTCGCAATGGGCATGTCGGGCGGTGCGCCCGGCACGTCCCCGGGTCCTTCTCCCGCGCCAGCGACCAGCACAGTCGCCGGTGCCGCGCCGCCGCCCGCCGCGGGGGGTGGGCCGGGTTTTGTGCCGCCCTACGCAGTGGGGCCGCCCGGTATCGGGGTCGGGTCGGGGATGAGTGCCAGCCTCAAAACTCAGGAGCCGACGTCGCGTGGGTCCGCGAAGGCACCCGAGATCGCCGCTGTCGCAGCGGCCGCAGCGGCGCCGCGCCGGCGGCGAAGGCGTGCGACTATGCGCGGGTATGGCGACGAGTTCATGGACATGAACATCGCGGTCGACCCGGATTGGGGCGCGCGGCCGCGCGGGGAAACGGTGGCGTCGGACCAAGGAGCGGGGCCATTGGGGTTCGCCGGGACGGTGTCGAAGGGCAGTACGCACGCGGCTGGGTTGGCGACGCTTACCCATGACGAGTTCGGCAGTGGCCCGCGAATGCCGATGCTGCCGAATACCTGGGATCCTGAGGGCGAGCCTCTCGACGGGCACGAGCAGAACTGAGATTGATCGAGAAGGGAACTCTCGTCGAGCCTTCGCTGGCCTGGTTGCTGCAACCCCTCGCGGTAGAGACGTTTCTCAACGAGACATGGGCGAAAACGCACTACCACGTCGAGCGACGCTGCCCCAGCTACTTCGACGCCCTCCTGCCCGGGCGGTCGGCGGTTGAGAACCTGCTGGAGTCGTTTCGAACCGAGCCATCGAAGGTGCGCCTGATCAGAGAGCACGACAAAAGGAGCTCGGACAACTACCGGCGTGCTGATGGCAGTCTCGATCTGGTCCGCATCCGCAGCGACTTCGCCGACGGCTACACGATCGTGCTGGAGGATGTTGAGCAGTACGTGCGCGCGATTGCCTCGCTGACGCAAGCCATCGAAGTCGAACTGAACTTCGCGACAAAGGTCAATGCCTATGTCACGCCACCCGAGTCGCAAGGCTTCGTCGCCCATTACGACGGGCACGATGTGTTGATCCTGCAGATACAGGGATCAAAGATCTGGCATTTGTACGAAGGCGCCGACGTGCCGCCCCACCAGCTGCGGCGTGAGGAGAAGTGGGTTGCCGACGGTCTGTCGTCACCGACCGACCTGCGTCTAGACGTCGGCGACGTGCTGTACGTGCCGCGCGGGCGAGTTCATGCGGCAGAAGCAACCTCCGAGCCGTCGGTCCACCTGACTGTGGGCATCCACGCGCCCACCGCGCTCACGTTTGCCGCCGCGGCGCTCAACGCGCTGAGTTTCACCGACGATCGTCTGAACGTCCGTCTGCCGCCGCGGCACCTCGACGACGCGGATGCGCGGGCGACCCTGGGCGCCCTGCTGCGTGACGCGGCCCGAACCGTCGAGGACCCACGCGCCATCGCAGGGGGGCTTGACGCATTGGCGGATATCTTGGTCCGCCGCGGCCAATGCCCACCGGTCGGACAGGCCTCGAACGCCATCGCAATCGACGGACAGACGGTGGTGAAGAAGTACCAACCCCTCTACTCGCGGGTGACGACCGTTAATGACAGGGTTGCGTTGCACTTTGCTCAATTGTCGATAACCGTGAGCCCCGACCATAAAGCCGCGATGCTGTTCGTTTCCGGTAGTACCGGGCCGTTTCGCGTTTGCGATCTGCCGGGGCTGCGTCCGGCGCAGCAGATGGAGCTGGCCCGAAGCCTGATCGTGAGCGGATTCCTTGTCCGCTGCCCGACAACTGACGCAGACGACCGGCCGCGCTGATGGAACTCGGTGACCTCGCCCGCTGGACACCGATCAGGTTCGATTTTTCCGGGCCCGTCTCGACGGTCGACTGGGCCGATCTTTCCGCGGAACGCTTCGTCGACCCGTTTTTCGACGAGACCGTTGCCCGCTGGTTGTCGGGCCCGCATGCCAGGCCACTCGTCAGGACCGGGCTCGAGGCGCTCGTCGCTCTCGATACCGAGCCGTCAATCGAGCCGGCGGGCTTGATCTTTCACCTGTCGCGGTGCGGCTCTACGCTCGTTTCGCGCCTGCTGCGCGCGGTTCCGGGGGTGGTCGTTCTCGCCGAGCCGGCGCCGCTCAACGCGCTGCTGAGGCTCGATCCCGATCGGGTCGACGAGGCCACACTGGTCCGGCTGGTGCGGCTACTGGTCCGGGCGCTCGGCCGACGCCGGCACGGCGACGAACGGCACCTGGTGCTCAAGTGCACGAGCTGGAACATCCGCCGCCGGGAAGTCCTGGCCGCCGCCTTTCCCGAAGCGCCGTGGATCTGGGTCCAGCGCGACCCGCTGCGCGTCTTGGCCTCCCTTCTGGCCGAGCCGCCTGGCTGGCTCAGCCTGCAGGGCAGGCCCTACCGGGCCGCGCGGCTTTTCGGTTTCGATCCGGCCGCTGTGCCCGCGATGTCGCACGTCGAGTTCGCGGCCCGTGTCCTGGGCGCGATGCTGGACGCAGCGGCGACCGATCCGGGTCGGCGCCTCTTGGTCGACTACGCCGACCTGCCCGCCGCGGTCTGGCAGCGCGTCGTCCCGCATTTTGGGCTGGAAGCCGATGCCGCTGCCATTGAACGCATGATCGAGGAGTCTCGGCTCTACTCCAAGGACCCAGCATCGCGGGTCTTCACCGGCGATGCTTCGGAGCGCCGCCCGGCGACAGATGAAATGCGCGAGGCGGTTGAGCGCTTCGCCGCGTCTGGCTATCGCGCAGTCGCGTCGCAGACGTAGTTTTCGGGTCCACGCCCGTGTGGTAGTTATTAATGAAAATCGTATTCATTTCAGCCTCGGACGGGGGCGTTGACAACCTGGAATCACGGTCAGGCCGGCAGAGGCGGAGAGCAGGTGAGATGCAGCAACGCTTGTCGGGTGTCAACGTCGAGTTCTCCCTGGCCCGGTTGCTTCAGCCGCTCTCCGTCGAAACCTTTCTCGACGACATCTGGGCAGCGACCCACCACCACATCAAGCGAGGTTGCCCAGGCTATTTCGATGGTCTCCTTCCTGGGCCGTCGACGATCGACGAACTGCTGGAGTTGTTTCGCCGCGAACCATCGGCGGTGCGGCTGGTAAAGGGAAGAGACAAAAAGGGCTCCGACAGCTACCGGCTCGTTGACGGCAGCCTCGATGTTGTCGGTGTCCGCAACGACTTTGCCGCCGGCTACACGATCGTGTTGGACGGCGTCGAGAAATACCTGCGGGCGGTCGGGACGTTGGCCCGTTCGATCGAGGTCGAGCTGAACTTTCCGATACAGGTCAACACCTACATCACTCCGCCAGATCAGACGGGTCTGGCCCCCCACTACGACGACCACGACGTGTTGATCCTGCAGGTCCAGGGCTCGAAGATCTGGCATTTGTACCTCGGCGCCGACCGCCCGCCGCGCGAGATCCAGCGCGAGAAGGACAAAGCGGTTGCCATCGACGGCCTTCCGCCGCCAACCGACTGGCGCCTGGAAGCCGGCGACGTGCTGTACGTGCCACGCGGCCGCGTTCATTCCGCTGAGACAACCTCGGAGCAATCCATCCATCTGACCGTCGGCATCCACGCACCGACCGTGCTCATGCTTGCCATCGGAGCGCTTTACTCGCAGAGCTGGCGCGATGACCGTCTGAACGCCCGTCTGCCTGTTCGGCA
>NZ_DASPSP010000277.1:0-6675 GCF_035623875.1 Mycobacterium sp. | reverse complement strand
ATCGCGCACGCGCGCGACAACTCACTGCAAGTCGTCCTCGGTATCGGCAAGTACACGAACCGCGGCGTCTTCGACGGCGCGGCCGGCGTATGCCGCGGCACCGAGCAATGGACGGTACGCGCCGGACGGCGGCTGTCATCAGCATCGGCCAGCACCGACGTCGGGCCGATTCATTACAGCGTTGTCGAACCGCTGCGTGCCATCCGGGTCAGCCTCGACCCGACCGAACACGCCCCGATCGCGTTCGACGTCGTCATGCGGGGGAGCTTCGACGCGTCGCTGGAAGACCCGTGGCCGGATCGCAGCCCGGACGGATACCGCGTCACCCACAACATCCTGCGCTACCACCAGGTCGGCGTGGCCTCGGGCTGGGTGGAGGTCGATGGCAGCCGTACCGAAATCAAAGCGGACGAATGGATTTCCATCCGCGATCACTCGTGGGGGCTGCGGCCCGGCGTCGGCAAGCCGATACCAGGGCTACCGCGCGGGGGCCGAAAGATCAAGCAAATGTTCATGACCTGGCTGCCGATGACGCTGACCCGCGCAGACGGATCCGCCTACTCGTTGTTCATGATGTATCAAGAGGAGCGCGGTGACGGGTTCACCGAGATACGTTGCCAGGCCGAGCAACAGAACGCTGACGGCACGTCGCACCGGTTCGCCTCGGTCGAGCAGGATATGCACTTCCAGGATGACAACCGGCGGTTCACGCACGGAACGATCACGCTGATCGACACCGACGGGACAAAACGCCCGCTGACCATCACAGCGGCTGGACCAACCGGTTTTCACCTGGGCACCGCCGGCTACTACGGGTGGAACGACTGGGTGCTGGGACAGTGGGTTGGCGACCTCAAAGTCGAAGGCGGCCACGTTACCGACTGCGACAAGCCGGAGAACGCACGTCAACTGCACCAGCTGCGCGATCTGCTTGTGCGTGTCGACGATCCCGTAGGGGGCGGCGCTGGATTGGGCAATGCCGAGACCTTCGCGCTTGGTGCCTTCCCAGATCGTGGACTGACCGCGGAGAATTCCTTCCTGTGAGCACAACGCCGAACAAGCCGACGGTGGCAATCGTCGGCGCGGGTCTCGGCGGGATCGCAATGGGTATCCAACTCGCTCACGGCGGATATGACTTCACGATCTTCGACAGCGGCGACGACTTCGGCGGCACCTGGCGCAAGAACACCTATCCGGGTGCGGCCTGCGATGTACCCTCGCACTTCTACTCCTACTCGTTCGCGCTGAACCCACGGTGGAGCAAGACGTTCGCCGACCAGCCGGAGATCCTCGCGTACATCGAAAAGGTCGCCGCCGGCCATGGTCTGGCCGAGCATCTGGTCCCGCGCACCCGCATCACGACGTTGCGGTGGTCGGACACCGACAAGCGCTGGACGCTGACCAGCGACGACGGCCAGACCCGCGAATTCGACATCGTGGTCAGCGCGGTGGGAATGCTCGACGTCCCCAAAATCCCCGACATCCCCGGCGCGAGCCGATTCCGCGGCCGGGCTTTTCACTCGTCGAAGTGGGACCACTCCAAATCGACTGCGGGCGAACGTGTTGCATCGATCGGAACCGGAGCAAGCGCCGTCCAATACGTGCCAGAGATCGCCGCGGCCACTGCGCACCTGACGGTCTTTCAGCGGACGCCGATCTGGGTATCGCCGCGGTATGACGAGCCGTTCACCCCGGAGCAGCAGGAACTCTTCGAACGCGACCCGGCGGCAGCGTTGAAAGTACGCGACGCCGCCTACCAGGACTACGAGTCGGCGAATTTCGCGGTCGATTCTACGATGACCCAAGAGCTGACCGGGATGGCGCACAGCTATCTGCTTCGCAAAGTCAAGGATCCGGAGCTGCGCGCCAAGCTGACCCCGGACTATCCCGTCGGCTGCAAGCGACCGCTGCAATCGCGCACCTGGTTCCCAACGTTCGCGCTGCCCAACGTGACGCTGGAGACTTCGCCGATCGTCGAGTTCACCGAACGGGGTCTGCGCACGGCTGACGGCAGAGAGCACGACGTCGACACCGTCATCTACGGAACGGGCTTTCGGGCAGTGGATTTCCTTGGCAGCCTTGACGTGTACGGCCGTGGCGGGCGCCGGCTCCATGACGATTGGATCGACGGCGCCGAGGCCTACCTGGGCACCGTGGTGCCGGGATACCCGAACCTGTTCACGCTGTATGGCCCCAACACGAACGGGGTTACCTCGATCATCTACATCCTGGAAGCGCAATCCGAGTTCGTCCGTCGCGTGTTGGACGGCATGGGCCGCCGAGGGGTCCAGTCGGTGGAGATCAAACAGCATCTCCACGACGCGTACAACGCCGAAATCCAGGACGCGCTGGCCGGAACCGTGTGGGTTGCCAACTGCAACAACTACTTCCGCCACGCCAACGGCAAGGTCGTCACGCAGTTCCCGTACAACGGCGAGACGTTCGTTGAGCGGCTATCGCGAGTCGACCTCGACGACTTCAATTGTCGTCAATCTCCGCAATGACTTTCGCGATCAGCCACTGCACGGCACCAATCGCCTCGGCGTTGTCGAGGTTCCACGCGCCGATCAGCCGCTCGTAGGTCGGCGGGCTCCACAGCACGTCCAGGAGGCCGGCGAGTGCTCTGCGTCGCGCGTCCGGCAGCTCCGGCGCGTGGGAGGCGACCGCGCGATCCAACGCCTCGTGGCGTCGAGCGTCGGCACCGGCGAAGGCCGGGCCGCGCGGTGCGCCGACCGTGTCCTTGATCGCGAACCGTCGCAGCGAGGCGAAGACCCGGGCCGTCACGTCGGCAAGGTTGTCCAGCTCGACGTCCTGGTAGCTGATGCCGGCCTCGTCCTCCAGGCGGGCCATGATCGCGTCATGCAGATGCCGTTCGGCCGGGAAGTTGCGGTACACGGTGCGCTCGCTGACCCCGGCCCGTTCGGCGACGGCGCGAAAGGTCAGCTCGTCCCAGTCCCAGGTGGTGAAGCCGCGCACCAGCCGGGCGCCCGCGTCGACGATGCGCTCGCGGGTCGCGGCGGCCCGTTCGCGGCGCGCCGGGCTGTGGTAGCGGCGCCGCGGCGATTCGGCCATTGACAACTCGCCCATAATCGCGTCAGTATACTGACACGGATTGTCCGGAAGGGGCTCATTGTGGCCGAATTCGACGACGTCGTCGGCCGCGCTGTCGCGCAGACCGGCCTGGAGGACTTCGGCGACGACTCCTTCCGGGAAGGGCTCGAGGTGCTGCTCGCCTCGCTGCGCGACGAGGCCCGGCTCAACACCCGGGGCGAGGGCTACATCTATCCCCGCATCGTCACCGCGCTGTCGCAGCGACTGCAGGTCGAGGACTGGTATCGCCGCCACCCGGAGATCGACGACGTCGAAATCCTGCCGCCGTTGATCGGGCTGGGTCTGCCCCGTACCGGTTCTACGGCCTTGTCGTTGCTGCTTTCGCAGGACCCCGGCATTCGGTATCTGCGTCGGTGGGAGTCCTCACACCCGTGTCCGCCACCGTCGACGGTGCAGGGTCCCGATCCGCGGATCCCGGAAGACGAGGGCAACAAAGTCGGCTCGCGGGCGCACGTGCCGACCGGCACACATGCTCCGATGGAGTGTCTGGAGCTGATGGCGCTGGACTTCAAATCCCATATCTTCCAAGCCTTTGCGCAGATCCCGTCGTACTCGGCCTGGCTGGTGGAAAAGGCAGACTTCGCGTCGACATACGCCTACCAGCGGCGGGTGATGAAGCTGCTGTGCTGGGGTGAGCCGACGCGGCCGTGGCGACTGAAATCGCCGTCGCATGTGTTGTGGCTCGACGACCTCAACGGGATCTTCCCCGACGCTCGCTTTGTGATGACCCACCGCGACCCGACTGACGTGATTTTGTCGGTGGCAGATCTCTACGCCGACATCATCGGCAGCTTCACCGATCACATCGACCGCAAATACATCGGTCAACTTAATGTCGAGCACTGGTCGCTGGGCATGCAACGAGCGCTGCGCTTCCGCGATGGCGGAGCCGATCATCGCTTCTACGACATCGACTTTCGTGCTATGCAGGCCGACCCGATCAATGAGGTTCGCGGACTCTACGCATGGCTCGGTGAGCCGGTCACCGACGAATTCGAATCGCGAATGCGCACTTGGTGGGCTGAGGCCGCCGCGGAACGGGAACCGAGCACCCACGCCGACCCGATGGCATTCGGCATCGACCTCGACGCGGTAAGGCCGTTGTTCGCCGACTACGCCGCAAGGAGTTTGCATGGCAATTGATCTGACCGGCGGTATCGATCCGTTACGAGAGCAGGTGTTCGCGCACCGGCCCGACGACCCGGAGATGCGGGACTCGGTGAGTTTCTGGGTCATCGACGACCGCGGCGAAGTTGGCTTGCCCCGCATCGGGATTGAGGCCGTCGCCGCGAACTGGTATGCGCACGACGTTCAAGTCAACGTGGCCTTCCCCGACGGGCGGGTCTTCCGGCTACGCGAAAACGGGAAAAGCTGGCCCGCCGAAGGGCCCGACGGCCGCCCGACCGTGCTCGGCGCCGGCGGGCTGGGGTTCCGCTGCGTCGAGCCGTTCGACACCTGGACGATGACCTACGACGGCAAGGCGGTACAGACCTCGTCGAGCGATCTGATCGACGGCAAGAAGCACGGGCCACTGGTCGACGTCAGCTTTCACGTCGAGGCGAAGATGGCGGTTCCGCCGTGGGTACAAGGAGCGCTGTCCGCCGAGGCGGGGTCGCGGCTGAAGACATCGATCGAAGGCAACCTGATGGGCGGCCCGCGCTATGAGCAGCTGTTCCACGCGACGGGGGCGCTGAAGGTCGGTGACGAGGAGCGCGGCTTCGTCGGCAGTGGTCTGCGCATCCGCCGTCAAGGGGTCCGCAAGCTCGCCGGGTTCTGGGGCCACAGTTGGCAATCGGCGCTGTTTCCAAGTGGACGCGCCTTCGGCTACATCGCCTATCCGCCGCGCCCCGACGGCCAGCCAACATTCAACGAGGGCTACGTATTTTACGGCGACGGCAGCCTGATTCCTGCCCGCGTTGTCGAGGCGCCGTGGCTGACCAGGCTGCAATCGGTCGGCGAGGACGTCTCGCTGGCACTGGAAACATCAAGCGGGACAGTGCATATCGACGGAGAGACGGTCCTGTCCACCCACGACATCCATCACGACGACAAGATGTTCTCCACCCAGGCGCTCAAGCAGGAGATGCCCAGCTTTCCCGCGCTTCAGCAGGCGGGCGTCCGCTATCGGTGGGACGGCGAAGAAGCTTTTGGCATGCTGGAACGCTCCAATCCGCTGGACAAGCTAAATTAACCGTCGTGACCATCACGCCGGAGACGTTCACCATTGACGGTGTCGGTGGCACGCGCATCGTGGCCGACCGGATGGGCGATCCCGAAGCGGCGGCCGTGGTGTTCTTGCACGGCGGCGGGCAGACCCGCCGCTCGTGGGGCAAGGCGGCCGCGGCGGTGGCCGAGCGTGGCTGGCAGGCGATCACGGTCGACCTGCGCGGCCATGGCGAGTCGGACTGGTCGGAAGGCGGCGATTATCGCCTCACCAGCTTCGCCCTCGACATTCAAGAAGTGTTGCGCCGGGTGTCGCCGCAACCGGTGTTAGTAGGCGCATCCCTGGGTGGCTTCACGACAATGCTTCTCGCGGGCGAGCTTTCGCCCGGCATCGCCCGCGCGGCGGTCTTGGTGGACATCGTGCCCAACATGGATGAGTCCGGAGCGAACCGGGTGCACAATTTCATGGCCGACCGGGTGAAATCGGGATTCGAGTCGCTCGACGAGGTCGCCGACATGATCGCCGAGTACAACCCGCACCGGCCCCGCCCAACCGACCTCGAGGGCCTGCGCACAAACCTGCGCCGCCGCGGCGATCGCTGGTACTGGCACTGGGATCCGAAGTTCATTAGCAACACCGCGTCGCTTCCGCCCACCGAGGTTGCCGATGTCGATCGCTTGAACGCGGCGGTTGAAACGATCCTCGCGGGCGGCGTGCCCATGCTGCTGGTGCGCGGCCAAATGAGCGACCTGGTCAGCCAGGAGCGTGCCGACGAGTTCCTGGTTCGCTTCCCCCAAGTCGAGTTCGTCGATGTCGGCGGCGCCGGGCACATGGTCGCCGGCGATCGCAACGACGTGTTCGCAGCTGCGGTGTTGGACTTCCTCACCCGGCACGGGCGGTTCTAACCGCTTCCGTCACCACATCCTCAGCGCCGAGGTCGATGGCAGCGCTGGGCGGTGATGGCCAGCGCCGCGGGCAGCGGTAGCAGCGCCATCGTGATCTTCTGCCGGCGCGGGTCCGGCTCGTTGACCACTCGTCCGGCCACCATGGTGATCAGCACGCCGAGCAGCGCCACGGTCAACGGCTGGTGCGTGGCCTTGGTCAGCAGAAACAGGATCAACAGCGCGACCGCCAAGGAGGCCGTTGTGCGGGCGGCCATCCGCAGCCGCAGCAATCCCGGGTCGGAGCCGATCATCCAGTTCTGCGCCCGCACGTATACCGCGGTTGCGCGATCGAACACCCGTGATCAGCCTCTCTTGTGCGGAATGCTTGTCTATCGTGACTTGACTCTGGCATAGCGGCCAAGATGGGACCCGATGAGCATTCCCCAGCCGACTCGGACGAAGCTGGCCGACGGGCGTGAACTGCTGTTCTTTTCGTTGCCCGGCCACACCCCGGCA
>NZ_DASPSP010000261.1:0-8113 GCF_035623875.1 Mycobacterium sp. | reverse complement strand
GCCCGATTTTTTGCCCGGCTGATCGACGGCATCCTGGTCAACATCGTGGCGTTTTTTCTGTCGATCTTTCTGTTCGACAGGGATTACTGGTTCCTGGTGACCGGGCTTTTCTCGGGTGTGCTGATGTTCGGGTACTTCGTGCTGTTCGAAGTCACTCAGGGCGCCAGCCCGGGCAAGAGGCTGCTCGGATTGACGGTGCACGGCCCGGGCGGAGCACCCAAGCCGAATGCGACACAGTCGGCCATCCGCAACTCGTTCACCTTGCTCGCGGTGGTGCCCTATATCGGCAGCCTGCTGGCCTTCATCGCCTACATCGTCATCGCAGTGACGATCAGCGGCAGCCCCACCAAGCAGGGCAAGCACGACGAGTTGGCCGGCGGTACTCAGGTCGTCAAGACCTGAGATACGTCAAAAACCTCTCAACGATGCTGTCGACGCTCGATCCGACGTCGAGCGATATCCCATCCTCGTCGGGCGCGAGCGGCTCCAATGTGTCGAACTGCGACTTCTCCAATGCCGACGGCATGAAGTGGCCCTGCCGGCCAGCTTGTCGGCCTGCGATCAGCTCCGGTGAACCGGTCAGATGAAAGAACTTGATCCGCGGACAGTGCGAACGCAACCGATCGCGGTATCCACGCTTGAGCGCCGAACAGCTCATCACCCCGCCGTCCTGATGGTCCGCCAACCACCGCCCGACCGCTTCCAGCCAGGGAGAACGGTCATCGTCGGTGAGCGGCTTACCTGCGGCCATTTTGGCGATGTTGGCTGCCGGGTGAAAGTCGTCAGCGTCGGCAAAAGGCACCCCGAGGCGCCGCGCCAGTGCGGCGCCCACCGTCGACTTACCCGACCCGGATACACCCATGACCACGATCAGCGCGCCTGGCCGACAAGGGTTTTCAGCGCCCACGTGTGTCCGCTACTGCTGTGACAGGTTTCGGTTCCACTCCAGCCAGCCCACGCCGCTGCGCCCGTCGGCGGTGCTGACGGTGGCCCACACCCGAGGGAATTGGCTTATCCGCCCGTCGGGGGAGACGAGGCGCACCGGTGCGTGGCCGCGCACGTCAACGGTCGCGGTGATACCACCGGGATCGACCGCCAGCGTTGCGGTGGCCGGTAATCCGTCGGCGTCGAATGTCTGGCGGGCGGCGATGGTTTGCAACTCGGTGACCGTGCCGCCACGGTCTTGGACATAACCGATGCCAACCGGCGGGACGCCCGGAATCCGGATGTCCACAGCGTGGATGTGCGTCCCACCGTCGAGGTGCAGCGCGCTCCAGACCCAGTCCATGCTCCACCAATCCCGCACCCCCCACGAGTGATCGCGTTGGCCGGGTACCGAGTCGAGGGTGTAGCGATGCCCATCGACGGCGACGGTTCCTGAGACAGTGCAAGGTATTTCGTAGCGCGTGGTCAGCCGATACTTGTATGGCGTGCCGTCGGTGCTCCACACCAGGTCAATCGCCACCTCGACCGGCGCTCCCCGTTCTCCCCGCAATAGCGTGGCCGGGTCCGGGTAGGACTCGCCGCGCCCGTGCAGGCCAATGCGATAGGTATACAGTGGATCGCCGACAGAGTGCGTGAAATCGACTGCGCCCGTTTGCACCGCCCACGGTTCGGCGGGCAGCGGGATCTCGACGTCGACGACTGCGACGGTGGGCAGGTTTGGACCGCACAGCAGGGCGTGCAGCCACGCCGTCTGCTGGTTGGGGATCAGGCCGAGGCGCACCCAACCGCCGAATCCGCTTGCCACATCGGCGAAGTCGGCATACCAGCTCTCGCTCCACAGCGGCTCGCCGGTGGCACTATGGGCCGACTCGTCGTCGTCTGACGGACGCAGCGGCTCGGCGACCGTCGGGGCGGCCAGCGTCGCCAGCGCGTCAACGTCGAGCACATGCTCGCAATGCCGCTGCAGCATCGTCATGAACATCGCGTCGCCGCGCTCAGTGCGCTCCACCAGCATGGGCGACACGATGGCCATCATCACCCCGAAGAAACTCTGCCTGCGCACCCCCTCGCGGACATCGGCGAGACTGATCGGCGCGTCCGGGCCAAGGGCTGCGTGGTAGGCCTGCAGCAGCGCGTCATAATGCGAGCGGCGCTCCGCCACCGGCAGCGCGCAGCCGAGAAAGTAGGCCAGGTCGGTCATCGCCGGGCCCCACGTCACCGTCTGCCAATCGACCACCGTCAGCGGGCGATCGGCGCCGGCGGCGCCGAACAGCATGTTGTCCAACCGATAGTCACCGTGCACAAGGCCTTGAAAGTTACCGCTGTGGCCCTCGTCGGCCTCCTCGGCCAGGTAGGCGTCGAATCCGCCAACCAGCCGTTCGCACACCATGCGGTGCTGCGGTGCGATCCGGTCGGCGTAGCGATCGACGAAGCCGGCGTAGAGCGCCGTGATCAAACCCTGGTCGACCGGCGTGTCACGGTGCAGCCACGGCGCATCGGCGAGCGTGGTATCGCCGAGCAGCGGGCCCTGTAACCGGGCCAGCTCGGTGACCGCGAGCCGAGCCTGTGCGATTGTGGCACCGCGGATTTCATCGCCGACAGCCGCCGGGTTCGCGTCGCCGAGCAGCACATCGAAGATGCCTGCCGAAGCGTCGAAAGCGGCGTGGTAGCACGGCGCAACCGGTCCGCGCAGGCGTGGAGCGATATCCCGGTAGAAGCACACTTCACGCTCATAGAGACCCAGATTTCCGCCGGTCTGCCGGCTCATGGGGTCGGTAGCTGCGACCTTGAGCACCACGGAGTCCGGTCCGCCGCTGCCGGGCCCGCCGTCGGCGTAGGTCAGCTCAACCCGATAGCACTCGCTCATCTGACCGGTGCCGATGCGCTCGACGCTGAAATCGGCGATGGTTCCCGCGCCGATGGCTGCGGTCAGCCAGGCGGCGGTCAGGTCACCGGGGCTTTCGACGACGTCGTCGGTGTGCGGTGTCATGGCTCGTCCACGAAACCACATCAGCCGTCATCGCGCCAGAGTGAAACCCTCCCACGCCATCCGCCGCTGCGGGTGCGGATCGAATTCGAGACGTGACTTGCGGTCGAAGACCATGACCGCGCGGTCGGTATCGGTGTAGACCGGCCAGTCGTCGCCGGGCACCCCGCTATGGCTGAATGACCGCCAGCGCCTTTGCACTTCGTTGGTGACCCGCAGGGCAGATCGCCGATCAGCGGCCGCACTCAGCATCGCCCCGAACCTGGTCCGGTAGATACCGAAGACCGCCAGCAGTTCGGTGGCGTGGGTGGCGCCGAGCCCTGACCAGCGCAACACCCGCGGTGCATAGTCGTATCGATAGAGGTAGGCGGGCGCGTGCCTGCCATGGGCTTCTGCAATCTCCCAAGCGGCGGAGCCGAAGGCGAAGTCGCCGCCGAGCCGCACACAGGCCGACCGCTCGGGATAATCTGGATAAGCGGCGGTAATGCGTTCCCGCGCAGCTGGTTCCACCTCAGCAAGTAGCGCTTCAACCATCGGCTCGGTGGTCGGCAGCAGTGGCAAGAAGCGGGTGAATAGCCGCCCCTCTTCGGCATTGGTACCCACGATCAGCGGCACCCGGTGCGCTTTGCCGCGCCGCATCGCCTCGACGGGGTCCAGGGGCAGAACGTCATCACCGGAAACCGGGCCGATCGGGAAGGCTCCCAGCATGTCTCGCACGCCCTCGTCGACCAGGCGATTTTGTGCCGTCACTAATTCGGCGGGAGTGGCCTGCAGCAGTGCATGGGCGGCGTCCTGCTTGCGGACACCGAGCAGCGTCGCGAATCGTCCCGCGAACTCCGCCGCGATTTCGCGCGAACGCACCATGCCGGTCGCCGGGCTTTCCGAAATAACTTGAGCGAACAGACCTTCAGCCTCCGGCACCCCCAGCAACGTGACGACTGCATGCGCGCCGGCGCTTTCGCCGAACACGGTGACCTTGTTCGGATCACCGCCGAACGCCGCGATGTTCTGCTGAACCCAGCGCAACGCCAACACCAGATCACGCAAGAACAGGTTGCTCTCGAGGGTGACGTCGGCTGTCGACAGCGACGACAAATCCAGACAGCCCAGCACTCCGAGCCGGTAGTTGACCGATACATAGACACATCCGCGGCGGGCCAGGCCCACACCGTCGTAGATCGGAGTGGCTGAGCTGCCCAGGATGTATCCGCCGCCGTGCACGAACACCATGACCGGCAGCGATTCGCTTTTCGGCGCTTCCGCTGTGACGACGTTGAGAGTGAGGCAGTCCTCTCCCATCGGTTGGTATTTGCCGACGCCGACCATCGTGTAGCGCCGCCGCTGCGGTGCGCACTTGGTGAAGCCGTGGCAATAACGCAAACCTCGCCACGGCTGGGCCGGCTGCGGTGCCCGAAAGCGCAGCGCACCAACCGGCGGCCGGCCGTACGGGATGGACCGCCAGCGGTGCACGCCGTCGCGGGTGAAGCCTTCGACGGTGCCGGCGGCCGTGGTCACGCGGACGGTGTGTTCGTGCATAACCTGACGGTAGCGAACCTGAGGCAGTCACGCTGGGCAGGTCCGGAGAATCGAGTTGTGGCTTTCCCGCTAGGCGTTTCGACCTCTATCGATCGTCTGCGCCGTCGAGGGGTCTGCAACGGCGAGTTCGAGCACCTGGATTTCGCCGCTGTCGCCGTCGACCTCGACGAGCGCCCCCGGCGGCAGACGTCGCGTCGCGTCCTGAGCATCCACCACACACGGTATTCCGAATTCGCGCGCTACCAACGCAGCATGCGACATCGGTCCGCCGAGCTCCGTGACCACCGCGCCCGTATAGGAGAAGGCGACGGTGTAGCCAACGTCGGTGACCTCGGCGACCAGAATCTCCCCGGGTTGCAATTCGTCGATGGAATCCGGCCTGACGATCCGGACCCGACCGCGAACTCGTCCGCTACAGACGCCGACGCCGGTCAGGGTTTCCTCCGGGGCAAGAACGGTCGCCAGGGAGGTAGCGGCTTGCCAACTGCCACTGAAGACTGCGGGCGGAGCGAAGCCGGCCAGTCGGTGTTGTTCTGCGCGACGCCGCGCGACCAGTGCCGAAGCGTCGGCGGGCAGCGCATCGAGTTCGTCGACCAGCAGATAGAAGACATCGTCGGGGATATCGAGAACACCCGAATTCACCAGCCTGCGCCCCAGCTCACGGAGTAGGTTGCGCAGCAACCAGATTGCCCGGACCATCCGGTCGCGACGGACTTCGCGGTCACGGAGCTGGTCAGCAGCAAGGCGCGCAACCGGCCGCGCCCGCAGCGGGATTGACGGACGAAGCGTCTGCGGCCGGGTGGGAACGTTCAGCGCTTTGGCAACCATGCGGACTAGCATCTCGGGGTCGTCGGCGTAGCTGGCCGAGCGCATTTCGACCTCAGCGGGGCCACGGTGCCCGATCACCTTCAGCTCGGCAAGCACCGCCGTGTGGAATTCCGGGGCGTGGTCCGCCAACTCGTCGAGATGGTCACCGGGGCCGGCCAGAATCCGGGCCACGTCGGGGTCGCGTTGGGCCGCGTCCGCCAGCCGGTACACGCTCCGCAACGGCTGCGCGCTGGCCAGCTCCTGACCGACCGGTAGCACCAGGTCACGTCCACTCAAGCCACGCAGCACCACGCTGAGAGCGGCGAACGTCATGAACGACCCCGACGCCAGTACCCAACCGTGTACCACGTGATCGCGCGCCAGCAGGATCAGACTCTGCAGTCGCCCGTCGGTAAGCAGCGAAAGATCGCCTGCAGCAAAATCTTCCAAGCGGTCGATGTCGTCGATGAAGTCACGCGTGTCGTGGGCGGCGCCGGTGGCCAGGCCCGCCAGGTTGGCCGCGAACACCCCGAGGTTACGAATCGTGCGCAGCGGCCCGATGGCCGGGCCGGATTCGCGCAGCAGCGGTTGCTCGCCGTAGATCGGCATGCTGGTCACACTGTGGCCGAAGAACTGGCTCTGGCGAATCACCGTGGCGGGTTTGACAAACGGCACGGCTTCGGCCATGAAATGCGCGGTTGTGATGGCCCCGTACAGGCGGTGTGCGAAGACCCCGATGGTTCGGGTTGCGATTTCGCGTTGGATCAAACCGCCCGGCCGCAGCCTTGCCGCCGTGACCGCGCCTGCCGCACGCAGCCCCTGCACGGTCACCGACGCCGACGACGGTGAGAACGGCCCGGGCAGCGCCTCCGACAAATTGGTGGCGAGGTAGGTCGGAAAGCGCGGGTCGATCGGCGTGTCGAACTCGCCGTTGGCGCCGTCCGGGCCGGCAAACACCGGAGCAACTCCGTCGGCGGCCGACACATCAACCGAGGGGATGTCCTGGGCATGAGTCAGCCGCCAGGGCAGCGATATCACCCGCTTGCCGACGCTGATCCGTCCGCGCACCGCCAGGGCGACGTCGTGGACACACTCCTCGGCGCTCCAGGCCGGTGTGAAGTCCCATTTGCCGCGCAGCAGTGCGGTGTCCATCGACGGGGCACTCAGTAGGCGATCGAGATCGGGTGAACTCAGTAGCCGCTTAGCTGTCGGCACCATAGGTCGGCCGAGCACAGCGGCGATCTCCCGCAGCGTCGGCTCCCCTGGCGCGGCAAGGTTTACCGGTCCGCTGCCGACGCCTGGATCGACGACCGCTCGGACGAAGACCCGATGCACGTCGTCGCTGTGCACCACCTGCAGGCTCCGACCAGCGGACCCGTCGATGTCGGGAAACAGCGGAGCAGCCAACACCCGACGCACCCAGTTGTCGACCCCTCTGCCGAGGATGGCAGCCGAGCGGATCGCCACCCACTCCGCACCCGAGTCCGCCAGCATCTCCTCGACCCGGGCAATGTCGCGCCCTTCCGCCGAAACCGGGTTCAGCCGGTCTGTTTCGGACAATAGCGGTCGGCCGCCTTGATCGGCCCCGTAGACGTGCGCCGACGAGGCGAACACGATGCGACGGGTGCCAGTTTGAGCCACGGCGTCAAGCACATTGGCGGTCCCGCCGATGTTGACCTCACGATCGACCGCCCAAGCGCAGTGCACGACGACGTCCGTACCTGCAAACGCACGCCGTACACCGTCCGCATCCCGAATGTCGGTCTGGACGAACTCAGCTGCACTCGGCCAGCTTTCGGGTCGAAGGCAGGCCAGGCCGATAACGTCGTGACCTTGGCTGAGCAGTCGGGCGACAACCCCGCGACCGATCACCCCACTCGCCCCGGTGACGGCAATTCTCACTGGCTAACCTCAAACCTCATCTGGTTAGTCGTCGTCGTCAAGGAAGGCAGCATTGACCAGGTCGTCGAGATCCATTGCTGCGATGTCTCTTTCCCTATTCTCCGCAGCGCCGGCTCCGTCGGCCTCATTCGCCAGGCTGAGCAGCAGGTCCAATACGCCGGCCTGGCGTAGGCGTTTGACCGGAATTGACGCCACGACGCGCTGGATTTCCGCCTCACCGGGTGCAACGTGCGCCGTCTGCTCGGTCGAGGCGCCGACGAGCTCTTGACGGAAGTAACCGGCCAGCGCGGAGGAGTTCGGGTAGTCGAAGATGAGGGTGGGTGAAAGCGTGAGCCCAGTAGCGGCTTTGAGACGGTTACGCATCTCGACCGCGGTCAACGAGTCAAAGCCCAACTCCTGGAACGCCTTGTCCGGGTCGATCGCCTCAGCTGAACTGTTGCCCAGCACGGTCGCGATATGCGACCGCACCAAATCCATTAACACCGCATGCTGCTCGGCTTCGGGCAGCCCCTCCAGGCGTTGCAGCAGCGCGGACTTCGACTTGGCGGCGGCCAGCGAATCATCGACCTGACGCCTGGCCCGCGCGTTGATCAAGTCGACGAACATCGGCGGCAGAGTGCCCGCGTCGTACTTGGCTCGTAGCGCCGTGGTGTCGATGCGGGCGGGCAGCAAGAACGGTTCGTCGACCACCATCGCGGTGTCCAGCAATTGCAGTGCTTCGGCGGCGGACATGGCCACAATGCCGTCGCGCGCGAACCGGGCGAAGTCGACAGACGCCAGCCCGCCGGTCATGTTGCTGGCTTGGTCCCATAGACCCCAGCCCAGCGAGATCGCCGGCAGACCATGAGCACGCCGATGCGCCGCCAGCCCATCCAGGAACGAGTTCGCCGCCGCATAGTTGGCCTGACCCGACGACCCCACCAACCCGGCCATCGA
>NZ_DASPSP010000230.1:0-3964 GCF_035623875.1 Mycobacterium sp. | reverse complement strand
TGTCGCCGAGGCGATCGGCGCCCACCGCGTGGGACTACGAATCTCACCGACCAACCCGCTCAACGACATCGTCGAGGACGGCTACCGCGACACCTACCAGGCGCTGGTTGACGCGTTAACGCCGATCGGCCTGGCTTACCTGCACGTCATGGAAGCCTCCGACCGCGAACTGACCGTCGTTTTGCGCAAGCGCTTTGCCGGCCTGTTCATCCTCAACCCGGCAACCCCGGGCTCGCTGACCAACCTCGACGCCCTCGAGCTGATTGAGGACGGCACCGCCGACATGATCGCGTTCGCCAGCCTGTTCCTGGCCAACCCCGACCTACCGGCGCGGCTGGCCGCCGGAGGCCCGTTCAATGACCCCGATCGGGCTACCTTCTACGGCGGCGACGAGCGCGGCTACACCGACTACTCCCGCCTTAGTGCATGACCTCGGCCCAACCAGCAGCAAACACACCAACTGTCGGGCACTGCCCCTCCTGGACACCCTGCCCGACTTATCTCAACGCAACAGGAAGTTTTGGAGAGCACCATGAGCACCATGAGCACCATCTCGAAGCGTGTAGCCGGAACCGAACCAGGCCAACGCCAACTGAACGGGCCGCAGACATCAGGGCGTGGGTTCCGCAACCTGAGCCAACCGCGGTACTCCACACGTCGGAACATCAACGTCAAGATTCCGATGCGGGACGGAATCGAGCTGGTGGCCGACATCTTCGGCCCGGACGCCGAAGGGTCGTTTCCGGCACTGGTGGCCGCGTCCCCGTACGCCCGGCAAATCCAGGACCTCGGCGCGCCGGCCGGATTCATCGAGGCCGGGGCCACCGACTTCTGGGTGCCGCGTGGCTACGTCCACGCCATCGTGAATCTGCGCGGAACCGGGGGCTCCGGTGGGACTTTCACCTTATTTGACACTCAAGAACGCCACGACATGCACGACCTGATCGAGTGGGTGGGTCAACAACCATGGTGTGACGGCAATGTCGGGATGCTGGGCATCAGCTACTTCGCCATGACGCAACTCGAGGCCGCCGTCGAGCGACCCCCACATCTCAAGGCCATCTTTCCGTTCGGTGCCACCAGCGATCTCTACGATGCCGTGTCGCACCACGGCCTGCCCAGCACGAAGTTTGTCAGTTTATTTCTGTCGATGCTCGGGCTGACGGCAACCAAGAGCGATCGGTTCTACCGCAGCGCACCTTTCGCCGTGGCCCGCCGCATCCTGAACTTGCCGCCGGTGCACAAGAAGTTCGCCACCATGAACGGGGAATCCTCCAACGGAATCCTCAACCTGCTCATGAAGCTGCCCCACCCACCCGAGCCCTGGGATGAGCTTTGGCAAGACGCCGTGGTAAAGCACCCGCTGCGGGATGCGTGGTGGGACGACCGCGACCTGACTCCACTGCTCGAGACCATTGATATCCCGGTCTACATGGGTTGTGACTGGGAGAACGCGCCGCTTCATCTGCCGTCGACCTTCTCCGCACTGCCAAATCTGACCAAAAGCCCTTGTGTCCGGGTCGCAATGCTCGGCAAATATGGCATGACCTGGCCTTGGGAGAGCCTGCACATCGAAGCGCTCGCGTGGTACGACCATTGGCTCAAGGGACAGGACACCGGCATCCTCGAGGGTCCGGAATTCCGCTACTTCCTGCCCGAAGCCGGTGAGTGGAAGGCGGTGGAGTCATGGCCACCGCCCGGCAGTTCACACCGTGAATTCGCGTTGCGCGCCGACGGGGGCTTGGCCACCGACGAGGGCGAACCCGGCAGCCGCGAGTACATGACCCTGGGAGAAGGACTGAACCGAGCCAGGCCCAGCGCGATCGACCCGCCCTCGATGCTGACCTGGACCAGCGCACCGCTGGCCGAAGACCTCGACGTGGCCGGCGACATCGAACTGCGACTGGTCGCCTCGGCAACGGCGTCGGACACCGGGTGGATCGTGGTTGTGTCCGACATCGCCGACGACGGCTCGCTGGTCGACCACCTAAGCAGCGGGTGGCTGCGGGCCAGCCTGCGCGAGATCGACGAAGACGCCAGCCGCCCGGGCGCTCCGGTCCTGCCGTGCCGGACCGCCGCCGCGGTCCCGGTCGGCCAAGACGTCGTCTACCGAATCCCCTTGCTCCCCAACGCCCGTCGATTCCGGAGCGGACACCGCATCCGCTTGACGATCACCAGCGATGACCAGAACCCGGAATTTCCGGCGATCATGAACTTCCGCCATGCTCCCGTCGGCACCAGCACCATCAACACCATCCGTTCCTCATCGCGGCTGCTACTGCCGGTACTCCGAAGCTGACTTCCGCGCGATCGGAGCAGCGATTCGTCTCAGGCGAGATGAGACACGATGCGATACTCCCGAAGCTCAAAGATCTGAGGCAGGAAACGATCACTCCCGAATCTCTACAAACGAGACACCGTGCGGTATCGCCGGTCACAATCAGCCCGCTAGGCTAGCCACCGCACCCATTGAAACGACTCTCGTTTGCCGTGGACCAATTCACGGGGTCCGGTCAGGATCGCGGGGGTGTGGTGCGGAATCCGCTGCTTCCCTCTCACGGCGCTGATGGGTTATGGTCTGACCTAAGGACCATTTATTCAATTCGGCAGAGGCGGCAGGAGAAAAGCTGATGCGATGGGAACTCTCCGAAGAGCAAGAGCTGTTCACCACCTCGCTGCGCGAGTGGTTGGGCCAACGGGCCGAGCCAGCTGCGGTCCGCGCCTGGTTGGATGCCGGCGACCTTTCCAGCTTCGAGCGGCTCTTTGCCGGTGAGGGGTGGGCCGGGGTTGGCTTTGACGAGGAGCTCGGCGGCCAGGGCGGTGGCCTTCTGGAGCTTGCGCTTACCGCGCGAGAACTTGGGCGGGCGGCGGCGCCGTCGGCTAGCTGGTTGCAGTCGGCGATTGTTGTGCCGGCGCTGGCCGACGAGCCGGCGTTGGCGCGCGCCGCGTGCGAGTCTGGTGAGGTGACCGCGTTGGCGGTACGGGCCGATCGCATTCCGGCCGTGTCGTCCTCGGTGGAGAGCCGGGCTGACCGGTTGCATGGACGCATCCCGTGCGTACTGGGCGCCACCCGGGCGGCGCGATTTGTGGTTCCCGTGGCCGATGATGGGTCTCTGTCGCTCTGGCTGGTGGAGGGCGCTGACCACGGTGTGGGGCTTCACCCACGGTCGTTGCTGGACCGCTCGCGCGACGCGGCTGATGTCACCCTTGACGATGTACCGGCACGGCGGCTCGACACCGACGCGACCGCGGCGATCACCGAAATCGCCACCCGAGCAGCCGTTCTGGTGGCCGCCGACGCATTGGGCGCATCGGAACGGATGCTCCAACTCGCGGTCGATTACAGCAAGCAACGACAGCAGTTCGGCCAGCCGATCGGAGCGTTCCAGGCGGTCAAACATGCCGCCGCGCAGATGTTGGTCACGGTGGAGTCCTCGTTGTCCATTGTCTGCTACGCGGCAGAGTCGGCAGAGGAGGGTCTGCCCGAGCGCGCGACCCATGCGGCGGTCGCCAAGGCGCAGGTCACCGGCGCCTGCGCCTCGCTCGCCGATAGTGCGCTGACCCTGCACGGCGCCATTGGCTACACGTGGGAGCACGATCTGCACCTCTTCTACAAGCGGGCCAAGCTCGACCGCGTGCTATTCGGCACACCGGCCGCCTGGAACGAGCGCATAGCGGACGTACTGCCGTTACTGCCAGCCACGGCGTGACCATCCGGAGGTGACGCGCGCCTCAACATGCGGCCTTCCTTTTTGGTCTGTCCATTAGTATGATTAGTCCTTAGATCGAACACCCCCGATGTCGAGTGGAGAGCGTCGTGGACTTCCAGCTGAGCGATGACCAGCAGACGATCCGCGCTGCGGTCGCCGAACTTGCAGGCAAGTTCGACGACCACTACTGGATGACCAAGGACCAACAGCACGAGTTCCCGACCGAGTTTTACGAGGCGTTCGCCGAAGGCGGC
>NZ_DASPSP010000199.1:0-8278 GCF_035623875.1 Mycobacterium sp. | reverse complement strand
ACCGCGGCCGCGCCGACCACATCGTCGTGGGCTTTGTCTGGCGTGAGCTCCGGTCCGGGCGAGATGGCGTCGGCATCACGGGCATCACGATGGCGAGTGGTTCCAAAATACGTCCCGCAGCTGTTGCCCGTGGGGGTCGCTTCGGAGCGTGGCTTGCAGGTCAAGACGATCTTGGTCGCGCGCAGCATCAGCGCGGCGTTCCCCGAGATCAAGAGCATGGGCGGCGTTCGACCGGACGCGCTGAGGTGGCATCCGGAGGGTTTGGCGGTCGACGTGATGATCCCGAATCCGAGTAGCGCCCAAGGCATAGCGCTTGGAAACGAGATTGTGGCGTTCGCGCTCAAGAACGCGAATCGATTCGCGTTGCAAGATGCCATCTGGCGGGGCACTTACTACACCCCGAGTGGGCCATCAGGATCTGGCTACGGCCACTACGACCACGTCCACATCACCACCCATGGAGGCGGATACCCCACCGGCCGGGAAGTGTACGTCCGCTAGGCGTGCACGCTGGCTTAGTCGCGGTATCTGTCTCGCAAAGGTTGACCCTGCGCCGACGTTCCTCCACAGCCGTTCGCTTCGGCCCCCACGAGTGATTTTGGTAAACGGTCGCGCGCTGGGGGCACAGAGGACGAGGTTTTCTGAGACTGCTTCAGGCAACCGGTGCTGCCGGCCCGGTAAGCAGCTGGCGAATCACCGGCGCGGCCCAGCTGCAGAGCTCCTCGCGGCTCAGGTTGGCCACCGGCGGATTCACCAGCACGTAGCGGGTCATCGCAAGCCCGATGACGAAGGCGCCGGTCAAGCCTGCCCGTTGCCCGGGATGGTCCGGAGTGGCGGTGACCAGCTTGGGCGCGATCTGTTCGGCGAACACCTGCCGTAAGGTGTCGGCCGCGAGTTGGCTCGTCATCGCTGCTCGCAACAGCGCCACGAACGTCTCGTCTTCTTCCCACACCGCGAAGAATCGCTCTAACAACACGTTCGCGACGTCATCGGGATCAAGACCCGACAGATCTGGCAGTTCGATCGCGAAATCGGCTGCCGCCGCGAATAGGTTCTGCTTGCTGCCGAAGTAGCGGATCACCAACGCCGCATCCACGCCGACGTCCGCCGCGACGGCGCGCAAGGTCGTGCGTTCATAGCCCTCAGCCCCGAAGCGGCGACGTGCTGCGGCCAAGATGTCGGCACGGGTTCGGCTGGCGTTGCGAGGTCGCACCGACGTCATGTGAAGACTCCGGAGTGCTGCTGACCGGCAGACATGATCACGACGGCGCCGGCCCGACCAGGAGCTGACGAAAGACCGGGCGGGCCCACCGGCTGAGTTCTTCACGGCTGAGGCTAGCCACCGGCGGATTGGCGAGAACGGATCTGGTTGCGGCAAGCCCGATCACGAATGCATCCGTCACCGCGATGCGCTTCATGTGGTTGTCCGGGGTGGCACCCATCAGCGTGGGCGCGACATGAGTGGCCAGCGTCTGGTTCAAGGTGTCGGCTGCAACCCGGCTCGTCATGGCCGCCCGCAACAGCGCCAGGAAGGTGTGGTCGTCCTCCCATACCGCGAAATACCGCGGCAGCAGCATGTCCGCGATGTCGTCTGGATCCGCACCCGACAGGTCGGGCAAATCAATCCTGAACTCGGTGGCTGTCGCGAACAAGTCTTGCTTGCTGCCGAAGTAGCGGATGACCAACGCCGCGTCCACGCCGACATCTGCGGCGATAGCGCGCAACGTGGTGCGCTCGAACCCCTCCGCCGCAAATCGACGGCGCGCGGCGGCCAGGATGTCGGCCCGCGTCTGGACGGCATCGCGGGGGCGGGTGTCGGCCATCCTGAAACTGTATATGTCACCCGCTGTTGACACGGTCCGAGGGCGGGCGTATCTTCCAAGTCATCGACCGTTGACAAAAGTCATCGGCCGTTGATATTAGCTTCGAGCAGGGCAGGCGGTCCCTATGGCTGGCGGCATTAATCCAAACACTTGCCCCTCAGCGCCCGGAGTGAACCATCCGGTGGCTTCAGTCGTGATAAAGGCGAACGGGCCTTCAAGCCCGGGTTCGCAGAAAGCGTTACCACCGATGGTGGGCGCCCAAGCCACTGGCCCGACGTGGATCGGGATCGGTGAAAGCCGCGCCGTCCGCGCGTCGAGGGGTCACGTGGACGACGCGGGATGTCAATAGCGGCAACGACGCCGGCAAGGAACACGCACGAGAAGGATGAGTAAGAGTGTCAAAGTCATTGAGCCGCAAGAATTTTGGTGTTCACGCCGCCGGCAGCGTCATCGCCAGTGTGCAGGGCGCATTGCCGGAGCATCGATATGCCCAGAGCGAGATCACCGACATGCTCGCCGCGTTACCGGCTTTCGACGGATGTGAGGACATCCTGCGCAAGCTGCACGCGAGCTCCAAGGTCAACAGCCGCTACCTGGTAAGGCCTCTCGAGGAGTACGTGTCGCTGACCGACTTTGGCGACGCGAACAACATCTTCATCGAGAACGCGGTGGAACTCGGGTGCGCAGCGCTGACCGCGGCGCTCGACGAGGCAGGTTTGCAGCCGCACGAAGTCGACGTCATCTTCTCGACAACCGTTACCGGTATCGCCGTCCCGTCGCTCGACGCCCGCATCGCCACCCGCCTGGGACTGCGACCGGACGTGCGGCGGGTGCCGCTGTTCGGGCTGGGCTGCGTCGCGGGCGCTGCAGGGGTGGCCCGACTCAACGACTACCTGCGAGGTGCGCCCGACGATGTCGCGGTCTTGGTTGCCGTCGAGCTGTGCTCGTTGACCTATCCCGCGGCCGGACGCTCGATCGCCAGCCTGGTCGGCACGGCTCTGTTCGGCGACGGTGCCGCGGCGGTGGTCTCGGTCGGCGCACGGCGCGCTGAGAAGATGACCGCCGCGGGCCCGGACGTTCTCGGATCCAGGAGCCATCTGTACCCCGACTCGCAAAACACGATGGGCTGGAACGTCGGTTCCACCGGATTCGGCCTCATCCTTTCTCCGGACGTCGCCACCGTCGTCGAGACGTATCTGCCCGATGACGTCACGAAGTTCCTTGCAACACATGGTTTGACCATCGCCGATGTTCCCACCTGGGTCAGCCATCCCGGCGGCCCCAAGGTCATCGAGTCGATCGTCGACTCACTCGGGCTGTCCGACGACGCATTGGAATTGACATGGCGCTCACTTAGTGAGGTCGGCAATCTCTCGTCTGCGTCGGTGCTGCACGTGTTGCGTGACACCATCGCCAAGCGCCCAGTTGCGGGCAGCCCCGGGCTGATGATGGCGATGGGCCCCGGCTTCTGCTCCGAACTCGTGATGCTGCGCTGGCGGTGACGTCCTGATGACCTGGTATCTGTTGTTGATCGGCGCGGTCGCCGTCGAGCGACTGGCCGAGGTCGTTGTCGCAGAACGTCATCGGTCGGTGAGCCTGGGGCACGGCGGCGTCGAGTTCGGTGCGGGGCACTACCCGGTGATGGTCGCACTGCACGCGGGCCTACTCGTGGGATGTCTGCTTGAGGCGTTCCTGTTGCACCGCCCGTTTATCCCGGCGCTGGGTTGGCCGATGTTTGTGATCGCGCTTGCGGCACAAGCGCTGCGGTGGTGGTGCATCAGCACGTTGAGTTACCAGTGGAACACCCGGGTGATCGTGATACCGGGTGCGGCGCGCGTCACCGGCGGCCCGTATCGCCTTCTGCCTCACCCGAACTACGTCGCGGTGATCACCGAAGGCTTTGCGCTGCCGCTGGTACACACCGCCTGGGTCACGGCGCTGGTGTTCACGATTCTCAATGCAGTCTTGTTGAGGACGCGAATCCACGTCGAAAACGCGGCACTGGCCAGCCTGGCATGATCGATCTCCTCGTCGTCGGCGGTGGCCCGGCCGGACTGGCCACCGCAATCCACGGCGCCAAAGCTGGCTTGGAAGTGGTTGTCGTCGAACGGCGCAGCGGACCGATCGACAAGGCCTGCGGTGAAGGGCTGATGCCACACACGCTGCGGCACCTGGAAAGGCTTGGCGTGTACCCGCACGGCAAGCCGTTCCGGGGGATCAGCTACCGGGACGGCGACCGGCACGTCGACGCGTTGTTCAGCCGCGGTGCCGGGCGCGGCGTACGCCGAACCGTGCTACACGGCGCGCTTCTCGACGCTACTACCAGTGCGGGCGTGCGGATCTGCCATGACGAAATCGATGAGATAAGCCAAGACGCGACGTGTGTTCGCGCCGGGCAGTGGCGGGCACGCTACCTGGCCGCCGCCGACGGGCTGCATTCGCCGATCCGCCGGTCCCTGGGCTTGGAGCGGCCGAGCCCGGGCGCCCGCCGTTGGGGCATCCGACGGCACGTGCGCACCGCGCCGTGGTCGGACTTCGTCGAGGTGCATTGGGCGCCTAATGCCGAGGCGTACGTGACGCCGATAGCCGACGACTGCGTGGGAGTCGCGGTGCTGAAGTCTCGTCGTGGCGGATTCGATTCTCACCTCGCGGAGTTTCCCGCTCTGCGGGATCGGATCGAGGGTCTGCCGCACGAGCCGGATCGCGCGGCCGGCCCGCTGCGCCAACGGGTTTCAAGCCGGGTGGCGGGACGGGTCCTGCTGGTCGGCGATGCTGCGGGCTATGTCGACGCTCTCACCGGCGAGGGCCTCGGCCTGGCCTTCGGCGCGGCGGAGCTGTTGGTGAAAGCCGTTGTCGAACAACGCCCGGACACCTACGACCGCCAATGGCGCCAGATGACGCGTCGCTATCGGATGCTGACCGCGGGCTTACTGCAGGCGAGCGGCGTCACGCCCATACGGCAGCGCATCGTGCCGGCTGCGGCGGCGATGCCGACCGTCTTCACCGGTGTCGTCAATCTGCTTGCTCAGTGAAAAGTCTGGTCAGATCTCGGACCTGACAACGCTTGCCACCGCAGTGGGCATTTCGCTTTCAGGAATCTCGCGCGTAGTGCTTCCCAGTGCATTTTCTCGGGTAACGAGGTAGGTGTAGCGGTCAGCGCCGTGATCACCGGCGAATGGTTCTTCGCTGTCGAGAAGCTGTTCCAATAGTTGGCGATCGCCAGGATCCAATGCGTCACCATCAATGCTGCCGCTGGCCTTCAGGCCGGCGAAGCCGCCACGTCGCTCAATGATGTAGCGAGTCTGCATTCCTGTGCCTCGATCGTCCTCGTTCGACAGCGGCTCAGACCGACGTGTCGGCCGACGGGATACCGACTCGCGTCCATGCGTCGTCCACCCCACGATAGACGTTGGTGTCGCGGGGGAACAGCGATCTAGCGGCAGCCCGGGTAAGCGTGGCGAACTCTTCCATCCCTGTCGACGGGTGAGCTTCAGGACTGGTCAGCGCCGCGTACCAGACTTTTCCAGCCTTTTCCCAAGATCGTCCACCGACAGTCGTCGCCGCGAGGTAGAAGGCGTGATTCGGGATGCCGCTGTTCTCGTGCGGGTCGCCTCCGGGAACGTAGTCGCGGTAGTGCGACGGTTGCGGCGACAGGCAGTGTTGGGAGCCAGGTTGAGCCATGTTGCGCAGGCACGTGTACCCCTTCGCGATTGCCAAGGGACCGAGGACACCTGCGCCGATGAGCCAGTCTGCTTGGACGACCGTCTGCTTCCTTCGCCACTGGTGAAACATCGCACCGAATGCGTCGGAGACACTCTCGTTGAGCGCACCCGGCTCGTCGGTGTAGTCCAGGCCTGCGGTGAATTGAGTGACGCCGTGGGTTAACTCATGGCCGATAACGTCATCGGACTTGGTGAAGTCGGTGAAGACCTGGCCGTCCCCGTCGCCATACGTCATCTGAGAGCCGTTCCAGAAGGCGTTGTCGTAGCGCACACCGTAGTGAATCGACGACATCAGCGTCATGCCGGCATCGTCGACCGAGTTCCGCCCGAAGCATTGCCGGTAGAAATCGACCACGGCGCGGGTTGTATCGAACGCGCGTTTCGCCGTACTGTCTTTGCTGGTAGCGGGATTCGCGACTGGCGAGCCGGGCAGCGATCGAGTGTTTTTACAGTCGTAGACCGTTACGGCTGGAACAGACGCCAGCACACCGGCAACTTGCAAGGTGGTGATCCCGCTGGCGAGAAGACTGGACTGGATTGCCTCGGTGTGGGCATCTCGCAGCCTTCGCCATGCTTCCTCGACCGCGACACAATCGCGCATCGCTTGTCGCGACTCCGCCGGGATCGACTCGTCCTCGGCGAGCCGGCGTAGGACACTTGGTGGAACGATGAAGCGACCGCTACGAACACACATCAGGCAACTCCTTTGAGGACAAACAGTTTCGCACGTTCGATCGAGGCACACTGGTGTGTGGTCGAGGCTACGGGCGTGACACCGTGCTTCTTGGGGGACCACCGTCGGCAGAACGTCACCATTTGAAAACGGTTGTGCAACACGCGTGGCTTTCAAGATCAAGTCCGTTAAGAATTGAGTCGCTGTCTAATACGACTGTGGTACGGCTATGCGGTTCTGCTGCACGAAAAAGGAGTTGACGTTGATGACGACCTTTGATCGATTCAAGATCAAAGTAGTTGCCGGCGCGGGGCTGTGCGGGGCCGCTATAGCGTTGAGTCCGGACGCGGCAGCTACCACGCTGATAACGGGCGGTTACCCATGCGTCCAGGGACTGGCAGTGGCCGGGGGACCGGTCGCACCGGTATGCATTCCGCCTGCGCCGGCTGGCGCTGCACTGTCCGGTGCGGCTGGTCCTGCCGCGGCCGCGCCTGTGCCAGCGGGTGCCCCGGTGGTTGCGCCGGTTCCAGCGGGCGCTCCGGTGGGTTTGCCGGTTGGTGCTCCCGTGATAGCGGGTGCTCCGGCACCAGGCGGAGCTTTACTCACTGGCGCCGGTGGCCTTTCAGGTAAGGATGCGCCGAGTGGTACGACGCCGACTGGCGGGCCTGCACCGGGTCAGCCGATCTTGCCAGGCCCTCCCGAGTAACGACGGATCGTTGAGTCAGGGCTGACCCCGGGCCGACGGCTTGCCCCGGCCGGTAGGTCGGCGTCTCGGTCCGTAGCTGAAACGTGACAAAGGCGTGATCGAATTGCTAACGCGCCCTTGCACTTCCACTCTCAGAGCACCTCTACGATCACTAATGCAATTGTGTCAACTTAAAGGAATCGGGGCCATGCGGGCGGTTGTGCGGTGCCTTTTTGCGGTGATTGTGATCGCTGCGATCGTCATTGCGAAGCCGGCCGGCGTAAGTCTGGCGGCGGCGAACCTATCGCCCAGGTTCACCATCGCATCGGTTCTACCAACCTCGGGCGACGTGGTGGGTGTGGCGCACCCTGTGGTGGTGACGTTCAGCGCGCCCGTCGCCAACTGGCAAGCGGCTGAGCGTGCCATCAAAATCAAATCAGCGCCCGCGATGACCGGCAAGTTCGAATGGCTCGACAACGATGTCGTGCAATGGGTTCCCGACCGATTCTGGCCGGCGCACCGCACGGTGGCGCTCTCGGTGGGCCCACTGTCCGCGGACTTCAAGACAGGTCCTGCTGTCCTAGGCGTAGCCGATATCTCAGACCACACGTTCACCGTCAGCATCGACGGAGTCGGGGAGGCACCGCCGCCTCCTCGACCAGCGCCGCACCACCGTCCGCACTGGGGAGAAGACGGGGTGATGCTGGCCTCGATGGGTAGGCCGGAGTTCCCGACGCCTGTCGGCGTCTACACGGTCCTGTCCAAGGACCGCTCGGTGACCATGGATTCCAGCAGCGTCGGCGTCCCGCTTACCGATCCCGCGGGTTACCGGGTCCCCGTGGATTATGCGGTGCGTATCACCCGCCGCGGCATCTTCGTGCATTCAGCTCCGTGGGCCGTCAATTCCATGGGGCTTGAGAATGTCAGCCACGGCTGCATCAGCCTGAGCCCAGCGGACGCAGAGTGGTACTTCAACACGGTCAATATTGGCGATCCGGTGATCGTGCAGGAATAGCAGCGCCGACAGCTGCCGGTTTCGAGAGGCTGCGCACCTGGATGATGTGCGGGTGCACGCGTCGCCACTGATCACACCCAGGAGGCGATGAGCCGGTGCTGGCCGGACGGCACTCCCGCATCAGGGCTTGACCTGGTGACCCCGTCACGTCGAGCGTGTACTCACTGCGAGGATTCCGTTGATTTTTCGCGGTGAGTACACGTTGGGCGGTTCGCTCAGGACCCGCTGGTGGTAACCCAGCGGGTCCGCACAACCCGGAGAGAATCAGCCTCAGTGCGCGCCCGCACCCGAAGGACCCGGCAGAACCGGCTGACCGGGCACAGGGCCGCCAGCCGGCGCCGGACCAGTCGGCGCACCCTT
>NZ_DASPSP010000191.1:0-15976 GCF_035623875.1 Mycobacterium sp. | reverse complement strand
CGCTGGCACGGCACCGTATTATACGGCGGCGTATTGACCGAATACGACGGCGCGGCTACCGTTTGTACGTAGCCGTATAAAGGAGCTGCCGTGAGGGTCCCGAACGAGGTACAGCTGGCGCAGCCATGGCGCATCCACACCGTCGTCGCCGACTTCACGCTGGAGGATGTCTGGACCCTGCCATTGGTCGGTGGGGGATCGGACGACTTCGCCGCCGCGGTCGAGATGACCGCCAAGTTCAACCCGGCGAAGGCGAAATCCTTGCCGACGCGCCTGCTGTGGGGCTTGCGCGATCGCCTCGGTGCGTGGTTCGCGATGGGCCGGATTTCTGTCGCCAAGCCGGCCGACGCCGACGATCGGCTGCCCATTCCCGGGACGCACGAGTACTCGCTCGCCGAGCGATTGCCGGCCGACCTGCGCGGCACCGCCGACGTTGTTCAGTTCGAGAATTCGCCCTTCGTGCCGCTCTACCGGACCGCGAACGAATTCGCCGCCGAGATCTCGAACCGCACCGTCCACGGGGTGCTGCACCTGGCCTGGGCCGACCGCGGCGACGGCCGCCACCAGGGACAGATGGCCGTTTATGTCAAGCCGCGCGGCCGATTCGGCGAGGCCTACATGGCCTTTATCAAGCCGTTTCGGTACCTGATCGTCTATCCCGCCCTCGAGCGCCAGATCGAACGAGCGTGGAATCGCCGCCAGCCGGCGCGGTGAGTGACCACTCGCGGCATCGTTTTGGCTGATCGCGGTGGGCCGCGCTATTGTGGTTGCCGATCCACCGAAGACCGTCGGTCACCGAGTAATCGGTTGAAGGTCCGGGAATTCCCGGCGGCCCACGCAGGAGGACGAGGCCAAGCAATCGTCGGCGCGCGCCGACGCAATGTTCACGCCCCGACCGCTTCCTGCGTCGGGGCGTTCGTCATTTCTGGGCTAGGCCGTTTCAGGACCCCTAAGGAGGTTGCATGGCCCGGGCTGACAAGGCTACCGCCGTTGCAGACATCGCCGAGCAGTTCAGGGCTTCGACTGCCACCGTGATCACCGAGTATCGCGGGCTGTCCGTGGCCAACCTGGCCGAGCTGCGCCGGTCACTGGCGTCCTCGGCGACCTACTCGGTCGCCAAGAACACGCTGATCAAGCGCGCTGCCTCAGAAGCGGGCGTCGAGGGGCTCGACGAACTGTTCGTCGGACCCACCGCGATCGCATTCGTCAGCGGCGAGGCGGTCGATGCCGCCAAGGCCATCAAGACCTTCGCCAAGGAGCACAAGGCGCTGGTCATCAAGGGCGGCTACATGGACGGTCACCCGCTGACCGTCGCCGAAGTCGAGCGCATCGCCGACTTGGAGTCGCGCGAGGTGCTGCTCGCCAAACTGGCCGGGGCGATGAAGGCCAACCTGTCGAAGGCGGTCGGGCTGTTCAACGCACCGGCCTCGCAGGTGGCCAGGCTCGCTGCCGCACTGCAGGAGAAGAGGGCCGCAGAAGAGGCTGCGGCTCCGACCAAGGCCCCAGCCGCCGAGGCTCCTGCCGCCGAGGCTCCGGCAGCAGAGACCGAGACGGCCGAAACGCCAGCGGCTGAGGCCCCCGCCGAAATACCCGCCGAAACCACCGAATAACCCCAAACCCACCACCAAGGAAGGACCCACACCATGTCCAAGCTGTCCACCGACGAACTGCTCGACGCTTTCAAGGAACTCACCCTGTTGGAGCTCTCGGAGTTCGTGAAGAAGTTCGAGGAGACCTTCGAGGTCACCGCGGCCGCTCCGGTCGCCGTCGCCGCCGCCGCTCCTGGCGGCGCGGCGCCGGCCGCCGAGGCAGCCGAGGAGCAGTCCGAGTTCGACGTCATCCTGGAGGCCGCCGGCGACAAGAAAATCGGCGTCATCAAGGTTGTCCGTGAGATCGTCTCGGGCCTGGGCCTCAAGGAGGCCAAGGACCTGGTCGACGGCGCACCCAAGCCGGTCCTGGAGAAGGCCCCCAAGGAGGCTGCCGAGGAGGCCAAGACCAAGCTCGAGGCCGCCGGCGCCACCGTCACCGTCAAGTAGTCGACTCATCGATTGCCCCCGGAGCCGCTTCAGGCTCCGGGGGTTTCGTCTACTCAGCGCGGCTGCACCGCCAAGAGCTGCGACTTTCGCACCTGCTCGGGCGAATCGCCAAGCGCAACAAGAAGATTCGTCCTCAATGAAGTGAGCACCGGTCCGACGGCGCTGCCCTGCGCGCCGTAGTAGCCCGCGAGTTCGAGCATCACGAAGCCGTGAATCGACGCCCAGAACTGAGCGGCGATGGCCACCACGGTGGCGTCGTCAGGAGGCGAATCCTCTGAGCCGCCCGCGATTCGGCCCGCCAGCATGCAGCGGTGCACGCCGCGCACGACATGCGCGAAGCTGGGGTAGTGGTCGTTGATCTCGGCCACGGACAAGGTCAGGACGTCGTGTGCCGGCGCGTTGATGCCGTGTGCGCTGGTGCTGCCGAACATCAGCCGGTACATATGCGGACGCTCGATGGCGTAGCGCCGGTAGGCAATCCCGGTGGCGATCAGATCCGCGACGGGGTCCGACGTCGGCGCCATCGTCATTGCGGCATCGAACTGGCGCAAACCCTCCTCGGCGACTGCGGCGATCAGCGCGGGCATGCCGCCGAAATGCGTATACACCGCCATCGTCGACGTCCCGGCGGCGCTGGCGATCTTGCGGGTCTGCAGCGCATCGGGGCCCTCCTCGTTGAGGATGGCCACGGCAGCGGCCAGCAACTCGGCACGCACGTCGCGCTCGGTCTGTGAAGTCCCTGGTCTCATCGCTGACATCTTGACACAGCCCGCCTACATTGTATATAACAGTGAAATATCAATGTTATACCAGCTAGGAGCCCGAAGTGACCACCGCAGCCACCACCGCACCGGCGAACCCTTACCTCGATGACTTCCTGGCGCCGGTGCGCGCCGAGGTGACCGCGACCGACCTGGCGGTCACCGGCCATATCCCCGAATTCCTCGACGGGCGATACCTGCGCAACGGGCCTAACCCCGTCGCAGAGGTCGACCCCGCCACCTATCACTGGTTCAGCGGCGACGGCATGGTGCACGGAGTGGCGCTACACGGCGGCAGGGCCGGCTGGTACCGCAACCGCTGGGTCCGCAGCGCGGGTGTGCGGGCGGCCCTCGGTGAGCCGGCTGCTGCCACCCCCAACCTGCGTGCCGGAATGCAGTCCCTCGGCGCCAATACCAACGTGCTGGCCCACGCAGGAAAGACCCTCGCTCTCATCGAAGGCGGCGTGGCCAACTACGAACTCACCGACGAGCTCGACACCGTCGGCCCCTGCGACTTTGATGGCACCCTGACCGGTGGCTATGCCGCTCACCCGCACCGTGACCCAAGAACCGGCGAATTGCACGCGGTGTCCTATTCCTTCGCGCGCGGTCGAACGGTCCAGTACTCGGTGATCGACACTCACGGCCACGCTCGCCGCACTGTCGACATCGAGGTGTCGGGGTCGCCGATGATGCACGACTTCTCGCTCACCGACAAATATGTGGTGCTCTACGACCTGCCGGTGACGCTCGACCCGATGCAGCTGGCGCCGGCAAAGATGCCCGGGTGGATGCAACTGCCGGCCCGGTTGGTGATGCAGTCCGTGATCGGGCGCGTCCGGGTACCCGGGCCGATCGCGGCGATGATCAATCGCCAAGAGCGCCAGGCCTACCGGCTGCCCTACGCGTGGAACCCCAAATACCCGGCGCGCATCGGCGTGATGCCCCGCGAGACCGGCGGTGACGCCGGAAAAGCCCCAGTGCGATGGTTCGACATCGAACCCTGCTACGTCTACCACCCGCTCAACGCCTACTCCGAAGTCCGGGGCGGCAGCGAGGTGCTGGTGCTCGACGTGGTTCGCTACCAGCGGATGTTCGACCGCGACCGGCGCGGGCCGGGCGAGAGCACGCCCACATTGGACCGGTGGACGATCAACCTGGCGACCGGAGCGGTGAGCAGCGAATGCCGCGACGACCGTGCGCAGGAGTTCCCCCGGATCAACGAGACCCGGCTCGGTGGTCGGCATCGTTTCGGCTACACCGTCGGCATCAAGGGCGGCTTCCTCGACTCAGGCAGAACTCAAATGTCGACATCGCTGTACAAGCACGACTTCGCGACCGGATCCAGCATGGTTGCTCCGCTCGACCCCGAGCTGCTGATCGGCGAAATGTCCTTCGTGCCGCGTCCCGCCGCCGCCTCGCAGGATGCTGCCGAGGATGACGGCATCCTGATCGGCTACGGCTATCACCGAGGCCGCGACGAGGGCCAGTTGGTGCTGCTCGACGCCCAGACCTGTGAATCGGTGGCCACCGTCCACCTCCCGCAGCGAGTGCCGATGGGCTTTCACGGCAACTGGTCGCCGCGGGAGTGATGAAATCGCCGCCGATCATGATTTTGTGGTGATAGCCGCACAAGGCGTCTCCTTCCTTACCAGTGCGCTACAGTGACTCATGCCACAAGCTGCGCTTGGGCTGCGGAGCAACGTCGGTGAGAGGGTTTCGGATGGGTATCGGTATCGAGGTTGAGGGGCTGACGAAGTCCTTCGGCGCCCAGCGGATCTGGGAAGACGTCACGATGGACATCCCGCAGGGCGAGGTCAGCGTGCTGCTGGGCCCGTCGGGTACCGGTAAATCGGTGTTCTTGAAGTCGCTGATCGGGCTGCTGCGCCCGGAGCGCGGGTCGATCGTCGTTGATGGCACCGACATCACCGAGTGCTCGGCCAAGGAGCTGTATGACATCCGCACGCTGTTCGGGGTGATGTTTCAGGATGGCGCGTTGTTCGGGTCGATGAACCTGTATGACAACACCGCGTTCCCGCTGCGTGAGCACACCAAGAAAAAGGAAGGCGAGATCCGTGACATCGTCATGGAGAAGCTGGAGATGGTGGGTCTGGGCGGGGATGAGAAGAAGTTCCCCGGTGAGATCTCCGGTGGTATGCGCAAGCGCGCCGGGTTGGCCCGCTCGCTGGTGTTGGACCCGCAGATCATCCTGTGTGACGAGCCCGACTCGGGTCTGGACCCGGTGCGCACCGCGTATTTGAGCCAGTTGCTGATCGACATCAACGCCCAGATCGACTGCACGACCTTGATCGTGACGCACAACATCAACATCGCCCGCACGGTGCCGGACAACATGGGCATGCTGTTTCGCCGCAAGCTGGTCATGTTCGGTCCCCGTGAGGTGTTGTTGACCAGCGACGAGCCGGTGGTGCGCCAATTCCTCAACGGTCGTCGGATCGGGCCGATCGGGATGTCGGAGGAAAAGGACGAGGCCACCATGGCCGAGGAGCAGGCCCACCTGGAGGCCGGCCACCACGACGGCGGTGTGGATGAGATCGAGGGCGTGCCGCCGCAGATCCTGGCCACCCCCGGCATGCCGGAGCGCAAGGCCGTCGGTCGTCGGCAGGCCCGGGTGCGGGAGAACCTGCACCTGCTGCCCAAGAACGCCCAGGAAGCCATCCTCGACTCGCTGGAGGGCACAGGCAAATACCCCATCCACGACTACGACGCCGTCAGCGGCCGGCACCGCGACGAGGACGCCGACACCGCAGGGATCCCCACCCAACGCGGATACTGACCGCCTCGATAGGCCTGCCCGGAAGGAGTTGATCCACCAACTTGGCGCGTCACCTCTTGACGGAAGCGCCCGAAGGGGCCAATCTGTTGGGCAGCATGCGTGAACGGGTAGATCCAGACGCCAGCCAGCGCCGAGATTTCCGGGCACGGTAGTTGAGGAATGCGCAGTCCTGCGCTATTGTTGGACGTTGCGCTGGCTGCTTCCTGCCCACCTCACCCGCCATCTGACACCGTGGTCCCAGCCTGAGCCCGTTTTCGGCTCAGCAACCTAGCTGCGTGCGTGAGATCCGGACAGTTCGTCCGCCAGCCGAACCGACAAGTTATAGCGGCGAACAGGCCCGGTGAACGCCGGCACCGTTAGTCGCACGAGGTGCTGGAAGGACGCATCTTGGCAGTCTCCCGCCAGAGCAAGAAAAACCCACAAGGTTCTTTAGGTTCCACCTCTTCTTACAGCTCCGTTCCCGGGGCGCCTAACCGAATTTCCTTCGCCAAGCTGCGTGAACCACTCGAGGTGCCCGGCTTGCTGGACGTGCAGACCGACTCGTTCGAGTGGCTGATCGGTGCACCGCGATGGCGCGAGGCCGCTATCGCCCGCGGCGAGAGCACAGGAGAGGCCAAGCCGGTCGGTGGCCTCGAAGAGGTGCTCTATGAGCTCTCGCCGATCGAGGACTTCTCCGGCTCGATGTCGCTGTCCTTCTCCGATCCACGGTTCGACGAGGTCAAGGCCCCTGTCGACGAGTGCAAAGACAAGGACATGACGTACGCGGCGCCGCTGTTCGTCACCGCCGAGTTCATCAACAACAACACCGGTGAGATCAAGAGCCAGACGGTGTTCATGGGCGACTTCCCGATGATGACCGAGAAGGGGACGTTCATCATCAACGGAACCGAGCGTGTGGTGGTCAGCCAGCTGGTCCGGTCACCGGGCGTGTACTTCGACGAGAGCATCGACAAGTCGACCGAGAAGCTGCTGCACAGCGTCAAGGTGATCCCCAGCCGCGGTGCGTGGCTGGAGTTCGACGTCGACAAGCGCGACACCGTGGGTGTGCGCATCGACCGCAAGCGTCGTCAACCGGTCACCGTGCTGCTCAAGGCGCTGGGCTGGACGGCCGAGCAGATCAGGGACCGGTTCGGTTTCTCCGAGATCATGATGTCGACGCTGGAGAAGGACAACACCGCCGGCACCGACGAGGCGCTGCTGGACATCTACCGCAAGCTGCGCCCGGGCGAGCCGCCGACCAAGGAGTCCGCGCAGACCCTGCTGGAGAACCTGTTCTTCAAGGAAAAGCGCTACGACCTGGCCAGAGTCGGCCGCTACAAGATCAACAAGAAGCTTGGCTTGAGCGACAAGCCGGCCGAAACGACGTCGACGACGCTGACCCAAGAGGACGTCGTCGCCACCATCGAATACCTGGTGCGCCTGCACGAGGGGCAGACCTCGATGACCGTCCCCGGCGGCGTCGAGGTGCCGGTGGAGACCGACGACATCGACCACTTCGGCAACCGTCGGCTGCGCACGGTCGGTGAGCTGATCCAGAACCAGATCCGGGTCGGCATGTCCCGGATGGAGCGCGTGGTCCGCGAGCGGATGACCACTCAGGACGTCGAGGCGATCACACCGCAGACGCTGATCAACATCCGCCCGGTGGTCGCCGCGATCAAGGAGTTCTTCGGCACCAGCCAGCTGTCGCAGTTCATGGACCAGAACAACCCGCTGTCCGGGCTCACCCACAAGCGCCGGCTGTCGGCGCTGGGCCCCGGTGGTCTGTCGCGTGAGCGCGCCGGGCTGGAGGTCCGCGACGTGCACTCCAGCCACTACGGCCGGATGTGTCCGATCGAGACCCCGGAAGGCCCGAACATCGGCCTGATCGGTTCGCTGTCGGTGTACGCGCGGGTCAACCCGTTCGGCTTCATCGAGACGCCGTACCGCAAGGTGGTCGACGGCGTGGTCACCGACGAGATCGAGTACCTGACCGCCGACGAGGAAGACCGCCACGTCGTCGCGCAGGCCAACTCGCCGCTCAACGAGGAGGGCCGGTTCACCGAGGCCCGCGTGCTGGTTCGCCGGAAGGCCGGCGAGGTTGAGTACGTGTCCTCATCCGAGGTGGACTACATGGACGTTTCGCCGCGCCAGATGGTGTCGGTGGCCACCGCGATGATCCCGTTCCTCGAGCACGACGACGCCAACCGCGCCCTGATGGGTGCCAACATGCAGCGCCAGGCGGTTCCGCTGGTGCGCAGCGAGGCACCGCTGGTGGGCACCGGCATGGAGCTGCGCGCCGCGATCGACGCCGGCGACGTCGTCGTCGCCGACAACGGCGGCGTCATCGAGGAGGTGTCGGCCGACTACATCACGGTGATGGCCGACGACGGCACCCGGCAGACCTACCGGATGCGCAAGTTCGCCCGGTCCAACCACGGGACCTGCGCCAACCAGCGTCCGATCGTGGACGCTGGTGAGCGGGTCGAGGCTGGTCAGGTGATCGCCGACGGGCCGTGCACCGACAACGGCGAGATGGCGCTGGGCAAGAACCTGCTGGTGGCGATCATGCCGTGGGAAGGCCACAACTACGAGGACGCGATCATCCTGTCCAACCGCCTGGTTGAGGAGGACGTGCTGACCTCGATCCACATCGAGGAGCACGAGATCGACGCCCGCGACACCAAGCTGGGCGCCGAGGAGATCACCCGGGACATCCCGAACGTCTCCGACGAGGTGCTGGCCGACTTGGACGAGCGCGGCATCGTGCGCATCGGTGCCGAGGTCCGCGACGGCGACATCCTGGTCGGCAAGGTCACCCCCAAGGGTGAGACCGAGCTGACCCCGGAGGAGCGGCTGCTGCGCGCGATCTTCGGTGAGAAGGCCCGCGAGGTCCGCGACACCTCGCTGAAGGTGCCGCACGGCGAGTCCGGCAAGGTGATCGGCATCCGGGTGTTCTCCCGCGAGGACGACGACGAACTGCCCGCCGGCGTCAACGAGTTGGTCCGTGTCTACGTGGCCCAGAAGCGCAAGATCTCCGACGGCGACAAGCTCGCCGGCCGCCACGGCAACAAGGGCGTGATCGGCAAGATCCTGCCCGTCGAGGACATGCCGTTCCTGCCGGACGGCACGCCGGTGGACATCATCTTGAACACCCACGGTGTGCCGCGACGCATGAACATCGGCCAGATCCTGGAAACGCATCTGGGTTGGTGCGCCCACAGCGGCTGGAAGATCGACCTCGCCGGCGGTGTCCCGGACTGGGCCCAGCGGTTGCCCGAGGAGTTGTTGGACGCCGCGCCGAACAACATCGTCTCGACCCCGGTCTTCGACGGCGCCAAGGAGGAGGAGCTGCAGGGCCTGCTGGCCTCGACGCTGCCCAACCGCGACGGCAACGTGCTGGTCGACAGCGACGGCAAGGCGGTGCTGTTCGACGGCCGCAGTGGCGAGCTGTTCCCGTACCCGGTGACGGTCGGCTTCATGTACATCATGAAGCTGCACCACTTGGTGGACGACAAGATCCACGCTCGCTCCACCGGCCCGTACTCGATGATCACCCAGCAGCCGCTCGGCGGTAAGGCGCAGTTCGGTGGCCAGCGGTTCGGGGAGATGGAGTGCTGGGCCATGCAAGCCTACGGCGCGGCGTACACGCTGCAGGAGCTGTTGACCATCAAGTCCGACGACACCGTCGGCCGGGTCAAGGTGTACGAGGCGATCGTCAAGGGCGAGAACATTCCCGAGCCGGGCATCCCCGAGTCGTTCAAGGTGCTGCTAAAGGAGCTGCAGTCGCTGTGCCTCAACGTCGAGGTGCTGTCCAGTGACGGCGCCGCCATCGAGATGCGTGACGGCGACGACGAGGACTTGGAACGCGCGGCCGCGAACTTGGGAATCAATTTGTCCCGCAACGAATCTGCCTCGGTTGAGGATTTGGCTTAAGTTTTTCTTGTTACTACACCCGCAAGGGGAAAGGGAGTTACGTGTTAGACGTCAACTTCTTCGATGAACTCCGCATCGGCCTCGCCACCGCGGACGACATCCGGCAATGGTCTTACGGTGAGGTCAAGAAGCCGGAGACGATCAACTACCGCACGCTGAAGCCGGAGAAGGACGGCCTGTTCTGCGAGAAGATCTTCGGACCCACTCGCGACTGGGAGTGCTACTGCGGCAAGTACAAGCGGGTGCGGTTCAAGGGCATCATCTGTGAGCGCTGTGGCGTCGAGGTGACCCGTGCCAAGGTGCGTCGCGAGCGGATGGGCCACATCGAGCTGGCCGCGCCGGTCACCCACATCTGGTACTTCAAGGGCGTGCCTTCGCGTTTGGGCTACCTGCTCGACCTGGCGCCGAAGGACCTCGAGAAGATCATCTACTTCGCCGCCTACGTCATCACCGGCGTCGACGAGGAAATGCGCCACAACGAGCTGTCCACGCTCGAGGCCGAGATTGTCGTCGAGCGCAAAGCGGTCGAGGACCAGCGCGACGCCGACCTGGAGGTGCGTGCACAGAAGCTGGAGGCCGACCTGGCCGAGCTGGAGGCCGAGGGCGCGAAAGCCGATGTGCGGCGCAAGGTTCGCGATGGCGGCGAGCGTGAGATGCGCCAACTCCGCGACCGGGCACAGCGCGAGCTGGACCGGCTCGAGGACATCTGGAACACCTTCACCAGGCTGGCTCCCAAGCAGCTGATCGTCGACGAGAACCTCTACCGGGAACTCGTCGACCGCTACGGCGAGTACTTCACCGGTGCCATGGGCGCGGAGTCGATCCAGAAGCTCATCGAGAACTTCGACATCGAAGCCGAGGCCGACTCGTTGCGTGACGTCATTCGAAACGGCAAGGGGCAGAAGAAGCTTCGCGCGCTGAAGCGGCTTAAGGTGGTCGCTGCGTTCCAGCAGTCGTCCAACTCGCCGATGGGCATGGTGCTCGACGCGGTCCCGGTGATCCCGCCGGAGCTGCGTCCGATGGTGCAGCTCGACGGTGGCCGGTTCGCCACCAGCGACCTCAACGACCTGTACCGCCGGGTGATCAACCGCAACAACCGGCTCAAGAGGCTGATCGACCTCGGCGCGCCCGAGATCATCGTCAACAACGAGAAGCGGATGCTGCAGGAGTCGGTCGACGCGCTGTTCGACAACGGCCGTCGGGGCCGTCCGGTCACTGGGCCGGGCAATCGCCCGCTGAAGTCGCTGTCGGACTTGCTTAAAGGTAAGCAGGGTCGGTTCCGCCAGAACCTGCTCGGTAAGCGCGTCGACTACTCGGGCCGTTCGGTCATCGTGGTCGGCCCGCAGCTCAAGCTGCACCAGTGCGGCCTGCCCAAGCTGATGGCACTCGAGCTGTTCAAGCCGTTCGTGATGAAGCGGCTGGTCGATCTCAACCACGCGCAGAACATCAAGAGCGCCAAGCGGATGGTGGAGCGTCAGCGTCCGCAGGTGTGGGATGTGCTCGAAGAGGTCATCGCCGAGCACCCGGTACTGCTGAACCGCGCACCGACCCTGCACCGGCTGGGCATCCAGGCCTTCGAGCCGATGCTGGTGGAAGGCAAGGCAATCCAGCTGCACCCGTTGGTGTGTGAGGCGTTCAACGCCGACTTCGACGGTGACCAGATGGCCGTGCACCTGCCGCTTTCCGCGGAGGCGCAGGCCGAGGCCCGCATCCTGATGCTGTCCAGCAACAACATCCTGTCGCCGGCATCCGGCCGTCCGCTGGCCATGCCGCGATTGGACATGGTGACCGGGCTGTACTACCTGACCACCGAGATTCCCGGCGATCACGGCGAATACCAGCCGGCCGCCAAGGACCGCCCGGAGTCGGGGGTGTACGCCTCGCCGGCCGAAGCCATCATGGCGATGGACCGCGGTGCTTTGAGCGTGCGCGCCAAGATCAAGGTGCGGCTGACTCAGCTGCGCCCGCCGGTCGAGACGGAGACCGAGTTGTTCGGCCAAAACGGTTGGCAGCCGGGCGATTCCTGGATTGCTGAGACCACGCTGGGTCGAGTGCTGTTCAACGAGCTGCTGCCGGTGGGGTACCCGTTCGTGAACAAGCAGATGCACAAGAAGGTGCAGGCGGCGATCATCAACGACCTCGCCGAGCGCTACCCGATGATCGTGGTCGCCCAGACCGTCGACAAGCTCAAGGACGCCGGCTTCTACTGGGCCACCCGAAGCGGTGTGACCGTGTCGATGGCCGACGTGCTGGTGCCACCGGGCAAGCAGGAGATCCTCGACGCCTATGAGCAGCGGGCCGACAAGGTCGAAAAGCAGTTCCAGCGTGGCGCTTTGAACCACGGCGAGCGCAACGAGGCGCTGGTCGAGATCTGGAAGGAAGCCACCGACGAGGTGGGTGAGGCGTTGCGCGAGCACTACCCCGACGACAACCCGATCATCACGATCGTCGACTCCGGTGCCACCGGTAACTTCACCCAGACCCGGACGCTGGCCGGCATGAAGGGTCTGGTGACCAACCCGAAGGGTGAGTTCATCCCGCGGCCGGTCAAGTCGTCGTTCCGTGAAGGCCTGACCGTGTTGGAGTACTTCATCAACACCCACGGCGCGCGAAAGGGGCTGGCGGACACCGCGTTGCGTACCGCAGACTCGGGTTACCTGACCCGTCGTCTGGTCGACGTGTCGCAGGACGTCATCGTGCGCGAGCGCGACTGTGGCACCGAGCGCGGCATCACCGTCGAACTGGCCGAGCGTCAGCCGGACGGCACGCTGATCCGCGACCCGTTCATCGAAACCTCCGCGTATGCACGCACATTGGGTTCCGACGCAGTCGACGAGAAAGGCAACGTCGTCGTCGCGCGCGGCGAGGACCTGGGCGACCCGGAGATCGACGCGCTTTTGGCAGCCGGAATCACGCAGGTGAAGGTGCGTTCGGTGCTGACCTGCACCACCGGCACCGGGGTCTGCGCGACCTGCTACGGACGGTCGATGGCCACCGGCAAACTGGTCGACATCGGTGAAGCGGTCGGTATCGTTGCGGCGCAATCGATTGGTGAGCCAGGCACCCAGCTGACCATGCGCACGTTCCACCAGGGTGGTGTCGGTGAGGACATCACCGGAGGTCTGCCCCGCGTACAGGAGCTGTTCGAGGCCCGGGTGCCGCGCGGCAAGGCGCCGATCGCCGATGTCACCGGACGGGTGCGTCTGGAGGAGGGCGAGCGCTTCTACAAGATCACCATCGTCCCCGACGACGGTGGCGAGGAAGTCGTCTACGACAAGCTCTCCAAGCGGCAACGGCTACGGGTGTTCAAGCACGAGGACGGTACCGAGCGGCTGCTGACCGATGGCGACCACGTCGAGGTGGGCCAGCAGCTGATGGAAGGCTCCGCCGACCCGCACGAGGTGCTGCGGGTGCAGGGCCCCCGCGAGGTGCAGATCCACCTCACCAAGGAGGTCCAGGAGGTCTACCGGGCGCAGGGTGTGTCGATCCACGACAAGCACATCGAGGTGATCGTCCGGCAGATGCTGCGCCGGGTGACCATCATCGACTCGGGCTCGACGGAGTTCCTGCCCGGCTCGCTGATCGACCGCGCGGAGTTCGAGGCCGAGAACCGTCGGGTGGTGGCCGAGAGCGGCGAGCCCGCCGCCGGTCGCCCGGTGTTGATGGGTATCACCAAGGCGTCGCTGGCCACCGACTCGTGGCTGAGTGCGGCGTCGTTCCAGGAGACCACGCGAGTGCTGACCGATGCGGCGATCAACTGCCGCAGCGACAAGCTCAACGGTCTGAAGGAGAACGTGATCATCGGGAAGCTGATCCCGGCCGGTACCGGTATCAACCGCTACCGCAACATCCAGGTGCAGCCCACCGAGGAGGCCCGGGCCGCGGCGTACACGATCCCGTCCTACGAGGATCAGTACTACAGCCCGGACTTCGGCCAGGCCACCGGTGCTGCGGTTCCGTTGGACGACTACGGCTACTCCGATTACCGGTAACCTTCGTTAGCGCGAGCAGTCCCCCGCTTGCGGGGACTGCTCGCGCACCCATCCTTTACACCGTCGGCCTTGTGGACCGCATGAACTACCACCTGCTTAATGGGCCGAGCGGACGCAAAAGCTCCCGCCACGTTCGGCGTGTCGAGTGCTTTTGGGTCTGCTCGCCACAGCTTGGCCAGCCACTAGACTGGCCGACGTGCTCATCGGTTCACATGTCAGTCCGCAGCATCCACTGGCCGCGGCCGAGGCCGAGAATGCTGATGTCGTCCAGATTTTCCTCGGCAACCCGCAGAGCTGGAAGGCGCCCAAGCCGCGCGACGACGCCGCGCAGCTCAAAGCCGCGGCCCTACCGATCTACGTGCACGCGCCGTATCTGATCAACGTCGCGTCGGCGAACAACCGGGTGCGGATCCCGTCGCGCAAGATCTTGCAGGACACCTGCGACGCGGCGGCCGAGATCGGTGCTGCCGCGGTGATCGTGCACGGTGGTCACGTCGCCGAAGACAGCGACCTCGACGAAGGTTTCCGGCGCTGGCGCAAGGCGCTCGACCAATTGCAGACCAAAGTTCCCGTCTACCTGGAGAACACCGCGGGCGGAGACCACGCAATGGCCCGCCATTTCGACACCATCGGACGGCTCTGGGACCACATCGGCGACACCGGTATGGGCTTTTGCCTCGACACCTGCCACGCCTGGGCGGCGGGCGAGGCGCTGGTCGACGCCGTCGACCGCATCAAGGGCATCACCGGCCACATCGACCTGGTGCACTGCAACGACTCGAAGGACTCGGCGGGCTCGGGCCGCGACCGGCACGCCAACTTCGGCACCGGGCAGATCGATCCCGAGCTGCTGGTGGCGGTGGTCCGGGCCGCGGGTGCGCCGGTTATCTGCGAAACCGCCGACGAGGGCCGCAAGGACGACATCGCGTTCTTACGTGAGCGGCTGAGCTGAAAAACGTCTGCCATGGTCGGGCGGCTCGTCGCAGTTCTCGGCGTTGCACTGCTAACCGCGGGCTGCTTCGGCAGGGACGCGGCCAAGCCGTCGGGTTTCGTCGAGGGCACCAGCGTGCACACGATCAGCGTCAGCGGACATAACCGCACCTACCGGCTCTACAAGCCAAAAGGACTGCCCGCATCTGCCCCGCTGGTGGTCATGCTGCACGGCGGCTTCGGCAATGGCGCACAAGCCGAAAGGTCTTATGGGTGGGACGGATTGGCGGACTCGTCGAAAGTCATCGTCGCCTACCCGGACGGCCTCAACCGGGCCTGGAACGTCAACGGCGGCGGCTGCTGCGGCCGGCCCGCAAAGGAGGGCGTCGACGACGTCGGTTTCATCACGGCGGCGGTCGCCGACATCGAACGCAACGTCAGCATCGACACCTCCCGGGTTTACGCCACCGGTATGAGCAACGGCGCCATCATGTCCCTTACGCTGGCGTGCGAGACGGCCATCTTTGCCTCGATCGGCCCGGTCGCCGGGACGCAGCTGAACCAGTGTCGGTCTCCGCATCCGGCGTCGGTCATGCATATCCACGGCACGGCCGATCGCCTGATTCCCTACAACGGCGGGCGCGGTGCCGGCGTGGCGCACATCAACGGACCGTCGGCGCCGGATGTCGCTGCGTTCTGGCGCAACGTCAATCACTGTGGCGCCCCGGCCGACACCATGAGCGGCAAGGTCACCACGTCGACCGCCGGATGCCCCGCGAATCGCAGCGTGGTGCTGATCACCGTCGACGGCGGTGGCCATCAGTGGCCCGGCTTCGCCACCCAGAAGCTCTGGGAATTCTTCGCCGCCCATCCCCGCTGAGCATTACACGTCTTGTGCGGTTGTAGAAAAAATGTAATATTGGCGGCATGCCAGATACTCATGTCGTCACCAACCAGGTCCCGCCGCTGGAGGAGCACAACCCGGCATCCTCCCCAGCCCTCATCGAGGCGCTGATCCGCGAAGGCGGGCAGTGGGGCCTGGACGAGGTGACCACGGTCGGTGCGATTTCCGGGTCCAAGCAGGCGCAACGCTGGAGTGAACTGGCCGACCGCAACCGGCCCATCCTGCGCATCCACGACCGCTACGGCCATCGCATCGACGAGGTCGAGTACGACCCCGCCTACCACGAGCTGATGCGCACCGCGATCGAGCACGGCCTGCACGCCGCGCCGTGGGCCGACGACCGGCCGGGTTCGCACGTGGTGCGCGCGGCCAAGATGTCGGTTTGGAACGTCGAGCCCGGACACACCTGTCCGGTCTCGATGACCTACGCTGTCATTCCGGCGCTGCGCTACAACCCCGAATTGGCGGCGGTTTACGAGCCGTTGCTGAGCAGTCGCGAGTACGACCCGGAACTCACGGTGCCAGCGACAAAGCCCGGGCTCACCGCGGGCATGTCGATGACCGAAAAGCAGGGCGGCTCCGATGTCCGCGCCGGCACCACCCAGGCCACCCGCAACGCCGACGGCACCTACAGTCTGACC
>NZ_DASPSP010000173.1:0-31841 GCF_035623875.1 Mycobacterium sp. | reverse complement strand
TTCGCCGACGTCGACACCGGTGTAGACGATGCTATTGCGCTGGTTTACCTGCTGGCCAGCCCGGAGGCCGAGCTGGTCGGCATCGCCTCGACCGGCGGAAACGTTGGGGTGGATCAAGTCTGCGAGAACAACCTCGGCCTGCTCGAGCTGTGCCGGATCGACGGCGCGCCGATATCCAAAGGTGCCGATCACCCGTTGAACTCCCCCGCGCTGCCTGTCGGGAAGGTCCATGGGCCAAAGGGTCTGGGGTATGCGGAGTTGCCGCCGACCGATCGTCAACTCACCGGCGACGATGCGGCGACGGCATGGGTCAAGGCGGCACATGCCCATCCGGGACAGCTGATCGGGCTGGCTACCGGGCCGCTGACCAACCTGGCGCTGGCGCTGCGCAAGGAACCCGCGCTGCCGAAGCTGTTGCGCCGGCTGGTGATCATGGGCGGGGCCTATGACTACCGCGGCAACACCAATCCGGTGGCGGAATGGAACATCGGCGTGGATCCTGAGGCGGCGGCAGAAGTGTTCGCCGCCTGGCCCCCCGAAGTGCCGGAAGGGGCTGAGCCGCAATCGCTTCCGATTCTGTGCGGCCTGGACGTGACGTGGAACATCGCGATCACACCGGACATACTGGTCAGACTGGCGGCGGCTGCAAACACGACGACGACCGTGATGAGCGCTCACGACGAGCGAGGCACCCGCTCATCGGCATCCAACCCGTTGATTCGGGTGATCGAGGACGCGACGCGGTTCTACCTGGAGTCCTACCACGACCTCGGCCACGGTTACCAGGCGCATCTCCATGATCCGTTGGCCGCGGCAGTCGCGCTGGACCCGGGGCTGCTCGCCACCCGGGCAGCGACCGTCGACGTGGAGTTGACGGGCACACTGACCCGCGGCATGACGGTGACCGACTGGTCGGGCCGCTGGGGTCGAAAGCCCAACGCGCTGATCGGTGTTGGTGTGGACCCAACGGCGTTCTTCGACCGGTTCATCGACCGGGTCGGGCCCTTCGCACGGCGGCTCGGCTGACCGGTGTGACGAGCCGTCACTCGTAGATTCCCTCCAGGTACCACCGCCGCTGTCGGTAGCACAGCAGCATCGCGCGCTCTCCTTCCAGCAAGACCTGGACGCGGGCGGTACGGCCCCCTGCCGATTGATCCGGATCCCACCAGCGTTCGTCGACCGGCCATGGTCCGGCCCACCAGCGCAGCCGCTCGTCACGACCACGAGAGGTCAGCCGTGCCGGGTCGGCGGAGAACAGCCCGCGGCTGGTCACGCGGATCGAGTTACCCTGGGCGTCAAGCAATTCCACTGGATCATCGAGCAGCACCGTCGGTGATGGTTCGGGCAGTTGACCGGGCCACGGCAGACCCGGATCGGCCCGCGGCACCGGCTCGTCACCCAGCGGCGTCAACGTGATGCGCTCGGCAGGCCCACGACCGCCGGACAGTACCGGCACCTGCACTGCCTCCGGGCCAAGCAATCCCTGCACCCGCACCAGCGCCCGCCGGGCCCGCATCCTGTCCTCGTCACCGAGGCCACCCCACAGCGGTAACTGCAGCGCCCCGGCCGACACCACCTCCACCGCCTGCAGCCGCAACACCGTCACCGGTGCGGTGGGCCGATCCACGACGGTCCGGGTATTCAACCACCCGTCCAGCTGCCAACGCACCCGGTCGGCGGTGGCGTCCTCAGTCAGCGGCTCCGCGCATCGCCATACTCGGGTCAGCTCTTCGCCGTTGGCGGTGACGGCATGAACGGCCAGTCGGGTGCATCCCACTCCGGCGGCCATCAATGTCTGATGCAACGTGCCGGCCAGCGAGCGGCCGGCAAATGCCGCAGCGTCAACCCGGTCGATCGGCGGATCGCACTGCAGCACGGCGTCGAGTTCGGCCGGCGGCTCACGCCCAGACGGCCCGCGTTCCGGCTCACCGCGGGCGAACCGGTGCGCGCTCACCGCGTCGGCGCCGAACCGGGAAGCCACGTCGGTGCGCGGCAATGCGGCGAACTGTCCGATGGTCCTAATCCCCATCCGCCACAACAGATCTGCCAAATCGTCCCGTCCCGGACCGGACAGGCTGGGCTCGGTGGCGAGTTGGCGGATCGACAGCGCCGACAGAAACCGCGCGTCTTCTCCCGGTTCGACGACACGACCGGCGCGGGCGGCGAAGACCGCGGTGGATAGCTGGTCGGCGATCCCGACCTGACACTCGGCGCCGGCTGCGGCCACCGCGTCGGTCAGCCGCTCGGCGGCCTGCTGTTCGGACCCGAAGAAGCGGGCCGCCCCACGTACCGGCAACACCAAAAGCCCGGGCCGCAGCACCTCGGCGCGAGGCGCCATATCGTCCACCGCCGCGATAACCCCTTCGAAGAAGCGGGCGTCACGGTCGGAGTCGGCAGTCACGACGTGCAGTTGCGGACAGCGGGCCGCCGCCTCTCGTCGCCGCAATCCGCGCCGTACTCCGGCCGAACGGGCAGCCGATGAGCAGGCGATCACCCGGTTGGCCAGCGTGACGGCGACCGGGGCCGTCGCGGGCAGACTTGCGGCCGCCGCCGCGGCGACCGCGGGCCAGTCCATACACCAAATCGCCAGTACCCGGGAGGCCACGTGAACTATCCAGTTCGCGCCCGGCCGACTGCCCGTCCCCTTGCGCACACGTCCAGCCGCACTGCACTGATCCGTCCGAAACCGGGCATACCCGCCGTGGTCTCATACCCGCAGACCCGGGCCTGTAGTCGTATCGATGCACCCTGCCAGTCACCATCGGTGACCAGCAGGGTGCAGCCTTTGTGGTGAGCGCGGGCCACCACCGCGCGCGCCCGTGTCACTGGCACCGAGCGCCCGCCCAGCGCCAGGACGACCAGATCCATGCCGTCCATCAGCACCGCAGCCACCTCCACCGGATCGGAACCGGGATCCGGGATTACCGCGAGCCGGCTCAGATCCGCTCCCATTTCCACGGCGGCCAGCAGCCCGATATCCGGCTGGCCGACAATGGCCGCGTTCCCGCCGGCGGCCGTCACCGCGGCCACCATGCTCAACGGCAGCGACCGGGCTCCCGAGAGCACCGCCACCGTTCCCCGTGGCAACGCGTCAGGCAGCAACTCCGCCAGCAGCTGCGGGATCGGCAGCGCGGTTTCCGAACCCGGTAGCAAGTCATCTGGACCGGGGTGACCATGAGCATGGCTTTGAATATGGCTAAGCCGAGCAGAGCCGACCCTCCCGGATACTGCCGCCATCTGGCGACGCAGCTGTTTTAGCTGCTCAGCACGGTTGTGATGGGGCTGATCGGAGGCGAGGATCGCCGTCATCACCACCTCCTGGTGTAACGGGTGTTACCACTGATGTTCGAATGTATGTTCGATACGATCAGTCAACACCCGCCCACCGACAAACGTCAAGCGGCTCACGAGCCAGCTAACTTGCCGGGCCGGCAGGGGACTATCAGATCGAGGCCCGCCGACGGCGTCCGCAGTGCGGGTTTCGGAGATCCGGCGTTATTCCCACTCGATGGTGCCGGGCGGCTTACTCGTGACGTCCAGCACCACCCGGTTGACTTCGGCGACCTCGTTGGTGATCCGGGTGGAGATCCGCTCCAGCACTTCGTAAGGCACCCGAGTCCAGTCGGCGGTCATGGCGTCCTCACTGGACACCGGCCGCAACACGATCGGGTGCCCGTACGTGCGGCCGTCACCTTGCACACCAACCGAACGGATGTCGGCCAGCAGCACCACCGGGCATTGCCAGATCTGCTGATCCAAACCGGCAGCTGTCAACTCCTCGCGCGCGATCGAGTCTGCACGCCGCAGCGTGTCGAGCCGCGCCGCAGTGACCTCACCGACGATCCGGATCGCCAAACCCGGGCCCGGAAAAGGTTGGCGCACAACAATTTCTTCCGGAAGGCCTAACTCACGCCCTACGGCGCGCACCTCGTCTTTGAACAGCAGCCGCAGCGGCTCGACAAGTTTGAACTTGAGGTCGCCGGGCAGACCGCCGACATTGTGGTGGCTCTTGATATTCGCCGCACCGCTGCCGCCACCGGACTCCACCACGTCGGGATACAGTGTGCCCTGCACCAGGAATTCAATATCGTTGTCCCCCAGAGCATCCCGCACGGCACCTTCAAAGGCGCGGATGAACTGCCGCCCGATGATCTTGCGCTTGCCCTCGGGATTGGTCACCCCAGCCAGCGCCTCGAGGAACGTCGCTTCCGCGTCGACGGTCACCAGGTTGGCGCCGGTAGCGGCGACGAAGTCACGCTGTACCTGCGTGCGTTCGCCGGCGCGCAGCAACCCGTGGTCGACGAACACACAGGTCAGCCGGTCCCCGATGGCACGTTGCACGAGCGCAGCGGCCACCGCGGAATCCACACCGCCGGACAGCCCACAGATCGCGTGGCCGTCGCCAACCTGGTTGCGCACCTGCTCAACCAGTGCACTGGCGATACCGGCCGGCGTCCAATCCGCGGCGATGCCGGCGAAGTCGTGCAGGAACCGGCTGAGCACCTGCTGCCCATGCGGGGTGTGCATCACCTCGGGGTGGTACTGCACGCCGGCCAACCGTCGGGACCGGTCCTCGAACGCCGCTACCGGCGAACCCGCGCTGGTGGCCACCACCGCGAACCCATCCGGGGCCGAGGTGACGGCGTCACCGTGACTCATCCACACCGGCTGCGTCTCGGGCAGGTCCGAATGCAGTTCACCGCCAACAACTTTCAATTCCGTTCGGCCGTACTCGCTGGTTCCGGTGCGCGCGACGGCGCCGCCGAGGGCCTGCGCCATCGCCTGAAACCCGTAGCAGATGCCGAACACCGGCACGCCCAGGTCGAACAGCGCCGGATCCAGCTGCGGCGCGCCCTCGGCGTACACACTGGCCGGGCCGCCGGAGAGCACCACCGCCTGCGGGTCGCGGGCTTTGATCTCGTCCATCGATGCGGTGTGCGGAATCACTTCGGAGTACACCCGGGCCTCGCGCACCCTGCGGGCGATCAACTGCGCGTATTGCGCACCGAAATCGACGACCAGCACAGGACGGGGCGATGCTGACTCCATTGGGCCAGTCTAGTGGCGGGCGATAGACCATCAGTCTCAGGCGATGGGTAGCGTCCCATCGCCAGGCAACGAGCAACAGCTATGCTGCCGCACCCTTCGTGACACCCACCTACAGCGAAAACGCCTCGCGCAGGGTGTCGACGGCGTCGTGATCACCGTCGAAAACGATGCGCCGCAACGCCGCCTTGCGCTTGGCCACGGTGGACCCCAGCCGCGCGATGGCCAGATCTTCCGCGCTGGCGGTGAGGGTCACATCCGGTTTTCCGGTCGCGGCCGCGAGACGGCCCTGATCAAGGGCGAACTCGAAACGACGGCCGTCGATCTCGACGCGGTAAGCCGCGGAAACACCCGCAGTTCTCACCGGGTCGAAGGGAACCACGAATCCGGCGAGGAATCCAGTCAACGGCGAGACCGGGCCGGCCTCGATCAGGTCCAGTCGGTCCAGGCCCAGCCAGGCGATGCTCTGGAGGATGGATGGCACCCGCTGCCAGCCGATGTCGCTCAGGCTGTAGACAGTGCGCGCGATCGGCGGCGGTAGCTCGGCGCGGTCCACCACGCCCGCGCTTTCTAATTCCTTGAGTCGCTCGGCGAGCAGGTTGGTGGCAATGCCTGGCAACTCGGCACGCAGGTCGCTGTAGCGGCGCGGGCCTCCGAGCAGCTCACGCAGGATCAGCAAGGTCCACCGCTCACCGAGGATGTCAAGCCCCTTGGCGATCGGGCAGTTCTGGTTGTAACTCTTGCGGGTGGACACATCGTCAGCCTAACAGTCCAGGACATCTTTTTCAATCTTTTACTTGAAAAATCTATCTGTAAGATTTAATATTCTGTCCATGGCTACACAAAACCCTCGTCATCCGGTGTTCCAGGGCCACCCGATCGCCGCGCTTGCCGTGATCTGCCTGTCCGTCTTCGTCATCAGTGTCGACGCCACGATCGTCAACGTCGCATTGCCGACGCTGTCCCGCGATCTACGCGCGGACACCGCGCAATTGCAGTGGATCGTCGACGCGTACACCCTCGTCATGGCTGGCCTGCTGCTGTCGGCCGGTAGCCTGGGCGACCGCTACGGCAGGCGTGGCTGGCTGAGTTCCGGGCTCGCACTGTTTGCAATCACCTCAGCCATCGCGGCGCAGGTGGGTTCCGCGGATGCGCTCATCGCAGCGCGTGCCGCCATGGGCGTTGGCGCCGCCGTGATCTTCCCGACAACGCTGGCGTTGATCACCAACATCTTCACCGAGCCGATACCTCGCGCCAAGGCGATCGGTCTGTGGGCGGCCATGGTGGGTGTTGGGGTGGCCGCCGGACCAATCACCGGCGGCTGGCTGCTCGAACACTTCTCCTGGGGCTCGGTCTTTCTCGTGAACGTTCCGGTCGCCGCGCTGGCCATCGCCGGAGGGCTGCTGTTCATCCCGACCTCGCGCGACCCGGCGACCCCGCCCGTCGACGTCCCCGGTTTGATCCTGTCCGCGGTCGGAGTGACGGCGCTCGTCTACACCGTCATCGAAGCACCGGGCTGGGGATGGACCAGTGTGCGGGTTGCGCTCGGCTTCACCTTGGCAGCAATCGTTCTCGCCGGGTTCGCGGTGTGGGAACGCCGCAGCACCCATCCGATGTTCGACATGTCGGTGTTCGTCAACCGGCGGTTCTCAGGCGGCAGCCTGGCGGTGACCGCCGGATTCCTGACGCTATTCGGATTCATCTTCGTCATCACCCAGTACTTCCAGTTCATCAAGAACTACAGCGCATTCGAGACCGGCGTGCGACTGCTGCCGGTCGCCATCTCGATCGCCCTGGCGAGTGTCGTTGGGCCGCGGATGGTCGAACGCATCGGCACCACGGCCGTAGTCACCGCCGGCCTGGGCGTGTTCGCAGCAGGCTTGGCGTGGGCGTCCACCGTCGACGCGGCAACCTCTTACAGCGAGATTGCTCTGCAGATGGTGCTTCTCGGTGGTGGTCTTGGCCTGACAACGGCACCAGCCACGGAGGCCATCATGGGCTCGCTTAGTGCTGACAAAGCCGGGGTCGGCTCGGCGGTGAACGACACCACCCGTGAGCTCGGCGGTACCCTGGGCGTGGCCGTCGTCGGCAGCGTTTTCGCATCCCTGTATTCGGGTCACCTTGGATCCGCAGCAGCGCTTACAGCGCTGCCAACCAACGTCCGCGAAACGATGCAAGCCTCAATTGCCGGCGCCTACACGGTCATTGGGAAGCTGCCCGCCGGTCAAGTTGCCGGAGTCCGCGACACTGTCAACCATGCATTCCTCGACGGTCTTCAGGTCGGATCGCTGGTATGCGCCGGAATTGCAGCGGCCGCAGCGATCTTAGTCGCCATGCTGCTGCCAGCCCGCCATGTAACGCCGTCCACTGCGGCACCAGAGCTTGTGGAGGCTTAGTCCTATGCAGCCTCAAGGCCAAGCGGCCAAATGGTTGCCGCTGATGATTCGGCTGACCGCACTCGGTTATCTACTGTTCTTCGTCCCCAACCTCGTTCTCGCCACGACGCATCAGATTCAAGTCCTGCCATCGCTCCTCGCCCGACTGTTCAACTGGGGAGAAGGCGGCGACGCCGTCGCTGTGATGTTCTCAACCGTCTACATCGTGTGGGCAATATTTCTATTCCAGTCCGCCCGTAATCCGCTCGCGCATCGGCTATTTCTGGACTTCAACCTGACGGCTAACTCCGCCCACTTCATCGCGATGCTGATCATGGCCCTCGCAATGCCTGAGCACCGCGAGCACGCCGTCGGAGTCGTCGCTCTCGGACTGCTAACGATTGTCCCCATAGGGGCATGCTGGCTGCCGGTCCGAAGCGCGGCTTCGCAGGCAGCGATACCAACCACAAGAACGCCGCACTGATATCTCAACCCCAGGAAGGAAGTCCCATGGAACATAATCGCGTTTTGGTAACGGGCGCCACCGGCAAGATCGGCGGCGCAGTGGCCGCGCAACTGTTGGAAAAGGGCGTGCCGATAAGGGCTTTGGTGCATCGCGACGATGCGCGTAGTGCCCGTTTGCGGGCCCACGGTGCTGAAGTTGTGGTCGCCGATATGTTTGACATCCAGCAGGTTCAGGCCGCGCTGGAAGGGGTTGGCCGGCTGTACTTCAACCCGCCTTACCACCCCCATGCACTCGACAGCGCGGTTGCTTTTGCAGTTGCTGTCCGGCGTTCGGGCGTGGAAGCGGTTGTGGCGCTTGGCCAGTGGCTCGCAAGCCCCGAGCATCCGTCGCTGATGACCCGGCAGGCATGGTTGACCGACAGGCTGTTCGAGCTTCTGCCCGACACCGCCCATGTTGCAGTCGATCCCGGCTACTTCGCCGATAACTACCTCAACCTGGTCCCGATGGCCGCCCAACTTGGCGTGCTGCCGACACCGACCGGGGCGGGCCGAAATGCGCCTCCCTCCAACGAAGATATCGCCCGCGTTGCAGTGAGCGCCTTGCTGGACCCGCACCGCCATGACGGTCGGGCCTACCGCCCGACCGGTCCAACGCTTCTGTCCGGAGCCGACATCGCCGACGCCGTCGGTGAGGCCCTAGGCCGCCGGGTACGCCACATCGATATTCCCCCGCGGATATTCATGAAGGCTGTCCGCGTCAACGCCAAGCGACTCGGAGCCGACCAGTTTTTCGAATCCAGCCTGCGCCACTACCTGCCCGAGTACGCTCTGGGTACCTGGGAGGTCGGCGGTCCTACGACCCACGTCCGCGATGTCGCCGGTGTGGAGCCCGAAGACTTTCTGACCATCGCACGCCGCTATGTCAATGGTCCGGAATCTCGGCGCACTGCAAGCAATCTCATTCGCCAAGTATGGCTATTCGCGCTGACCGGACTCGTACCAATGCACCGCCTCGATCGGTTCGACCGGGTCCAGCAACATCCCCGTCCAGCCCATCCGCGGTTATCCGGCCAGTCCACAGTCTGGCGAAACGAGCATACCGCAGAACCGAAGTGGGCGACGCGGCCTCGACTTAGCACAACGACATAGCAGAAAAGCGCAGACATGAAATACAACTGGAAAAGAGGAAGTAACGCGATGAGTACAGCGGCATCTGCTGCAGCAGGCGGCAGCACCTATGTCCTGGGCCATGCCGACGTGGAGGTGCGGCGGCTTCTCCTGCAAGGACGGCTCTATAACGATCACACCGAGCATGCGCTACGGCTCGCCGGGCTGCGACCGGGCATGCGGGTGCTCGATGTCGGCTGCGGGCCCGGTGACGTGTCGTGTATGGCCGCTCGGCTGGTCGGTCCCGCAGGAACCGTTCTTGGTGTGGACGCCGCACCCGAGATGATTGAGCTGGCCGGAGCCCGCGCGGCCGAACAAGGCTTGTCTGCAGTGCATTTCAAACAAGCGGGAATTGACGAAATCACCCTTGATGAACCGGTCGACGCAGTAGTTGGCCGATTGATCCTGATGCACTTGCCCGATCCAGCCGCCACGCTGCGGCGCCTCAGCACCTTCGTGCGCCCCGGTGGCATCATCGCGTTCTCCGAGAATGACATCACCGGAACACGCAGCATCCCGGACATGCCGCTGTTCCGGCAGGTGACAACCGGTATCGCCCGCGCGTTTGAGGCCATGGGGCTCAGCCCGCAATTTGGCACCACACTGCACACGATCTTTGCCGATGCCGGCCTAGGCGCGCCACGCATGACTCTCAGCACGCCGATCGGGACAGCCGCCGACACCGACATGTTGGCCTACGCCGCGGAAGTCTGGCGCTTGGTGTACCCAACAGCACGACAAATGGGCTTCGCCATCGACGAACTCGCCGATATCGACAACTTCGTCCCGCGCTTCCGCCAGGAGGCACTTGCGGTCAACGCGCTAATCACGATGCCCCCCATGATCACCGCATGGGCTCAGGTGCCCGACAAGCTCGCCTGATCGGAAAGAGAGCAGACATGAACAACACCCAAATCCCTGGCCAGTACTCGACTGGCCTATCTCACAGCAACATCGAGCAAGCCCTCATTGCCGCCGGAAAGGACCTAGACCATCTTCAGCCGGCAGATCTCGCGCTGACGGAGGACTTCCACACCATGGGTCGCATCGCCACGAACCAACTGGTGGATCTGATCGGTATTACAAGTGACAACCAGGTGCTCGACGCGGGCAGTGGGATCGGAGGCACGGCTCGCTTCGTCGCCGACCAGTGTCGGTGCCACGTTACCGCCGTCGATCTGACCGAGGAGTACTGCGAAACGGCGCGTTGGCTTAATCGACTTGTCGGGTTGGACAAGCAGATTTCGGTTCATCAAGCAGACGTCACCGAACTGCCCTTCGCCGATGCTACTTTCGACGTCGTCTTCAGCCAGCACGTTCAGATGAACATCGCCGACAAGCCCCGCCTCTATCGTGAAGCACGCCGAGTGCTGGCCAGCGGGGGACGGCTTGCGCTGTGGGACATCACAACTGGCGAACTCGGCGAACTCGACTACCCACTGCCATGGGCCGACCAACAACGAATCAGCCACCTGGCCACGCCAGACAAGTTGCGTGCCGTCGTCGAGTCCGCGGGGTTCGCGATCGACCACTGGAACGACCTCACCGACCAGGCGGCCACCTTGATGCAGGCACTTTTGACACTGCCGCCCAGTCCACTCGGACTGCAAGCCTTCGTCACCGACTTCGCGCAGAAAGCTAACAACCTGACTGTTGCCCTCGCCGATGGACGACTCCGCGCCATCCAAGGTGTGGCACGAGCGATCACCTAAGGCCGTCCCGCTTGACGCCTACGTAGTCATTTGACTACACTAACGGGCATGCATGTGTAGTCACACGACTACACATCAGGTGAGAGGACCACTGCAATGACGATTCCGTCGACATCCACCTTGACCGTGACGCAGTTGGGCAGCCGCATCGGCGCACGCATCGACGGCGTACGACTGACCGGCGATCTTGACGCTGCAACGGTCGGACAGATCCGCGAGGCGCTGCTGCGCCACAAGGTGATCTTCTTCCGCGACCAGCACCACCTTGACGATGCCCAGCAGCAGGCATTCGGCGCGCGCCTGGGCACTCCGATCGCCCATCCCTCAGTCCAGCATGAGAACGCGCCGATCATTACGCCGATCAACTCCGACTACGGCAAGGCCAACCGCTGGCACACCGACGTCACGTTCGTGGCGAACTACCCCGCCGCGTCGATCCTGCGCGCCGTCACCCTGCCGAGCTATGGCGGGTCGACGCTGTGGGCTTCTACCGCGGCGGCCTACCAGGCGCTGCCGGAGCCGCTCAAACACCTCACCGAGAATCTCTGGGCGCTGCACAGCAACCGGTTCGACTATGTCACTCCGTCCCAAATGCAGACCGAAGAGCAAAGAGCGTATCGGATCCGGTTCGAAAAGGCTGACTTTCGCACCGAGCATCCGGTGGTGCGGGTACACCCGGAGACCGGTGAGCGGACCCTGGTGGCCGGGGATTTCGTCCGCGGCTTCGTCGGTCTGGACAACTACGAGTCGCAAGTGCTATTGGAGTTGCTGCAACGACGAATCACTATGCCGGAGAACACGATCCGATGGAATTGGGAGGCCGGTGACGTCGCCATCTGGGATAACCGGGCGACCCAGCACCGGGCGATCGACGACTACGACGACCAGTATCGGCTGATGCACCGGGTTACCGTGATGGGCGACGTGCCCGTCGACGTACACGGTCGACGCAGCCGGGTGATCAGCGGCGCTCCGCTGCAGGCCCTGCAGACCGCTGCCAGCTGACGCTCCTGCAGGTCGGGTAGCCGAACAGGAGGAAAACACTCGGTCAGTCGGAACGCATGGCGCACCAGCCTCGGGCATGGTGAGGTGGTAGTTGCCCACGCCCGAAATCACCGCCTGGAAGCGAGGTCCGCCGTGCTGGGTCTACCCGAAGCGGTGCACGCCTGCCTGTTCGATCTCGACGGCGTGCTCACCGACACCGCGAGTGTCCACACCAAGGCCTGGAAGCTGATGTTCGACGCGTTCCTGCAGCAACGGGCCGAACAGACTGGCGAACCGTTCGTCCCGTTCGATCCGGTCGACGACTACCTGAAATACGTCGACGGCAAGAAACGTGAAGATGGAGTCCGGTCGTTTCTGGCCAGCCGCGGCATCGAGCTGCCCGACGGCGACCACGACGACCCGCCCGGTAAGGACACCGTCTACGGGTTGGGCACCCGCAAAAACGATGCCTTCCAGACGACCCTGCATAGCGACGGCGTCAAGGTATTCGACGGCTCGCGACGCTATCTGGAAAAGGTGGCCGCTGCGGGTCTGGCCACGGCGGTGGTGTCCTCCAGCGCCAACACCCGCGAGGTGCTGGAGATCACCGGGCTCGACAAGTTCATCCAGCAGCGAGTCGACGGCGTGACCCTGCGCGAGGAACACATCGCCGGCAAGCCGGCACCCGACTCGTTCCTGCGTGCGACACAGCTGCTAGACGTCGCACCCGCCGCAGCGGCGGTGTTCGAGGACGCACTCTCTGGGGTCGCCGCCGGCCACGCGGGGCATTTCGGGTTCGTGGTCGGTGTCGACCGCGTGGGCCAAGCCGATGAATTACGAAGCCACGGCGCCGATGTCGTGGTTACCGACCTCGCCGAACTGCTCTAGGTTGCCATCATGATTACCGAAGATGCTTTCCCAGTTGAACCCTGGCAGATTCGCGAAACCAACCTCAACTTGAACCTATTGGCCCAATCCGAGTCGCTGTTCACCCTGTCCAACGGGCACATCGGATTGCGCGGCAACCTGGACGAGGGTGAGCCGCACGGCCTGCCCGGCACCTACCTCAACTCGTTCTACGAAGTCCGGCCGCTGCCGTATGCGGAAGCGGGTTTCGGTTATCCAGAAGCCGGCCAGACGGTCGTCGACGTCAGCAACGGCAAGCTTTTTCGCCTCATGGTCGATGACGAGCTGTTCGACGTCCGCTACGGCCAACTGATCGACCATGAGCGGATCCTCGACCTGCGCGCCGGCGCACTGATCCGCCAAGCGCACTGGCGTTCCCCCGCGGGCAAGCAAGTGAAAATGTCGTCGACTCGGCTGGTGTCGCTAGCCCAGCGCAGCGTCGCGGCCATCGAGTACGTAGTCGAGGCGCTCGACGAGTTCGTCCGGATCACCGTGCAATCCGAGCTCGTCACCAACGAGGACCAGCCGGAGACCTCGAGCGATCCGCGGGTCGCGGCGGTGTTGGAGCGACCGCTTGAGGCGGTCGACCACGAGAAAACCGAAAACCGAGCGGTGCTGATGCACCGCACCAGGGCCAGCGGACTGATGATGTCCGCCGGGATGGACCACGAGATCGAGGTCCCGGGGCGGGTCGAGGTGGACACCGAAGTGCGCCCAGACTTGGCCCGTACCACAGTGATCTGCGGACTGCGTCCGGGCCAGAAGCTGCGGATCGTGAAGTACCTAGCCTACGGGTGGTCTAGTCAGCGCTCCCGCCCCGCACTGCGCGATCAAGCTGCGGGTGCGCTGAACGGCGCCCGCTACAGCGGATGGCAGGGCCTGTTGGATGCACAGCGTCAGCGCCTCGACGACTTCTGGGAGAGCGCAGATGTCGAGGTTGAGGGCGACCCCGTCATCCAACAGGCGGTGCGGTTCGGCCTCTTCCACCTATTGCAGGCGAGCGCGCGCGCCGAACGACGCGGGATCGCCAGCAAGGGACTAACCGGCACCGGTTACGACGGCCACATCTTCTGGGACACTGAGGGATACGTTCTGCCGGTCCTCACCTACACCGCGCCGCATGCGGCAGCCGATGCGTTGCGGTGGCGGGCATCGACGATCGACATGGCCAAGGAGCGTGCGGCAGAACTGGGCCTAGAAGGCGCGGCGTTTCCCTGGCGAACGATTCGCGGCCAAGAGTGCTCAGGCTACTGGCCGGCCGGCACGGCAGCTTTCCACATCAACGCCGACATCGCGATGGCGTTCGAGCGGTATCGCGTCGTCACCGGCGACCACTCGCTGGAGGAGGACTGCGGGCTCGAGGTCCTCATCGAAACTGCCCGACTCTGGCGCTCACTCGGGCACCACGACCGCCACGGCGTCTGGCATCTCGATGGGGTCACCGGTCCTGACGAGTACACGGCGATCGTCCGCGACAACGTCTTCACGAATTTAATGGCGGCGCACAATCTGCGGGTAGCCGCCGAGGCGTGCGCCCGCCATCCCGAGAAGGCGCACGCGATGGGTGTCACGACCGAGGAAATGGCCTCCTGGCGCGATGCGGCCAACGCGGCAAACATTCCCTACGACGACGAGCTGGGTGTGCACAAGCAGTGCGAAGGCTTCACCACTTTTGCGGAGTGGGACTTCGAAAAAAACAACGCTTACCCGTTGTTGCTACACGAGCCCTATGTGCGGCTCTACCCCGCCCAGGTGGTGAAGCAGGCGGACCTAGTGCTGGCGATGCAGTGGCAAAGCCATGCTTTCACCCCGGAACAGAAGGCCCGCAACGTCGATTACTACGAGCGGCGCACCGTGCGTGACTCGTCACTGTCGGCCTGCACGCAGGCGGTGATGTGCGCCGAGGTCGGCCATCTGGAACTGGCCCACGATTACGCCTACGAGGCCGCGCTCATCGACTTGCGCGACCTACACCACAACAGCCGCGACGGGCTGCACATGGCCTCGCTGGCGGGAGCATGGACCGCCCTCGTCGCCGGCTTCGGTGGGCTGCGCGACGACGAGGGCATCCTGTCGCTCAATCCGCAATTGCCGGACGAGTTCGGACGCCTGCGGTTCCGGTTGATATGGCAGGGATTCCGGTTGACTGTCTCCGCCACCCACAACGACGTCACCTATACGCTGCGCGACGGACCCGACGGTGAGGGGCTGACGATCCGCCACGCGGGCGAAGAACTCAAGCTCAGCACGCAGCAGCCGACAACCGTTGCCGTCCAGGAGCGTGAGCCGGTGCTGCCGCCACCGCCACAGCCACCAGGCCGGGAGCCGACACACCGGCGCACCAGCTTAGCGTCGACGAGATTTCCGGTCAGCCAGCCGAGCTGATCGGCTCGATCCGCGGCCAGCGCAGCGCGCCGGGCGCGTCCGCCGGCACCACCGGATGCTGCGGCGCGATCGGGTCGAGCCGACGGTACGGCTCGCCCTGACGTGGCCGCAAATCGTTTTCACCCTTGTTCGGCCACAGCGAAGCGGCCCGCTCGGCCTGCGCTGAAATCGACAGCGACGGGTTGACCCCGAGGTTGGCCGAGATCGCCGCACCATCGACCACCGACAACGTCGGGTAGCCGTACACCCGGTGGTACGGGTCGATCACGCCATGTTCGGCGCTGTCGCCGATCACCGCACCGCCGAGGAAGTGCGCGGTCAGCGGGATGTTGAACAGCTCGCCCCAGGTGCCACCGGCCACGCCATCGATCTTGGCGGCAATGCGACGGGTGACCTCGTTGCCGACCGGAATCCAGGTCGGGTTCGGCTCGCCGTGCCCCTGCTTGCTGACGTAGCGGCGGCGGCCGAACTTGCCCCGTTTGGTGAACGTGGTGATCGAGTTGTCCAGATGCTGCATCACCAGCGCGATCACCGTGCGCTCGCTCCACTGACGCGGATTGAGCATTCGAAGTAAGCCGCGCGGATCGTCGCCGCCTTGATGCAACAACTGCTTCCAGCGCGGCACATCGGTGCCCTCGGGACCGGACCCGTCAGTCATCAACGTCTGCAACAGCCCCATCGCGTTGGAACCCTTGCCATACCGGACCGGTTCGATATGAGTGTCCGACGTCGGGTGAATCGACGAGGTGATCGCGACCCCATGGGTCAAGTCCAGGTTCGGCGAGACCGTCAACGTCGCGGCACCGACGATCGATTCGGAGTTGGTGCGGGTCAGCACGCCCAGCCGATCCGACAGGCCGGGCAACGTGCCCGTGTCACGCATCTTGAACAGCAGCTTCTGCGTGTTGTACGTGCCGGCGGCCAGCACCACGTGATTCGCGGTGAAGGTGCGCCTCTTGCGGCGCAGCAAGCGGCCGGTGTGCTTGGTGTGAACCTCCCACAGTCCGTCGGGCCGCTGCGCGAACTTGGTGACGGTCGTCATCGGATGTATCTGCGCCCCAGCCGATTCCGCGAGGCCGAGATAATTCTTCAGCAGGGTGTTCTTGGCGCCGTAGCGGCAGCCGGTCATGCAGGATCCGCATTCCAGACAGCCGGTCCGGGCCGGGCCGGCGCCGCCGAAGAACGGGTCGGGCACCGTCTCGCCGGGTGTCTTGGTTCCGTTCGGACCGAAGAACACCCCGACCGGGGTCGGCACGAAGGTGTCGCCGCAACCCATGTCGTCGGCGACTTCCTTGACCACACGGTCAGCGTCGGTGAACGTCGGGTTCTCGACCACACCGAGCATCCGCTGCGCCTGCTGGTAATGCGGCATCAACTCCGCGCGCCAATTGGTGATGTGCGACCACTGCCGATCGTCGAAGAACGGATCGGGCGGTACATACAGCGTGTTGGCGTAGTTCAGCGATCCACCGCCGACGCCGGCACCGGCCAGGATCATGCAGTTCTGCAGGAGGTGGATGCGCTGGATGCCGTAGCAGCCCAGTTGGGGCGCCCACAAGAACTTGCGCAGGTCCCAGGAGGTCTTGGCGAAGTCTTCGTCGGCGAAGCGGCGGCCGGCCTCGAGCACGCCGACCCGGTAACCCTTTTCGGTCAGCCGCAGCGCGGTGATGCTGCCCCCGAAGCCCGACCCGATAATCAGGACGTCGTAATCCGGTTCCATCGCACCAGTATGGACGTACCCGGCGATACCAATCCAGAAAACCGCGTGGCCCGACCTGCTAGCTGTCGACGGTCAGGCCGACCTTCTGGAATTCCTTCAAGTCGCAGTAGCCGGCCTTGGCCATCGACCGGCGCAACCCGCCGACGAGGTTAAGCGAGCCAAACGGATCGTCGGAGGGGCCGTCGAGCACCTGGCGCAGCGGCGGTCGCTCGCCGACGGCGATCTGCAGTAACGCGCCGCGTGGCAGCGACGGGTGGGCGGCCGCACTCGGCCAGAACCAGCCGTCACCCAGCGCCTCCGCCGCCTCGGCGAGCGGGGTGCCCAGCACCACCGCGTCGGCGCCGCAGGCGATGGCCTTGGCCAGGTCGCCGGAGGTGTGGATATCCCCGTCGGCGAGCACATGCACGTAACGTCCGCCCGTTTCGTCGAGGTATTCCCGCCGCGCCGCGGCGGCGTCGGCGATCGCGGTGGCCATCGGCACGCTGATCCCGAGTACCTCGTCGCTGGTCGTCACTCCCATGGTGGATCCGTAGCCGACGATGACGCCTGCTGCCCCGGTCCGCATCAGGTGCAGCGCCGTGCGATGGTCGAGCACGCCGCCAGCCACGACCGGGACGTCGAGTTCGGAAATGAAGGTCTTGAGGTTGAGCGGCTCACCGTCGCTGGCGACGCGCTCGGCGGAGATGATCGTGCCCTGGATGACTAGCAGGTCGACGCCCGCGGCCACCAACCCCGGCGTCAACGCCTGCGCGTTCTGCGGACTCACCCGAACCGCGGTCGTCACCCCGGCGTCGCGGATGCGGGCCACCGCGGCGGCCAGCAGCTCGGGATCCAGTGGCGCAGCATGCAGCTGCTGCAGTAACCGGATGGCCGCCGACGGTTCGGGTTCTTTCGCTGCTGCCTCGGTGACCTGAGCGATCTTGGCGGACACGTCCGGGTGCCGGCCGATCAGCCCTTCACCGTTGAGCACTCCCAGACCGCCCAGCCGACCCAGCTCGATGGCGAATTCCGGCGACACCAGTGCATCGGTCGGATGGGCGACGACGGGAATCTCGAACCGGTACGCGTCGAGCTGCCACGTCGTCGACACGTCCTGTGAAGACCGGGTGCGCCGTGACGGCACGATGTTGATGTCTTCGAGTTCATAAGTGCGCCTTGCTGTTCGGCCCATGCCGATCTCGACCATGTCACGCATGAGCGACCCTTCTCGATCGGTTCACCGCACGTAGTAGTTGGGCGCTTCGGCGATCATGGTGATGTCGTGCGGATGGCTTTCTTTCAAGCCCGCCGCCGTGATCCGGACGAATTGTGCCTGCTGAAGCGCCTCGATGGTGTTCGACCCGGTGTATCCCATCGCTGCGCGCAACCCACCGGTGAGCTGGTGGATGACCGAGGCCAGTGGCCCGCGGAACGGCACTCGGCCCTCGATGCCTTCGGGCACCAGCTTGTCCTCGGAAAGCGCGTCGTCTTGGAAGTACCGGTCCTTCGAATACGACTTGCCTTCACCCCTGCCCTGCATCGCCGCCAGTGACCCCATGCCCCGGTAGCTCTTGTACTGCTTGCCGTTGACGAAGATCAGCTCACCGGGCGCCTCGGCGGTGCCGGCCAACAGCGAGCCCAGCATCGTCGTCGACGCGCCCGCGGCCAGCGCTTTGGCGATGTCGCCGGAGTACTGCAGTCCACCGTCGGCGATCGCCGGCACACCTGCCGGGCCGCAGACCGCGACCGCCTCGAGAATCGCGGTGATCTGCGGCGCACCGACGCCGGCCACCACCCGGGTGGTGCAGATCGAACCCGGACCCACACCGACTTTGACCGCATCGGCGCCGGCCTCGATCAGCGCTGCAGCTGCCGACCTGGTGGCGACGTTGCCGCCGACCACCTCGATCCGGTCACCGACCTCGGCCTTGAGCTTGCCGACCATGTCCAGCACCAGCCGATTGTGCGCATGCGCGGTGTCCACAACCAGGACGTCAACCCCGGCGTCAACCAGCGTCATGGCCCGCACCCAGGCGTCGTCGCCGATACCGACGGCCGCCCCGACCAGTAGGCGGCCGTCGCTGTCCTTGGTGGCCAGCGGGTGCTGTTCGGTCTTGACGAAGTCTTTGACGGTGATCAGCCCGGTCAGTCGGCCGTGACCGTCGACGACCGGCAGCTTCTCGATCTTGTTGCGGCGCAACAGGCCCAGCGCTGCGTCAGCGCTGACGCCCTCCTGGGCGGTGATCAGCGGGGCCTTGGTCATCACTTCTGCGACCGGCTTGGACTGGTCGACCTCGAAGCGCATGTCGCGGTTGGTGATGATGCCAACCAGTGCACCGGAGCCGTCGACCACCGGCAGCCCGGAGATCCGGAACTTCGCGCACATCGCGTCGACTTCGGCCAGCGTGTTGTCCGGCCGGCAAGTGACCGGATCGGTGACCATGCCCGCCTCCGACCGCTTCACCATCTCGACCTGGCCCGCCTGTTCTCCGACCGACAGGTTGCGGTGCAGCACGCCCATGCCGCCCGCCCGGGCCATCGCGATGGCCATCCGCGACTCGGTGACGGTGTCCATCGCGGAGCTGACCAACGGCACCTTGAGCCGGATCTTCTTAGTGAGCTGGCTGGACGTATCCGCAGTGGCGGGCACCACATCTGAGGCTGCCGGCAACAGCAGGACGTCGTCGAATGTCAGTCCCAGCATCGCGACCTTGTGCGGATCGTCACCTCCGGTGGGTACCGGGTCGTCGGCAAGGCCGCCGACGCGGACGTACGGTTCGACAATCAGGTCGCCGCTGCCTTCAAGACGGGACAAGCCAGATGACATCGCCGGGGCCCTCCCATACGCATGCAGAATCAGGACCTCATCTTATCGGCTCCCTGACGCCCGGCGACTATGCGCGCCGTGAAGCGGGAGCTACCTGACGGCTGGTCTGCGGGCGCAGCGCTGGCGTGATACCCGCTCGGCTGCGTACTGTGGACCCGTGCGCGACTACCTCCCGCCGGGTTTGCCGCCGGATCCGTTTGCCGGCGACCCGTGTGATCCGTCGGCGGCGCTGGACGCCGTCGAGCCCGGCCAACCGCTTGACCCTCAGGAGCGGATGGCGGTCGAAGCCGACCTGGCCGACCTTGCGGTCTACGAGGCTCTGCTGGCGCACAAGGGTATTCGGGGCCTGGTGGTGTGTTGTGACGAGTGCCAGCAGGACCACTATCACGACTGGGACATGCTGCGCGCGAACCTGCTGCAGCTATTGGTCGACGGCACGGTCCGTCCGCATGAGCCGGCCTACGACCCCGAGCCTGACGCCTACGTCACCTGGGATTACTGCCGAGGGTACGCCGACGCCTCACTCAACGAGGCGACCTCGGACACCGAGGGATTTCACGGCCGCCGCTGACCAGGCGTTTTCGCCTCAGCCACCTACCGAGTTGGGCTGCTGACCCGTCATGCTGGCCGGGGCCGCATTCGGTAGGGAGCTGGACACCACCGTCGCATTGGGATCGCGGTTGGCGACCTTCGCGTTCAACTGGTTCACCCGCTCGACCAAGTCCTGTTTGCGATCGCTGTCCTTGACTGTCTGCACCCGGTCGCTGACCGCGGCCAGCTTGTCCTGCGCCTGATCCCACTGGCCCAGCGAGATCATTTGCTCAACGGAGTCCAAATCGCTCTGGGCGGACGATGCGATTCGCTCATCGTGCACCGAAGCCGGCTCGCCGAACACCTTGGTGTGGACGCCGTAGAGCGTATCGCCCGGCCCGGCCTGGCCCATCACGGCGACGAATCCGCCGATGCCGAGCACGGTCGCGGCCAGCGCCCCCACCAGCGCCATACTGCGACGGGTACGACGACGCGCTGCCAACCCTCGATTCAACGCCCCGACGGCTTCCCGCTCCGGGCACAGCCCGCGCGGCGCCGGGGCCCTAGACTCGTCGCGCCACTCTTCCAGCAGCGCGGCCAGCGCCCTCTCTCCGCTGTCTCGCTGGTCCGCAACGTCGCTGAAGTCGATCGGCTCGCGTTTCGCCAGCGCGTCGATGAACCGCTCGGTGCGGGCCACCGCGCGCGGATCGGGCTGATCAAACGGTGTATGAATTCGTTCAGACATAATCTCGTCCCGCCGCAATAATCTCGGATTTCAGCCGCGCCAAGGCGCGGTGTTGGGCTACGCGCACCGCTCCGGCGGTGCTGCCGACGGCGCTGGCGGTCTCCTCGGCGGTCAAACCGACCACCACGCGCAAGATCAGGATTTCGCGTTGCTTATCGGGCAGAACCTTGAGCAGCTCGCTCATCCGGGCAACGGAGTCGGCTTGGATGGCGACCTGCTCCGGACCGGCCTCGGCTGACCTGCGGTCGGGAATCGAGTCCGTGGGATACGTCAGGTCGCGGCCGGCTGCACGATAGGCGTCGGCCACCTTGTGCGCGGCGATGCCGTACACGAAGGCCAGGAATGGGCGGCCGCGATCACGGTAGCGCGGCAACGCCATGACGGCGGCCAAGCACACCTCCTGCGCCACGTCATCAGCCGAAAGGCCGCTCCGCTCGATTGTGCCGACCCGTGCGCGGCAGTATCGGATCACGATCGGGCGGATCGTCTCAAGCACTTGCCGAATCGCGTCCCGATCACCTGCTACGGCCTCAGCTACAACAGCGTCGAGACGTTCCTCCAGCGTTGTCATCGGCGGCAACATCTCCAACGTTACGGACCGGGCATCGCCCGGGACGGTGGCCCACAGTAAAACAATAACGACCCGCCGCAGTTACTGCGGCGTTAGCGCTGGCGCCAGGCTCCACCCCAATGCTGCACTTGGCGGGCGCACTCGTCGCGAATGTCGCACAGCTCTGCCATCGGGCGACTCGGGCTTGCGGTATCGAAAAGGGCGACTAGTAGGCAGGCCACCGCCCAGCGCAGCGGCACCAGGCCCAACCGGCCGGCAAGCTCCAGCGCCGCCGCACCGACGGCCCGGGCCCGGTCGACGGCGCCGGCGCTGCATAGCGCAGCCGCCAACACCACCTCGCTTTTGGCCGAATGCCGGGCGGACCCGTCGACCGTGGTCGCGGCCAACTCGACGCCGAGCTCTGCGTTGCGCACCGCCGCGGCGCCGTCGCCGGCCGCCATCGCCAGCTCGGCGGCGACCCACGCTCGGCGCACCGACAGCCGTCGCTGCGGCGCTTCTGCCACGAACGGCTCTGCCCGGCTCAGCAGCGTCGCCGCGGCGGCCAGGCGGCCGACGCCGAGCGCGTCGGCCGCCAGTCCGATCAACGCATCGGCGGCAGCCTCGGGGTCGGCGCCGGCCAGCGCCAACGCCCGACCGTCCCAGCCGCGGGCCAGCCGGTGCCAACCCAGTTGGCGCAGAAACGAAGCCTGGGTACTGTGCGCCAGCGAGGCAAGATGATCGGCCGGCGCACTTCGTAGCAGCGTCGCGAGGTCGTTGCGAGCGCTGCCGTAGCGGCCCTGTCCCCCGGCGCCGACGGCGCGTAGCCATAGCTGATGCGGTGTGCCCGCCGACGGCAGCGGCCAGCGGCCAGGCTGGTTTCCAAAGGCGGTCGCTGTCAGGTCGGACTCGATTGTCGGACCGCAAGGCATATCGATCACGGCGGGTACCAGTTAAAACTTCATGGTTTCTGAGTTACACCGGTATTAAATCTGACGCTGATTATATTTATCGTGCCGACCCCGCGACTGGTCGCGAGCTGGGACATTCCGCCATAACACCCCATCGCCATGCATGGGTAGGCGCGCTGACTCATCGCGTCGGTGAATTCAGAGTAAATTGTCAAGCCCCAGTTGAGCATTCGGCAGATCACCGCGTGTTGACGAAATTTCCGTAGGCCCCCTACCTTTAAGGCCGACGAGTAGTCACCGACGACCCCTCGATTCAGTTGACGACTTACCTGTTCGCAAACTGGCCAGAACATGGGCGTGTAGAGAGGGACTTCAATGCCACAGCCAGAGCAGCTACCAGGCCCCAACGCCGATATTTGGGAATGGCAATTACAAGGCCTTTGCCGCGGGGTGGATTCGTCGGTGTTCTTCCACCCGGACGGCGAGCGCGGCCGGGCCCGCTTGCAGCGTGAGCGGCGTGCCAAGGAGATGTGCCGCCGGTGCCCGGTCATGGCGCAGTGCCGCGCACATGCCCTGGCGGTCGGCGAGCCGTACGGCATCTGGGGCGGCCTCTCGGAAACCGAACGCGAGCTGCTGCTCAAGCGTGAGATCGGTCGGACGCGCAGTATCCGCCGCACCGCCTAGTTCGTTCGACCAAACGCAAAAGGCCCCCGAATCGAGCGGATTCGGGGGCCTTTGCGACTGCTCAGCCGGTAGCTCGGTGAGCGTGGACGCGGTGGTGGGCGCCGGTACTGTCCTGACATGCAGAACGTGCCGTTCAGGCTCGGGTCGTCCGGTTCCTGCTTGGCCTGCTCACCGGGTGAACGACCCGAGCGTGTCCTGGACGGACTGCGGGCCTTCCTCATGGAGCAGAACGAGATTACAGCGCGCACTCTCGGTGCGGAACCGCCCGCAGAAGTCTCGCCCGCGGCGGAATAGCTGCGCGCGGCGCAAGAGTTGCACTGGCAATGACCGCGACACACACCGTCACAAGCGACCTCGGCCGATTTGGCTTCTTCGGACTTGGTGCCACCCCCGAGCAGGCCCGGGAAATCGAACGGCTAGGCTACGGCACGATTTGGGTCGGCGGTTCGCCGCCGGCCGAATTATCTTTCGTGGAGCCACTTTTGGAGTCGACCACCACGCTGAAGGTGGCCACCGGCATCGTAAACATCTGGACGGCGGCAGCCAAGCCCGTCGCGGAGTCGTTCCACCGCATCAACACCGCCTACCCGGGCCGCTTCGTGCTCGGCGTCGGAGTCGGCCATCCTGAGGCGCAGGCGCAATACCGCAAGCCGTACGACGCGCTGGTGTCGTACCTCGACGAGCTCGACGAATATGGCGTACCCGCGAATCAACGTGTGCTCGCCGCGCTCGGGCCGCGGGTGCTGAAGCTCTCGGCCGAGCGCGCCGCCGGGGCGCATCCTGCCAACGCCACGCCCGAACACGCCGCACAGGCCCGCGCGATCATCGGACCGAACGCGCTGCTGGCACCGGTGCATAACGTGGTGTTGACCAGCGACGCCGAGGAGGCGCGTGCAATCGGCCGGATGGCGCTGGACCGCTACTTCAACCTGACGAACTACGTGAGCAATTGGAAGCGGCTGGGTTTCACCGAAGCCGACGTCACCCGGCCCGGCAGCGACAGGCTAATCGACGCCGTGGTCGCCCACGGCACCCCTGATGACGTCACCAAGCGCCTGGTCGCATATCTGAACGCCGGTGCCGACCACGTGGCGATCCTTGTGGTCGGCGGGTCCGACAAGGTGTTGCCGACATTGTCCGAACTCGCTGGGCCGCTTGGCCTGTCACGCGATGGGCAGGGGGCGCCAAGCTCGACGTAGCCCGCCGCCCTACCCTCTGAGATACAGACATGCGAGCACTGATCTTGAGCGTGAGGGCTTTTCGGCCGCGAACTAGGCGGTGAAGCCCGGCGGCTGGTGGCTAATTTCGTGGCGCGGCGACCGGGTGATGTCGGCGGTCCCCAAACGGGAAACGGCAGCGATACAGTTCCCCTGGGCAACCGGGAAGGGTTGTGGGCGAAAGTGGACGTGGTGGATCTGTTTCAACTGCACGGCAAGAACGCTCTCGTGACTGGCGCCTCCAGCGGTATCGGCAAGCAAGTGGCGCTGGCGTATGCACAAGCAGGGGCTGCAGTGGCGATCGCGGCCCGACATCATGAGCCGCTGCAGCAACTGGCCGCAGAGATCGCTGCCGGCGGTGGGACGGCGGTACCCATCACCTGCGATGTAACCCAGCCCGAGCTGGTGGCCACCATGCTGAGCCGAGTCACCGATGAGTTGGGCGGGGTCGACATCGCGGTGTGCAACGCCGGGATCATCGCCCTCAGCAGCTTGCTGGACATGCCGCTGGAGGAGTTCGAGAGTATCCAGAACACCAATGTCAACGGTGTCTTCCTCACCGCACAGGCCGCGGCGAAGGCCATGGTCGCCCAGCAACGCGCCGGAACCATCATCAACACGGCGTCGATGTCGGGTCACATCGTCAACACCCCGCAGCAGGTAGGCCACTACTGCACCTCGAAGGCAGCCGTCATCCAGCTGACCAAGGCCATGGCTGTGGAGTTGGCACCCCACAACATCCGGGTCAACAGCGTCAGCCCGGGCTACATCCTTACCGAACTGGTAGAGCCCTACTCCGAGTACCACGCGCTTTGGGAACCGAAGATCCCGCTCGGACGCTTAGGCCGGCCGGAGGAACTCGTCGGCATTTACCTCTATCTCGCGAGTGACGCGTCGAGCTATATGACCGGTTCCGACATCGTGATCGACGGCGGCTACACCTGTTGGTGAGCGGCCACCGCAGAAATGAAGGGTCCCGTCTCGACCAGGCGCTCTTGCTCGCGCTTACCGGAGTAGTGGGCAGTGCCGCCTTCAATCCGGTGGGTTCCGACGATCGACAGCAACACGTGGTGACGCACGCCCGCGCGCTCCTCGGCGTCGAGAAGATTTCTCGTGGTGGTGCCTAAATAGGCGGAGGTCTCCGCAGCGCCGATCGGCGGTGAGCTGATGGCGTCGACCACCGCGTCAACCCCTTGGAGCGCCGCGTCCAAACCGTGGCCGGTGATCAGGTCAACGCCCAGAGAGCGGCTGATGCGTACCACCGCATGTCCATCCCGCTCAACGAACGAGACAGTGCGAGCGCCGATATTGCCGTTCGCACCGACGACAGCGATTCGCATAGCAGCCTCCCCCTACACGGTATTCGCATAGCAGCCTCCCCCTACACGGTAATGGAGCCAATCGTCTTCGCCGGGGGTATGAACACGCGCGCTCACCGACGAGGGCGCCCGCTGGTGCCGAACCGGGAGCGGGTGGCCGCGACGTAGTCCTCCACGGTGATGGGCTTGACTCCGCCGATCACCTCGACGAGGTTGTTAACCCCGGCGAAGACGCCGTCGCGGTAGTCCTGTGCCACGTTGCTGATGTGCTGCACGAAATGCGCCGAGGCGCCGGCGGCGGTCAGATCGGCCGCGAATGTGGGAATGTCGATGGGCTCGTAGCGCACCGGGATACCCAGAGTGTGTTGGACTTTCGCGGCCATTTCATACCAGTTGAGTTCTTCGGCGCCGAACAGCGGGTAGATCTGGCGGTCGTGCGGATCGGGGTTTTGCAGGATCGCGGCGATGACATGGGCTTGATCGGCGGCGTCGATTGGGGCGTGTCGGGCATCGGCGAAGGGCAGCCGATAGAGCCCTTCGTCGTTGTCGCGGATCCAGAACATGCTCAGAAAGAACGTAAAGAAGGTGGGCCGCAGATGGGTGGTGATCAGCGCGCTGCGGTCCAGCAGTCGCTCCGCGAGCCAATGGTGGCGCGCGGCGTTGCTCTTGGCTTCCCGACTCGCCGAGATCTGCGACATATTGACCACCGCGTGCACACCCGCCTCGCTGGCCGCCTGCACGAAGTTCGCGGTGGCCTCCACCAAACCCGGGGCGACGGGGTAGTTGAAGTAGGCCGCACTCACCCCGACCGTCGCGGCGCTGACCGCGGGAAAGTCCAGCAGATCGCCTTGCACGACTTCGGCGCCCAGTTCACGCAACCGGTCCGCGCGCTCGTCGACGCTGTGCACCAACGCGCGGACGCGAAGACCACGTTCCCTCAACAACCTCACGGTGTGCGCCCCGGTGTTGCCGGTGGCGCCGGTGATCAGGAACAACTCCTTGCTTTCCGTCATGGGCGTCGACCCTTTCTTGTGGATTTGAACTGCGCTGATCTCCACGACTTACCGTTGATCACTGACCTGGATGTCTGTCCAGCGTGATAACGGTCGACGAGCGGTCCGCAGCGTTCGCGTCGCTGCGGGCCTCAATGGCCTTGACGCTGTTGACGAATGCCTTTCGCAAGGATCCCTTGGCAACGGTTGCGAGTAGCCCCGACAGGACGAGACCTCTTAAGTTCTTGCCCTCGCGAACTATCACGACGTCTACGTCGGTCGTTCCGTTGGGCTGCCGCGTCAGGGTGTATTTGTAGCCGGATGCGCCGCCGAACACGTTGGAGTCGATTGTCTTGGCCCTGACGCGGTTGAGATCGGACCAGTCGTACTGCAGACGTTCCCAGACGCCACCCGAGCCCTCGGTGACGTCGGCGTCATGTAGGCCCAGGTGATGCACCTTGAGGTACGAATCGGCGCTCTTTTCAAAGACCTTCGATCGGCCCGGCCCGAAATCGGTGAGCCCGGCGACGAACTGTTCGGGGGTCGACGTGGTCGTCTGGCGGAAGTGGATCGTGGACATGAAATGTTCCTTTCTGCAATGGTTTTCGTACGTTATTAGGCTTGCAGCCCGTTGATGGTCATTGGCTGCGGATGGATGTGCGTGCTCATGAGATGTCCTTTGCGCTCGATACTGGTCGATGCGGTTCTAAGGACGCACGGCACCTGTTGGGAATTCCCGCTTACGAGTCAGCAACCTAGCCCCACTGATCCTGGTAGTGGCAGGAACAGCTTCGGCCACGACGCGTCGCGGTCAGACGTTGTTTGACAGCGTTCGCAGTTCCTCGAGCGCCCTGGCGGACTGGCTGCCGGGGTTCTGCCTGATAGGTCAGCATGTGCTGCCCGCCAGAGTGCGGAATGTTGAATCTGTTCCTGCGTAGGTACAGGCCGAATACCGTACGCAATATGGCCGATCCGGGAGCGATTAGCGCTGGCGGGCCGCCAGTGCAGGCGCGTAGGTACGTACTTGGTCACTCTGACGGTGAGCTTGATCGGCTAGCGGTCCAGGCTCGCTTGATCGAGCCGATCACGCGCCGGTTCTTCTCGACGGCTGGGATCGCACGTGGGATGCGGGTACTCGACGTCGGCAGCGGTATCGGCGATATCGCGTTACTGGCGGCTGAGTTGGTCGGTGACAGCGGCGAGGTCATCGGTGTCGAACGCGCTGCAGCCGCGCTCAAAGTTGCCAGGCGACGAGCAAGCTCACTGGCGACGTGCAACGTGACGTTCCTGGAGGGCGACCCGGCGGAGTTAACATTTGATCGCCCATTTGACGCGATCGTCGGCCGGTACGTCTTGATGTTCCAACCCGATCCGGCGGCGTGGATGTGTGGCTTGCTGCGGCATTTGGCCCCCGGTGGCATCGTCGTGTTCCAGGAACCGCAGTGGGCGTGCGCACATTCTGCTCCGCATATTCCAAGCTGGCAGCGATGCTGTCGCCTCGTGGTCGAGGGTCTCAGCGCCGGAGGTGCCGACCCGGAGATGGGCGCGAAACTGCCGGCCGTGTACACCGCGGCTGGTCTTCTGGCGCCGAAGCTCGCTATGGAAGCTGTGATCGGCGCCGGTGCCGGCAGCGCCCAGCAGGTGCATTTCACGACCGATGTGCTCGTAACCTTGCTGCCCGAGCTTGAAAGGCTCGGTCGCGTCGCGCCGGGCGAGATCGATCCCGCGACCCTTGCCGATCGAGTCCTGGCTGACATCGCCGCTTGCGGGAGCGTCTTCGTAGGCCGCTCTGAGATCGGCGCCTGGTCTATGAACCCGACCTAAAGCCGCAAGACGAGGCGAAATCGACGACCGTCCAGATCACCGAGTGGCCCGTCCCACCATGAGCGGATGGACGATCCGCGGCATGCCGCGCCACACGACGTCATCGGCTGCGACAGCGAAGCCGCAGGCGCGCATCAACTCCACGGTCGGGCGGTTGCAGATGCAGCCGCCTGCGAAGCGGCGCCACGGCTGGAGCAGGTTGTCCTGGCATGCTGCGAGGAACCGCGAGCTCGCGCGCACGTGTTCGATGAACAACAACTGCCCATCCGGGCGGAGCACGCGTGCGATCTCGCGGAGCGCGCGTTCGGGGTCATTGACGGTGCAAAGGACGAGCGTCGAGACGACGGTGTCCACGGACGCATCGGCCAACGGTAGGCACTCCGCCGGCGCGTCGACGATCCGCGCGCCGCGCCCGTGCCGCTGCAAGTGACGCGCGAGTCTTCGGCGCATCCCCGGCTCGGGCTCGGTGAGCACGAGCTCGGCGATCCCGTCGGGATAATGCGCGACGTTCAGCCCGGTCCCGGCGCCGATCTCGACGACACGCCCGCGGGCGCCACCCAGGAGCGCGCTTCGCCGGCGGCGCATGCCTGCGATCTCGCCCAGCCAGAGAAACGGGTCGTACACCACGGCGAGAATCCGCAGCCACGCCGCAGACGGTGGACTCGCCTGGAGTTCGGTGCTGTCGATGTCTGTCATGCCGCGAACGTACGACAGCCCGAATAATGCCCGCATCGCTCGGAGCGGCCATCTTCCGCAGATGGCCCCTTCCGGCTACCTCACAGGAGTCCGAGACGCGCGGCCTCCGCGACGGCGGCCGTCCGTGAGGTGCGACCCAACTTGCTGCGGATGTTCGCGACGTGGCGGTGAACGGTATGCGGGCTCAGCACGAGCTGCTCGGCGATCTCGCGATCGCTGAGACCGCGCGCGACGCAGGCGAGGATCTCACGCTCACGACTGGACAGCAGGTCCGGCTCCGGCTCGCTCGCATGGTGCGGCGACGACTGCACCGGTGCCAGCGCTTCGCGGCACGCGCGGACGACGGAATCGACATCACCGTGCCAGGGGAAGTGCGCGCTCCCCTGCAGCGGGATGAACGTCGCGCCTGGAATCGCGGCCGCGACCTCACGCCCGAGCCGGTACGGCACGGCGCGGTCGTCGCGACGATGCACGACCAGCGCTGGCGGGCGGACGAGGGGAAGGTGCACGCGTACGTCGAGGCGATAGACGAGACCCAACAAGGCGGCAGCGGTCTCGGCGGTCGCCGCCTCCTGCTGGAACCGTGCGAAGCGTTCGTGCTCCGCAAAGTCGACACCACTGAGGAAAATGTCACTGAGCAGGCGCGAGCCGAGTCCCCAATGCGCGCGTACCGCCGCGAAGATCGCGTCCGCCACGCCCGGAGCGGTAATCGCCGCGCCATCGGGGTACGACCCGTACAGCACCAGGCGCTCGACGCGCTCCGGAAACGTTGCGGCAAATGCGATGGCGGTGCAGCTCCCACACGAGCCGCCGATGAGCGACACGCGCTCGAGCTCGAGCTCGTCGAGGAGCGCATGGAGTGTCGCGACTTCCCCGTCGAGGGTCAGATCCGACTCTCGCACCGTGCGGTCCGACATGCCGACGCCGAGCCGGTCGTAACGGATCAGTGCGTAGCCATCCGCGACGCCTTCCCAGAATCGCCGAAAGCCCGTGCTCTGCCAATCAAGTTCGAGGTGGCTCACCCACCACGCCGGAGCGACGAGCGGTGGACCGTCTCCGCGTATCTCGTACGCCACGCGGCGGGCGTCAAGGGGAAAGAACCGGATCTCGGACTTCTCCAGCATCGCCACGAGCCTACGACGACCGCCTGAGCAGCGAAAGGACGGCGGCGAGACGCAGCCCGACCGGGGGATCTCGTCCACCTACCGCCCCCGCTATGCAGGAAGCCCCGCTTGAGCGGGGCTTCGGCTATCAGCTAATTCTTCCGGTGCCCTCGGTCGGACTCGAACCGACACTGGACGGATTGATTTCTGGCCGAGCGAGAGACGGCGCCGGGCCGGTCAAGGCCGCGGTGGCTGATCGAGGGGTGCAAAGCCGGCACTGTTGCGTCGCGTAACACACCGACGCATATCCGCAGAAAGATCGCCCGTGGCGTAACAACGCCTAAAGCCAATAATTGCATTTCAGGCATTTTGCAGGAAGGCGCGCTGGGGTTCGAGTCCCCTTAGCTCCACCGATATAACTGCAGGTCGATTTTGAGGCAAAGGCCTCATGTGCTCGATGACGGGGTCGGTCGACTATCACTGCATGTTCAGCTCGTCGAGCAGTTCAGGTGCGCCGCCCTCCTCGCCAAACCGGACATTGAGTTAGCTCGCGCCCGCCGCGATCACCTCGTCCACCTCGAGGGCCCGGTCGGCCATCTCGGCGTGTGCCTTCTCCAGCGCGTCGGCCTGATCCTCATCGGCCTTCATCAGCCCCTCGATGTCGAAGCCGGCCATGTCGAGCACACCCATATCCCTGAAGGCCTTCTGTACCTTGTCGCCCCATAACCCGATGTCCTTGACGATCGGCACGATGCGGCTGAACAGATGCGAGCGGAACTGGATCATCAGCGGCGACGTATCGACCCACTCAGCACACGCTTGGACGTCCATGCCGAGGGTCTCGAAGACCTCCTCGCCGCGGAACCGGTCGCGCATCAGGTAACAGGCGTCCACGACGAACTCTTCACGCTCGTCCCGCTCGGCCTCGGTCAGCGCGGAGTAGTAGTCCTTCAGCGAGATTCGGCCGAAGGCGACGTGCCTGGCCTCGTCCTGCATGACGTAGGCCAGCACCTGCTTGGCCAGCGAGTCCTGCGCCGACATGTCCCGCAGCACCCCGAAGGCGGCGAGTGCGAGCCCTTCGATGAGGACCTGCATGCCGAGGTAGGGCATGTCCCAGCGCGAGTCGCGCAGGGTGTCGTCCAGCAGTGCGGTCAGGTGCTTGTTGATCGGGTAGACCACGTCCACCTTCTCCTGCAGGAACCGCGAGAACGCCTCGACGTGCCGGGCCTCGTCCATGGTCTGGGTGGCCGCGTAGAACTTCGCGTCCAGGTCCGGGACGACCTCGACGATCTTGGCCGCGCACACCATCGCACCCTGCTCCCCGTGCAGGAACTGCGAGAGCTGCCAGGCCTGGAAGTGCTGGCGCATCTCGGCGCGACGTGCGTCGTCTGCGGCGTCCCACATCGGGCTGCCGAACAGCGGATGGAACTCGTCAGGCAGCCCGATCGGGTTCATCGGGTCGACGTCTTGCGCCCAGTCGATGCGCGACTGGGCATCCCACTGCTTGTCCTTTCCCTTTTGGTATAGGGAAAGGAGCCGGGCGCGCCCGTCGTCGTACTCCCACGTGAAGCGCGCCTCGCCGGCACTGGCGACCTCCCACGAGTAGGGCACGGGCACGTCCGTGTACTTGTCCCTCGTGGTCATGAGCTGCCGCCTTTCTGCCCGGTGTGACCAGTGGTCATATGACGGGTATCACATTGCACCGC
>NZ_DASPSP010000163.1:0-15035 GCF_035623875.1 Mycobacterium sp. | reverse complement strand
GCTTCTTCTCGCTGCTGGGCGTCATGGAGCGGGGCAACATGCTGCCCGCCACCGAGATCCGCGACCTGACCACCGCGGCCAACAAGACCGCCACTGCGATGGCGGCAACCGCGGCTGAGGTGGTGTCGATGGAGCGGGCGGCGGACTGCACTCCGCAATCACGCTCATACCTGGTGCCCACCATCAACGCGTTCACCGCGCAACTGAGCGCCGGCGTCCGTCAATACAACGAAATGGTCACTGCCGCAGCGCAATTAGTGTCGTCGGCGAACAACGATCCGCTGGATTCCATTGCCGGATCATCGGTTTCACGGCAACGCTACCGCGACGAGCTGGTCGGTGCGACGGATCGGCTGGTCGGTTGGGCGCAGGCCTTCGATGAACTCGGCGGGCTACCGCGAAGTTAAATGTCGTGGCCGCGGAACGGGCCCGACTCGGGCCGCGGCCCGTAGCGTTCGATGTAGGCCTGGTGGATGTGGGCATCGCGCTGGCGACGGCGTTCGTCCACCAGATTCGGGTCGAGGTTGTGCACCTGCAGCATGTGGCGGCGCCACACCTTGTTGAGCGCATGCGAGAAGTACACGAACGGGATCAGGATCGGCAACGTCATGCTCAGGTGGACGTCCAGCGTCGTTGGGATCAGCCAGAACGGGGCAAGCACCAAGACCGCTGGAACGGCGACGCGGGTCATCATCCGCGTGGTGGCGCCCTTACCCGTCAGATCGTTGCGCACCCAGTCCCGCATCGAGTCGGGTAGCCGCCCGCCGCAGCAATACCGGACGTACTGGAGTGCGCTCGGCTTGGTGCGGACCGTGTTGTCGCTCATCGAACTGTCCTTCCGAACCGCGGGGTCAGAACGACGCCCGCAGCGACGGCACCACCAATCCGGCCAGGCCTCGTACCGTCGCCTTGAACATGTCGAAGAAGTCGAAATAGTCGCGCCACAGGGTGATCTGCCCGCCGTGCACCTCGAACACACCGCAGACCCAGAACTGGAGCCGAAGCGGGCCGAAGATCAGCGCGTCGGTGCGTTCGGTGAGCACAGCAGCGCCGTCGGCGGCGATGCGATGGATCTTGACCTCGAACGCGGCACCACCCAGCGAGCTGAAGAGCTTCATCGTCCTGTTGCGCCCGTGGATCGTCGGTAACCCGACGTTCTGGTACACCAGATCCTCGGCCAATGCGGCGCCTGCGGTTTCGAGGTCCGTGTCCTGCAGCGCATGTAGGAAGCCCTCGACAGTGCGGGTGTTCTCGAGAGTCTGCTCGGTCATGGCCTCCAGCCTAACGGGGATTCGAGCGGTCGGCGGCTGTGGCAGGGTAGGACGATGCGCGTCGCCGTGGTGGCCGGGCCGGACCCCGGGCACTCGTTTCCCGCCATCGCGATGTGCCAACGCTTCCTCGCAGCCGGTGACACGCCGACCCTGCTCACCGGCACCGAATGGCTTGAGACTGCTCGTGCCGCCGGCGTCGACGCCGTCGAACTGGCGGGGCTCGACCCCACCGCGGACGACGACGACCGCGACGCCGGCGCCAAGCTCCATCAGCGCGCCGCGCGGATGGCCGTGCTGAACCTTCCGCAGCTGCGGGCGATGGCGCTGGATCTGGTGGTGTCCGATGTCATCACCGCCTGCGGTGGGATGTCGGCCGAGCTGCTGGGAATCCCCTGGATCGAACTCAACACGCATCCGCTCTACCTGCCGTCGAAAGGGCTGCCGCCGCTGGGCAGCGGACTGGCGCCCGGCACCGGCATCAGGGGCCGGCTGCGGGACGCCGCGATGCGCGCGCTGACCGCGCGATCCTGGCGGGCCGGTATCCGGCAGCGAGCGGCGGCCCGCGTCGAGATCGGTTTGCCCGCCACCGATCCCGGGCCGCTGCGGCGCCTGATTGCCACGCTGCCCGCGCTGGAAGTTCCGCGCCCGGACTGGCCGGCCGAAGCCGTCCTGGTGGGTCCGCTGCATTTCGAGCCGACCGAGCAGGTGCTGGCGATCCCACCCGGTTCCGGGCCGGTCGTGGTCGTCGCGCCGTCGACGGCATTGACCGGGACGCGGGGGATGGCCCAGACCGCCCTGGACTGCCTAGTACCCGGAACCGGTTTGCCCGTCGGCGCACGCGTGGTGGTGTCGCGGCTCAACGGTCCCGACCTGACGGTGCCGTCGTGGGCGGTGGCCGGGCTGGGACGGCAAGACGAACTGCTGACGCATGCCGACCTGGTGATCTGCGGCGGCGGGCACGGAATGGTGGCCAAGACGCTACTGGCCGGTGTGCCGCTGGTGCTGGTTCCCGGCGGAGGGGATCAGTGGGAGATCGCGAACCGAGTGGCGCGCCAGGGCAGCGGGCGGCTAGTTCGGCCGTTGACGGCTGAGGCGCTGGTCAGCGCAGTCGATGAGGTGCTGTCCACGCCGACCTACCGGGAAGCGGCCCAGCGCGCCGCGGGCAGCGTCACCGACGTCGCCGATCCGGTATCGGTGTGCCACGACGCGCTCGCGACTGCTGGGTAATTTGGTTCGCGTGCGTCTAACGGAGTTCCACGAGCTGGTCACCATGCGGTTCGGCGCCATCTACGGCGCCTCGGTGCTGTCCGATCACGTGCTGACCGGCTTCGACGGGCGCACCGGCGCGCAGGCGATCGAGGACGGCGTGGACCCGCGCGACGTGTGGCGGGCGCTGTGTGTGGACTTCGACGTCCCACGCGAACAGTGGTGAAATAAGCGTTGGTTGCGGCCTTCTCGCTCGCCCCGACCAGCACGCGGCGCGCGCACTGGCCATTTGTGGCGTCTCGGCGGACTCGGTCCGCCGCGCTGTCATCGACCGAGTCGGCACGGGCCCGAAGCTGCCGAGTGGCCACATCCTGTACGAGAACTTTCTGTACGTGTATTACGTGTACTACGTGTAATGAAGGTACTCAATGGTGTGCAACCGAATGCGGAGGCCGGCGTGAATACTGCGACTTTTCGCTGGCGAGCGATCCTGGCGGCTGGGCTGGCAGTGGTGGGACTCGCCGCGACGGTGTTCCTCGTCCGATATCCGGTGATGCCGCCCGCGAGTGGGACGACGGCGAGCGCAATTCCGGCACCTATGGTCGACGAACCGGCGACGGGGCGCCCCAAGGCTGAGACCGCGGTCCTGGCCGGTGGCTGCTTCTGGGGCGTGCAGGGCGTTTACCAGCACGTCAAAGGGGTAGCAGCGGCCGAATCTGGATACGCGGGAGGAAATGCGGCGACAGCTGATTACGAGACTGTCAGCACCGGGACGACCGGGCACGCCGAGACGGTGCGCATCACCTACGACCCGACTCAGGTTACCTACGGCCAGCTGTTGCACATCTTTTTCGCCGTCGTGCAAGATCCGACCGAACTCAACCGTCAGGGACCCGACGTGGGCACTCAGTATCGTTCGGTGATCTTTGCTCAGGACCAGACCCAACGGAACATCGCGGATGCCTACATCGCCCAGCTGAACCAGGCGGGCGCCTTCCCCGCGCCGATCGTCACCAGCGTGTCGTCGGCAGCCCAGTTCTTCCCTGCGGAGGCCTACCACCAGGACTTCTTCGACTTGAATCCGAACAACCCGTACATCGTCCAAAACGACTTGCCCAAGTTGGACGCGCTTAGGTCGACGTTCCCGGACCTATACCGCGGCTAGCCGGCACTGCTTCTCGTCGGCGATACGGCGCGCCTACTTGTCATCGAACACATGTTCGCTAATGTGGTCGGTGTTCGACGGTCAGATGCTGGTCAGGGCACTTGTCAGACCCTGCCTCTAGCGTCGCGACCAACTGACCGAGACCGGTCAATCGAACACCGACTACACCGAGAGGTAGCACCATGACGCAAGCCCCTGACCGCGAGAAGGCCCTCGAACTGGCGATGGCCCAGATCGAGAAGAGTTACGGCAAAGGTTCGGTGATGCGCCTCGGTGACGAGGTGCGCCAGCCGATCTCGGTCATCCCGACCGGGTCGATCGCACTGGACGTGGCCCTGGGCATCGGCGGCCTGCCGCGCGGCCGCATCGTGGAGATCTACGGTCCGGAGTCTTCGGGTAAGACCACCGTCGCACTGCACGCGGTGGCCAACGCCCAGGCCGCGGGTGGTATCGCGGCGTTTATCGACGCCGAGCACGCGCTGGACCCTGACTACGCCAACAAGCTTGGTGTGGACACTGATTCGCTGCTGGTCAGCCAGCCCGACACCGGCGAGCAGGCGCTGGAGATCGCTGACATGCTGATCCGCTCCGGCGCGCTGGACATCCTGGTCATCGACTCGGTGGCCGCGCTGGTGCCGCGGGCAGAGATCGAAGGCGAGATGGGCGACAGCCATGTCGGACTGCAGGCCCGGCTGATGAGTCAGGCGCTGCGGAAAATGACTGGCGCGCTGAACAATTCGGGTACCACGGCGATCTTCATCAACCAGCTGCGCGAGAAGATCGGTGTGATGTTCGGGTGTGGATCTTGGTACACCAACGTCACCTTGGCCGACGGATCGACTGAAAAGCTCGGAAAGATTGTGAACCAGAAGATGGACGTCGAGGTCTTGTCCTACGACTTCGAATCCGGTCAGATCGTGCCGCGCAAAGTGACCAACTGGTTCAACAACGGGAAGGCAGAAGAGTTCTTGCACTTCAAGGTTGATCGGCCCGGAGGCGGGACTGGACGCGGTCACGCTAGCTTGGCCATGACTCGGAACCATCTCATCCGAACCCCGGGTGGCTGGCGTGAAGCCGAAGACATCAATGTCGGTGATCGTGTGCTACTGGCCCAGCCGAGTCTGCTCAGTGATCAGCAATGGGAAGTTGTGCTGGGTTCCTTGATGGGCGACGGATGTCTCTCTCCTCCGGTGCGGCAAGATTCGGAATCTGCGCGACTTCGTATCGGCCATGGGGCGAAGCAATCGGCATACCTTGATTGGAAATGCTCATTACTGGCGAACATTCCGCACTGCCGCACCAGTAATAGCAAAGGAGCAGTGTTCGCAGACTTCACTCCGCTCTCCGAGCTTCATGAGCTCATGAGCGCGGTGTATTTGGGCGATGGCAAGAAGTTCCTCTCTGAGGAGTACCTCAAGGCGCTAAGCCCGTTGGCGCTAGCCATTTGGTACATGGACGACGGTTCCTTCAGTCTTCGGTCCAAGGGCTTACAGCAGCGCACTCAAGGCGGTAGCGGACGAATCGAGATCTGTGTTGAGGCAATGACCGAGGGGTCCCAGGTGCGTCTTCGCGACTATCTACGCGACACCCATGGCCTGAACATACGACTGCGGAAGGCTGGTGCGGCAGGTAAATCCGTACTGGTCTTCTCTACGCAGGCCACTGCAAGGTTCCAGGAGCTCATCGCGCCGTACGTGCACCCGTCCATGGCGTACAAGCTGCTTCCACGCTTCCGTGGTCAGTTCAACGTGGAACCGGAGTTTGTGACACCGACGATGCAGCTGGTGCCGGCGCGTGTCACCGAGATCGAGTCGAAGACGAACTATCAGAAGATGGACCGCTTCGATATCGAAGTCGAGGATTCGCACAACTATTTCGCTGATGGTGTGATGGTACACAACTCGCCCGAAACAACCACGGGCGGAAAGGCTTTGAAGTTCTACGCCTCGGTGCGTTTGGATGTGCGGCGGATCGAGACGCTCAAGGACGGCACCGATGCGGTGGGTAACCGCACCCGGGTCAAGGTCGTCAAGAACAAGGTGTCGCCGCCGTTCAAGCAGGCCGAGTTCGACATCCTCTACGGCAAGGGCATCAGCAAGGAAGGCTCGCTGATCGACATGGGCGTGGATCAGGGCTTCATCCGCAAGTCCGGGTCCTGGTTCACCTACGAGGGCGAGCAGCTGGGTCAGGGCAAGGAGAACGCCCGCAGCTTCCTTATGGAGAACACCGACGTGGCCAACGAGGTCGAGAAGAAGATCAAGGAAAAGCTCGGCATTGGCGCAGTGGTGACCGATGACAGCGTCTTGCCCGCCCCCGTCGATTTCTGAGCCGTCTCGCGAGGAGCTGGCGCGGGCATTGTGCCTGCGCCTGCTCACCGCGCGGGCGTGCACCCGCGCCGAGCTGGCCGGTCAACTGGCCAAGCGCGGTTATACCGACGACCTCAGCGCCCGGGTACTAGACCGGCTGGCCGAGGTTGGGCTGGTGGACGACGCCGGATTCGCCGAACAGTGGGTGCACTCGCGGCGGGCGAACGCGGGAAAAGGCAAGCGCGCGTTGGCCGCTGAGCTGCACACCAAGGGCGTCGACAACGACGTCATCACCTCGGTGCTCGGCGGAATGAATCCGGCTGCCGAGCGCGGCCGCGCCGAGCAGCTGGTGCGGGCCAGGCTGCGGCGGGAGAACCTGGGTGACGACAACGCCGCCGCCCGGGTGAGCCGCCGGCTGGCGGGGATGCTGGCGCGCCGCGGGTTCGACCAGACGATGGCCTATGACGTGGTCAGCGCCGAGTTGGCCGCCGAGCGGGAGCGCAGGCGCGTCTAGACGCGTCCGGGTAGACCACGGCAGCACCGGTGGCCAGCAGTCGCCGTACCATGGCCCCGTGACTTCGATGGTGGCATCGGACGCGGCGGCTGAACGCTCGCCGTTGGCGTCGCGCCGCACCTACCAGGTCCGCACCTACGGATGTCAGATGAACGTTCACGACTCGGAGCGGTTGGCGGGCCTGTTGGAAGCGGCGGGCTACCAGCGCGCGCTCGACGGCGCCGACGCCGACGTGGTGGTCTTCAACACCTGCGCGGTGCGCGAGAACGCCGACAACAAGCTGTACGGCAACCTCAGCCACCTGGCCCCGCGCAAGCGCAGCAACCCGGATATGCAGATCGCGGTGGGCGGCTGCCTGGCCCAGAAGGACAAAGACACGGTGCTGCGTAAGGCGCCGTGGGTCGACGTCGTCTTCGGCACCCACAACATCGGATCGCTGCCCGTACTGCTTGACCGGGCCCGGCACAACAGAGTTGCTCAGGTCGAAATCGCCGAGGCGTTGCAGGAGTTCCCGTCGGCACTGCCTGCAGCTCGCGAATCTGCTTACGCCGCTTGGGTTTCCATCTCGGTTGGGTGCAACAACAGCTGCACCTTCTGCATCGTGCCGTCGTTGCGGGGCAAGGAGGTCGACCGTAGCCCGGAGGACATCCTGGCCGAGGTGAGGTCGCTGGTGGAGACCGGCGTGCTGGAAATCACGCTGCTGGGCCAGAACGTCAACGCATACGGCGTCTCGTTCGCCGACCCTCGGTTACCGCGCAATCGCGGCGCCTTCGCCGAACTGCTGACCGAATGCGGACGCATCGACGGGCTGGAGCGGGTGCGGTTCACCTCGCCGCATCCGGCCGAGTTCACCGACGATGTCATCGACGCGATGGCGCAGACGCCGAACGTCTGCCCCGCCTTGCACATGCCGCTGCAATCCGGGTCGGACCGGGTGTTGCGTGCGATGCGGCGGTCGTATCGCGCCGAGCGTTTTCTCGGCATCATCGACCGGGTGCGGGCGGCCATGCCGCACGCTGCCATCACGACCGATTTGATCGTCGGCTTCCCCGGTGAGACCGAGGAAGACTTCGCCGCGACGTTGGACGTCGTTCGGCGGGCCCGGTTCTCCGGCGCGTTCACCTTCCAGTACTCCAAGCGCCCCGGCACCCCCGCCGCCGAACTGGACGGTCAGCTGCCGAAAGCCGTCGTTCAGGAACGGTATGAGCGACTGGTGGCGCTGCAAGAGCGCATCGCACTCGAGGAGAACCGCGACCAGATCGGACGCACCGTCGAGTTGCTGATGGCTACCGGCGAAGGCCGCAAGGACAGCCGCACCGCCCGGATGAGCGGGCGCGCGCGAGACGGCCGGCTGGTGCATTTCACGCCGGGCAGTCAGCAGGTGCGCCCCGGTGACATCGTCACGACGATCGTCACCGACGCCGCGCCGCACCACCTCATCGCCGACGGCGACGTCGTCAGCCACCGCCGCACCAGCGCCGGTGACGCCTACGCCGGCGGGCAACGTCCCAGCGGTGTCCGTCTTGGCATGCCGGGCGTCGGGCAACCGGCCGCGGCGGTGGAACCTCTGGGGTGCGCGCGATGAGCGAAAGCGGGCGTAAGCAAGGCGAGTTCGACGATTTCCGGGCTGACATTGAGGCGGCGGAACGGCGCATCGCCCGCGAAATCGAGCCGGGTGCAAGAGCTTTGGTTGTTGCCATCCTAGTCTTCATACTGCTCGCATCGTTCATTTTGCCGCATACCGGCAACGTGCGCGGATGGGATGTGCTGTTTTCCACGCATGGTTCGGGGGCGGCCGCGGTGGCGCTGCCATCACGAGTATTCGGTTGGCTAGCACTGGTTTTCGGCGTCGGCTTCTCGATGTTGGCGTTGTTGACCCGGCGCTGGGCGTTGGCCTGGGTCGCTTTGGCCGGTTCGGCGGTGGCCAGCGCTGCCGGGTTGCTGGCCATTTGGTCGCGGCAGACCGTGGCCGCCGGTCATCCGGGCCCCGGCGCAGGTCTGGTGGTTGCATGGATCACCATCATCTTGCTGACGTTTCACTGGGCCCGGGTGGTGTGGTCGCGCACGATCGTGCAACTTGCCGCCGAGGAGCAGCGCCGTCGAGCCGCCGCGCACCGGCAGTCCCTAACGCTGCTGGAAACGCTCGACGACTCCGAACAAACCGAGGCGCCCAACCACAACGGCAACGGGTCGGCTAGCTCGGGCTAAGGCTTGCGGGTCAGCGCATCCGCGGCGGCGTCAGCCCATTGCCGCCACTGCTCGGCATTGGCCTTGGCCTCCTCGGCTTCCTTGCTGCGCCCCGCCGCCTCGGCCTTCTGGGCCTGGCGTTCGAACTGCTCGGCGCGCGCTTGGAACTGCTCGGCGCGGGCCTGAGCCTGAGGGTCAGACCAGTCCGATTCGCCGGCGTCACGCACCTTCTTCTCGATTGCGCGCAGCCGGCGCTCGAGCTCGGCCGACCGTTCGCGCGGCACCTTGCCGATCGCGTCCCACTTCTCGGCGATCGAACGGAGTGTCGACCGGGCGGCCTCGTGATTGCTCGTGTCGAGCTTTTCCGCCTCGGCCAGCAGCGCCTCCTTGGCGGTGGCGTTGGCCTGCAACTCGGCGTCCCGCTCGGCGGTCGCGGAGTTACGCGCCCTGAAGAAGGTGTCCTGGGCAGCCTTGAACCGGCGCCAGAGCGCGTCGTCGACGTCGCGGGCCGCACGTCCGGCGGCCTTCCACTCGGTGAGCAGATTGCGGAACTCGGCGCTGGTCGCACCCCAGTCCGTCGAGTCGACCAGCTCTTCTGCCTTCACACAGAGTTGCTCTTTCGCCTCGCGGGCACCCGCGCGCTCGCGGTCCAATTCCGCGAAATGGGATCCGCGTCTCCGGTTGAAGGTTTCCCGCGCCGCCGAGTAGCGCTTCCACAGCGCGTCGTCGGTCTTGCGATCCAAACCGCTGATCGTCTTCCATTCGTCGAGGATCGCGCGCAACCGGTCGCCGGCGGCTTTCCACTGCGTCGAGGTGTTGGCCAGCTCCTCGGCTTCGGTGGCCAGGGCCTCTTTTCGGGCGGTCTGGGCTGCGCGTTGCTCGTCGCGGCGGGAGCGATCGGCGGCGGCGACGGCTTCGGCCCGCTCGGCAATGCCGGCAAGCCGTGCGGCCAGCGCATCGACATCGCCGAGCACATGCGCGGTCGGCAACGTCTCGGCCAGCCCGGCCGCGGTGGCTTTGATCTTGCGCGCGTCGCCCGTGCCCGAAGCCAGCCGCTCTTCCATCAGCGCCACCTCGGTGCTCAAGTCGTCGAATCGCCGACCGAAATGGGCGAACGCGGCTTCGGCGTCGCCGGCCTGCCAGGACCCGATGACCCGCTCGCCCGTCGCGTTGATCAGCCATACCGTTCCGTCGGCGTCGACGCGTCCGAATCGATGTGGGTCGTTGGCCAGCGGCCCGGGGATTGGGTGCGGGTGGGGACGGGAAGTTGGTTTGGGCCCGGGCCGCGGTCCCGGCCGTGGGGTGGGCCGGGTTTCGTTGTGTGGCTCGTCAGGCGTCATGAGCTGCCGTCACCTACCCTTCGCGCGGCTATTGGCCGCGCACCTGCCGCGCATTGCGGCGCCGTCAACTGCGCTCGCGGGGAGTCGTCAGGGTCCTCCGTCGCGATCTCCCCAGTCGATCTCCCCAGTATTGAAGCAGCTTGTCGCGCGGTGCGTTCCGAGTTGGCGTTGCAGCCGCCCACGGGCCAGGTTTTTCGGCGTCAATTCGGGCCGTGGCGTTAGCCGGAATTACCCCTTGTTCGTGAAACAATTTTCCACTTGGCATGTGTAAATAGCGGCATGCGGCCGGGGCCGGACGAGGGGGTCTCCCATAGCGAGGGTCGATATCGCGGCGTTACTCGCGTTGGTCGCGGCGTTGATATCCGGGGTCGGGGATGTGATCCGTCAGCGGTCTGCGCAGGAAATCACCGACGAACGGGTCGGGCACTTCGAGTTGTTCTGCTTGTCGTTACGTGACATCCGCTGGTGGTGGGGCGGCCTGGCGGCGGCGGCCAGCTTCGGCCTGCAAGCCATCGCGCTGGTGCTGGGGTCGGTGGTGCTGGTCCAGGCGCTGCAGGTGACGGCGCTGCTGTTCGCATTGCCGACCAATGCGCGTTTGACCCGTCACCCGGTGACCCGTTGGGAATGGCTGTGGGCGGTTTTACTGGCCGCGGCGGTAGCGGTGTTCATCGCCGTCGGCGACCCGGCGGCCGGCTACCAGCGCGGCTCGCTGAAGATCTGGATGGTCGTGGCCGTCGTGATGGGGCCGGCATTGGTGTTGTGTGTGCTGGGCGCGAGAATCTGGTCGGGAGCGGGTGCCGCGGTGCTGCTTGCGGTGGTGTCGGCGTCGTCGTGGGCATTATTCGCGGTGCTGACCAAAGGCGTCATGGAGGTGCTCCGAGGCGGCCCGGGTGCGTTGCTACGAGCGCCCGAACTGTATGCCTGGATACTGGCGGCGTTGGTCGGGACGGTGTTTCAGCAGTCGGCGTTTCGCGCCAGCACGCTGACCGCCTCATTGCCTGCGATGACCGTCGCCGAACCGGTGGTGGCCTCGGTGCTTGGTGTCACCGTGCTCGGCGAGACGTTGGACACTCCCGGTCCTCAAATGTTTGTGCTGGCGGCGGCGGTGGTCGCGGTGATCGTCGCGACCACGGCCCTGGCCCGCGGCGAGGCGGCGACCATGGCCGCTGACGGCGATCGACCGGCGGCGTTCCCCGGCCGGGGGGCCGGGGTGTTGGCGGAACGTTCGATGGCAACGAGCGTCGAGGTGTGACCGACCCTCGCGCTGCCCTCTCCGCGTCTCAGCGGAATTCCTGGAAAACTGATGGTGAAAAGTCGGTTCAGGTAGCCGATTGAGGGCTGGCCCTCGGCGAGGAGATCGCATGTCGAAAGCGGATTTCGCGGCGTTGATCGCGCTGTGCGCCGCGTTGGCGTCCGCGATCGGCGACGTGGTCCGCCAGCGGTCGGCGCAGGAGATCACCGACAAGCAGGTCGGCCACCTCGAGCTCTTCCGGTTGTCGGTGCGCGACAGGCGGTGGTGGTTGGGCGCCACCGGCGCGGTCGCCAATTACAGCCTGCAGGCCGCTGCGCTGGCGCTGGGCTCGGTGATGCTGGTGACGGCGTTGCAGGTGACCTCGCTGCTCTTCGCCCTGCCGATTTATGCGCGGCTGGCTCATCACCGGGTGACGCGCTCGGAGTGGACGTGGGCGGTGTTGCTGGCTGCGGCGTTGGCGGTCCTGGTCACCGTCGGCCACCCGGGTGGCGGCCACTCGCGGGGTTCGCCGGAGATCTGGGCGGCGGTGGCCGTCGTGATGGGGCCGATCTTGGTCCTTTGCGTGCTCGGCGCCCGCATCTGGTCGGGCGGTTCGCTGGCGCCAGTGCTGTTGGCGGTGGTGGCGGGCTCCTCGCTGGCGCTGTTCGCGGTGCTGACCAAGGGCGCCGTCGGGGCGGTTTCCGGCGGCTTCGGGGCATTGCTGCGTGCGCCGGAGGCGTACGGTCTGATACCGGCCGCGCTGGCGGGGATGATCTTTCAGCAGTCGTCATTTCGCGCCGGTGCGCTGACCGCCTCGCTGCCGACGGTGACCGTGGCGAAGCCGGTGGTTGCGTCGCTGCTCGGCGTCCTGGTGCTCGGCGAGGCGTTGCACGCCGACGGACCCGAAATGTTTGCGTTGATCGCCGCCGCGGTCGTCGTGATCGTCTCGACCATTGCCCTGGCTCGTGGCGAGGCGGCCAGCATCGCGGCCGGCGCGGGACGTGATGTGATCGTCGTCGAAAAGGCGCCGTCGTAAGGTTGGTGTTCGCGGCGACGCGCCGTGCCGAAGCCGCCGTTGCCCAGCTCAGTAGCGTGCGCATGGAACAGTTGGTCTGTCAGCCAAACCAGCGGGGGGAGGAAGTTGCCCATGGACCGGGCATATGTCGCCATACTGCTTGCCCTGGGCGCTGCGCTGGTATCGGCGATCGGCTCGGTCATCCGGCAGCGTTCCGCGCACGAGATCGTCGACAAACCCGTCGGCGCATGGGAGTTGTTCCGCCTGTCATTGCGCGACACCCGATGGTGGTTGGGCGGTGCGGCCGCGGTGGGCAATTACGCCCTGCAGGCCGCGGCGCTGAGCCTGGGGTCGGTCATGTTGGTGACCGCGCTGCAAGTGACGGTGTTGCTGTTCGCGTTGCCGATCAACGCTGCGATCACCCACCACCGGGTCACCACTTGGGAATGGTTTTGGGCAGTGTTGCTGGCCGGCGCGGTCGCAGTCATCCTGGCGGTCGGGAATCCGACGGCGGACCAGCAGCGCGCCCCGCTGGAAACCTGGGCGGTGGTGACCTTGGTGATGGGCCCGGCATTAGTGCTGTGTGTACTGGGCGCCCGAATCTGGGCCGGCGCGGTCGCCGCGGTGCTGCTCGCGCTGGTTGCGGGTTCGGCGTTGGCGCTATTTGCGGTGCTGACCAAAGGTGTCGAGGAGGCGGTCCACGGCGGCTTGGGGGCGTTATTGCGCGCGCCCGAGCTGTATGCCTGGCTCGCCGTTGCGCTGGCTGGAATGGTGTTTCAGCAGGCGTCATTCCGCGCCGGCGCGCTCACCGCGTCATTGCCGACGATGACCCTGGCCAAACCGGTGGTGGGATGGATCTTGGGAATCACCGTGCTCTCTGAGGACCTGCACGTCAACGGCATCGAGATTGTTGTCCTGGTGGCGGCGGTGATCGTGATGATCGTGTCGACTGTGGCGCTGGCCAAGGGCGAGGCCACCGACATAGAGGCGCTCGGCACGGGACGGTTGAAAGCCACTCCGCAAACCTTGGCGCCGTCGGAACGTTAGTTTAATTGCGTGTTGAGCACCATCGCGATCATTCCGTCCGCGCCGGTGCTGGTCCCCGAGCTCGCCGGGGCCGCCGCCGACGAGGTGGCTGAGTTGCGAGCGGCCATGGTCGCCGCCGTCGCCGCGCTCCCGCCGCGCTGGGTGGTCGTCGGGGTGGGCTCAAACGACACAGCGGACGTCATAGTCGGCCCGGAAAGCGTCGGGACCTTTGCGGGTTTCGGTGCCGATCTGGCGGTGCGACTCTCGCCGCAGGCAACCGGCCAGCCGGCCGAGCTGCCGCTCTGCGCGTTGATCGCCGGGTGGATGCGGGATCAGGCTCAGCTGGACGCCCGCGCCGAGGTCCGTGTCTACGCCGCGAACCACGATGCCGACACTGCGCTGGCCCTCGGTCGGCAGTTACGCCACGAGATTGACGACGCGGCCGAGTCGACGGGTGTGTTGGTTGTCGCCGACGGGGCGAACACCTTGAACCCCGCCGCGCCGGGCGGCCACCACCCCGCCGACGTCGAGGTTCAGTGGGCTCTTGACGAAGCTTTGGCTTGCGGTGACGTAGCCGCGTTGAGCCAACTGCCCGGGCAAGTCGTAGGCCGGGTGGCCTTCGGTGTGCTGGCGGGTCTGACCGAACCGGCGCCCCGATCAGCCAAGGAGCTCCACCGGGCGGCACCCTACGGCGTCGGGTACTTCGCCGGTGTCTGGCAGCCGTGAGGCCGCTGGCGATCGTCGGCCCGACGGGAACCGGTAAGTCGCAACTGGCGCTGCAGGTTGCCGAGCGGCTCGGCGGAGAAATCGTGAATGCCGACGCGATGCAGTTCTACCGCGGGATGGACATTGGCACCGCAAAACTGCCTGTCGCGCAACGCCGCGGCATTCCGCATCACCAGCTCGACGTCCTCGACGTCACCGAGACCGCGACCGTCGCCCGCTATCAGAGCGCCGCCGCCGCCGACATCGAGGCGATCGCGGCCCGGGGGAGGGTACCGGTCCTGGTCGGTGGGTCGATGCTCTACATCCAATCGCTGCTCGACGACTGGTCGTTCCCGACGACCGACCCGGCCGTGCGGGCGAAATGGGAGCTGCGGCTTGCCGAGGTCGGGGTGGGCCGCCTGCACGCCGAACTGGCTGGCCGCGATCCCGCCGCCGCGGCGTCGATCCTGCCGACCGACGGCCGGCGCATCGTGCGCGCGTTGGAGGTGGTCGAACTCACCGGTCAGCCGTTCGCCGCGTCGGCGCCCGTCATCGGTACACCGCGCTGGGACACCGTGATCATCGGATTAGATTGCGACACTGAGCTTCTCGACCTGCGACTGGCCCGCCGGACCGAGGCGATGTTCGATGACGGTCTGGTCGATGAAGTGACCAGACTGCTCGGATGCGGGTTGCGTAACGGCGTCACTGCCGCACGGGCGCTCGGCTACGCGCAGGTGATCGCCGACCTCGACGCGGGCGGCAACGGCGACGGTGCGCGGGAGCCGACGTTCATCGGCACCCGCCGCTACGTGCGCCGCCAGCGGTCGTGGTTTCGCCGCGACCACCGGATCCATTGGCTGGATGCCAACGCGTCCGACAATGCCGACGCCGCGCTAGGAGCCTGGCGGCACGTATCCTGAGCAGGTGATCCGCGCCGACGACGATAATCCCGGCGCAGCCGGGATTGAGGAGTGGCGCGCATGATCTTCGCCAAAGGCCATGGCACCCAGAACGACTTCGTGTTGCTGCCCGACCTGGACGCCGAGCTGACGCTGACACCCGCGGT
>NZ_DASPSP010000159.1:0-39760 GCF_035623875.1 Mycobacterium sp. | reverse complement strand
ACGATTGTGCGATGATCGTCACAGTTGTCTGCCACTCTCCAGCAGGCTTACTTTCTCGGCCCCTTCGTAAGCATTGGGAGAGTGCGGTGTTGACCAGCCCGAGCCCATCCGACAATGACGCCTTCGCGGTCATACCCGTCGCCGACTATGAACCGCCGGCGCGGGATGTCCGGCACTTTCGGCCACCCTCACGCACAATGCTGCGGCAGCCCAATACGCATGTGCAGCAACGATATTCGAGTCGGCAAGCTGCAGCCAGCGGATCGTCGACCATGTCCGCGACGCATCGACAGGCGGCGTGCTTCGCCGACGCGGCACTGCGCCGGGTACTGGAAGTCATCGATCGTCGCCGCCCGGTCGCGCAGCTGCGCGGATTGCTGGCCGCCGGCCTCGTCGACTCGGTGTTGCGCGCCAATCGGTTCGCGACCGGTCATGACGGGGCGGCGATGCTGCGCCGGTTGCGGCTGCAGGCGGTGGGCGCCCCGGACCGGTTCGCCGCGGCCGAGGTATTCGGGAGCTACAGCCGCGGGCGCCGGGTCCACGCCATCGCCTGCCGCATCGAGAGGGTCGCGGGCGGACGCTGGCAGGTGGTCGCACTGCACATCGGCTAGGTCGCCTTGCGGGCCGTCGCCGGCAACGGGCCACCGGTGAACCGGGTGAGCACCGGCCCCACGATCGCCAGCACGAACACATATGTCGTTGCCAATGCGGAAACCCCGGCGATCGACGACCCGACCAAGCCGATGATGATCAGCGAAAACTCGCCCCGGGCCATCAGCGTTGTGCCGGCGCGCAACTGCCCGCGTCGCGCCACTCCCTCGCGCCGGGCGGCGAACACTCCGGTGGCCACCTTCGTCGCCGAGGTGACCACGGCCAAGATGACGGCCACCGGAAGCATCGGTAACAGCTTCGCTGGATCCACTGGCAGCCCGACCGCGACGAAGAAGATCGCAGCGAACAGGTCGCGCAGCGGGCCCAGCACCTTGCGGGCCCGATCGGCGGTCTCACCGGTGAGAGTAAGGCCAACCAGGAAGGCGCCGACGGCGGCTGACGCGTGCAGCTTCTCGGCCAGCGCGGCAACGACCAGGGTGATTCCCACCACCCTCAGCAGCAGCTGCTCGTTATCCGGATGCGTCACCAGCCGGCCGACGTGGTGGCCCCAGCGATACGACGTGGCAAATGCGACACACAGCGCGGCGACCGCGGCCGCCATGCCGCCAATGGCAGCCAGCCAGCTGTGACCAGCCCCGAGAACCGCCACCAACGGCAGAAAGGCGGCCATCGCGAAGTCCTCGAGCACCAGCACCGCCAGCACGGCCGGTGTTTCGCGGTTACCGAGCCGGTGCAAGTCCTCCAGCAGGCGCGCGATGACACCCGAGGACGAGACGTAGGTGACGCCGGCCAGGGCGAGCACGCCGACGCCGTTGAGTCCGAGCAGCCAGCCGGCCAGCGCACCGGGCGTGGCGTTCAGCACGAAGTCGACTGCGGCAGAAGGTAAGTGGCGTCGCAAGCTACTGGCGAACTCGGTCGCGGAGAACTCCAGACCCAACGTCAGCAACAGCAGCACGATGCCGATCGGCGCCCCGGTGGTGATGAACTGACCAGCGGTCGTGACCGGAGCCACGCCGCCGTTGCCGAGAGCCAGACCGGTCAGCAGATACACCGGTATCGGTGAGAGTGCGAACCGGCGAGCGACCGCCCCCAGCAACGCAAGCGCGGTGAGCACGGCGCCGAGTTGCAGTAAGAGCGGCGCCGAAATTTGCACGCGCTCAGCCGTTATCGACGAGTTGCACGACCTTGGCGATGCCGGCTTCGGTACCGACCACCACCAATACGTCGTCTGGGTGCAGCACTTCGGCCGGTCCCGGCGATGCCAGCACCACCTCGTTGCGCACGATCGCCACGATCGACGCGCCGGTGCGGGTGCGCGCCTGGGTGTCCCCGAGTGGCCGGTCCGCGAACGGGCTGCCCGGCCGGATGTGGACTTGACCGGCCTCTAGCCCAGGCACTTCGCGGGTCAACTCGGTGAAGCGCTCGGCGATCCGCGGTGCGCCCAAGATCTGGGCGACCGCGTCGGCCTCTTCGTCGGTGAAGTGGAAGATCGGCTGGGCTTGGTCGGGATCCTCGCGCGCGTACCGTACGACGTCGAAGTCGCCGCTGCGGCGCGCGATGATCCCGATCCGCTCCCCGTCGTGGCTGGTGAACTCGTACCGCACCCCGATGCTGGGCAGCAGCACCTCTTTGACGTCCACCGCCGCTACCGCCGCTTGGCTGATTTCGACTTGGCATGGCGGGCCTGCCGGCGCGCGGCTTCACGCCGCTCGCGTCGACTAGCGCCGGCCCCGGCCGCCGCAGTCTGCCCACCGCCGTCGCCCTGCACTTGCGCCGAACCGTCCTCGGCGGGCCCGGAATACGTCAGTGCAGGCGACTCGGTCTCAATCCCCTTGGCGCGCAACGCAGTTGCGGATTCGCGTGACCCGGCGGAGCCAGTGGACCCGCCAGCGGCCCGCTGCTGTGCGCTGGCCGTCCCCCGTAAGTGGGAGGTACCCCCAGCGGCGGATTTGGCGAACTCCGCCAGATCCTCCGGCTCCTCGACCGGTCCCACCTGCGGCGCCGGTACCGCCTCGACCGAGACGTTGAACAAGAAGCCGACCGACTCTTCCTTCAGGCCCTCGAGCATTCCGGTGAACATGTCGAAGCCCTCGCGCTGGTACTCCACCAGTGGATCGCGCTGCGCCATCGCACGCAGGCCGATGCCCTCTTTGAGGTAGTCCATCTCGTAGAGATGCTCACGCCACTTGCGGTCGATGACGTTGAGCAGCACGTTGCGTTCCAGCTGGCGCATCGCGCCCTCGCCGGCGAGTTCCTCGAGCTCGGCCTCCCGCACCGCGTAGGCGCGTTCGGCGTCTTCGGTCAACGCGTCGAGCAGCTCCTCACGGGTGAGCTCACCGGGCTCCCCGATCGCCTCCGAGTCGATCAGGTTTTTGTGGTCGATCCCGACCGGATACAGCGTTTTCAGCGCCTCCCAGAGCTTCTCCAGGTCCCAGTCCTCTGCGTAACCCTCGGCGGTTGCGCCGTCGACGTAGGCGGTGATCACGTCGACGAGCATGTCGTGCGCTTGCTGCTGCAAATTCTCGCCTTCGAGGATGCGGCGGCGCTCCTCGTAGATGACCTTGCGCTGCTGGTTCATCACCTCGTCGTATTTGAGGACGTTCTTGCGGACCTCGAAGTTCTGCTGCTCGACCTGGGTCTGGGCGCTCTTGATAGCGCGGGTCACCATCTTGGCCTCGATCGGTACATCGTCGGGCAGGTTGAGCCGGGTCAGCAGCGATTCCAGCGCCGCGCCGTTGAAGCGGCGCATCAACTCGTCGCCCAGCGACAGATAGAAGCGCGACTCACCGGGGTCGCCCTGCCGGCCGGAACGGCCGCGCAGTTGGTTGTCGATGCGCCGCGCCTCGTGCCGCTCGGTGCCCAGCACGTACAGCCCGCCGGCCTCGATCACGTCCTTGGCTTCGGTGGCTGCCTCGGCCTTGACCACCGGCAGCTCCTCGTGCCACGCCTCTTCGTACTCGTCGGGTGTCTCCACCGGGTCGAGCCCACGCTCGCGCAGCCGCTTGTCGGTGAGAAAGTCGACGTTTCCGCCCAACACGATGTCGGTACCGCGGCCGGCCATGTTGGTGGCGACCGTGATGGCGCCGCGCCGACCGGCCTCTGCGACGATGCCGGCCTCTTGCTCGTGGTATTTGGCGTTGAGCACGTTGTGCGGGATGCGCCGTTTCTGGAATTGGCGGGACAGGTATTCCGAGCGCTCCACGCTGGTCGTACCGATCAGCACCGGCTGGCCCTTCTCGTACCGCTCGCTGACGTCGTCGACGACGGCGATGTACTTGGCTTCTTCGGTCTTGTAGATGAGGTCGGACTGGTCGGTGCGGACCATCGGCTTATTGGTCGGAATGGTCACCACGCCCAACTTGTAGATCTCGTGCAGCTCGGCGGCCTCGGTTTGCGCGGTTCCGGTCATGCCGGCGAGCTTGTCGTAAAGCCGGAAGTAGTTCTGCAACGTGATGGTGGCCAACGTCTGGTTCTCGGCCTTGATCTCGACGTGCTCTTTGGCCTCGATGGCCTGGTGCATGCCCTCGTTGTAGCGCCGCCCGATCAACACCCGGCCGGTGAACTCGTCGACGATGAGCACCTCGCCGTCACGCACGATGTAGTCCTTGTCGCGGGCGAACAGCTCCTTGGCCTTCAGCGCGTTGTTGAGGTAGCTGACCAGCGGCGAGTTGGCGGCCTCGTAAAGGTTGTCGATGCCGATCTGGTCTTCGACGAACTCCACGCCGAGCTCATGCACGCCGACGGTGCGCTTGCGCAGGTCGACCTCGTAATGGACGTCTTTCTCCATCAGCGGCGCCAGCCGGGCGAACTCCGTGTACCAGTTCGACGCCCCGTCGGCGGGCCCGGAGATGATCAGCGGGGTGCGAGCCTCGTCGATCAGAATCGAGTCGACCTCGTCGACGATCGCGAAGCTGTGGCCGCGCTGGACGCAGTCCTCCAGCGAGTGGGCCATGTTGTCGCGCAGGTAGTCGAAGCCGAACTCGTTGTTGGTGCCGTAGGTGATGTCGGCGGCATAGGCGACGCGCCGCTCGTCGGGCATCATCTGCGCGAGGATCACCCCGACGTCCAGCCCGAGGAAACGGTGCACCCGGCCCATCCACTCGCTGTCGCGTTTGGCCAGGTAGTCGTTGACAGTGACGATGTGCACGCCCTTGCCGCCGATGCCGTTGAGGTAGGCCGGCAACACCGAGGTCAAGGTCTTGCCTTCACCGGTTTTCATCTCGGCGACGTTGCCGAAGTGCAGCGCCGCGGCACCCATCACCTGCACGTCGAACGGGCGCTGGTCCAGCACCCGCCAGGCCGCTTCGCGCGCCACCGCGAACGCCTCGGGCAGCAGGTCATCGAGGCTTTCCCCGTCGGCGTGCCGTTTTTTCAACTCGTCGGTCTTGGCCCGCAGTTGGGCGTCGGTGAGCTTCTCGACATCGTCGGACAAGGTGTTGACATAGTCGGCCACTCGCTTGAGGCGCTTGACCATGCGACCTTCACCAACGCGCAGCAACTTCGACAGCACGGCAATGTCCCCTGTGGATAGATGTCTTCGGCGTCACCCATCCTAGGCGACGAGCCAGCGAAAGCCGCCGATCGTCAGGCCAGCCGGATCAGGCCGTAGTCGTAGGCGTGCCGACGGTAGACCACCGAGGGTCGCTCGGTGTGCTTGTCGTAGAACAGGAAAAAGTCGTGGCCGACCAACTCCATCTCATAGAGCGCGTCGTCCACCGACATCGGCTTGGCCGGGTGTTCTTTGGTGCGCACCACCCGACCCGGCACGTGGTGCCCGCTGGTGAGGGAGCCACCAACGTGTTCGGGCGCGTCGTTGGCGTCGGTCTCGCGGACCGGCTCGGGCGGCACGGTGGCGGTCGCGGCGGCCAACGAGACTGGGGTCTTGTCGCCGTAGTGGACTTTGCGACGATCCTTGACGCGACGCAGCCGGCCCTCCAGCCTGGCGACCGCGGATTCGAATGCGGCGTAGAAGCTGTTGGCGCACGCCTCACCGCGGACCACCGGCCCGCGGCCGCGAGCGGTGATCTCGACATGCTGACAGGACTTGCGTTGGCGGCGGTTGCGCTCGTGGTCGAGCTCGACATCGAACAGATAGACGGTTCGGTCGAACCGCTCCAGGCGGGCGAGTTTTTGCGAGACGTAGATGCGGAAGTGGTCGGGTATCTCGACGTTTCGGCCCTTGACCACGACCTCGGCGTCCAGCGTCGGTTCTTCCGGCTCGTCGGCTGATGCCGGTAGTTCGCCGACAAGCTGACTAGATTCCACGGTTTGCCTTGACATGCTTGACAACTCGTTTCTCTCGCGTTGCACGCACGAGGCGTGCCGGCTTCCAGGTACACGCGCCGACGGGGTGATGGTCGTGCAGTGGCCGCCCGCCGGTGCAAGGTGTCGAGAACTCACCCCCTACCCGTCTTCGGTGCCGTGGCGCCTCGCTGCATCTCAGCTGCGCCACCTCGAGGCGTTCGTGGTGCTTGACCCCGACGGTAGACCGAGTTCAGGTGGAAGTTCCAGTGTTTTGACCTACCTGTTGCGAGTTCTTCACGAACGCTCACGCGGCTGCTAGTGCCAGCACAGCGGATACTCGCGCTCCCGCGGTTTGCAGCACGCGGACCGACTCACGGGCGGTCGCGCCGGTGGTGACGATGTCGTCGACGATCAGGACTTCAGCGTCGGCCGGCGCGCGTCGGCTGGTCAACAACACCCGTCCGGCAATATTGCGCTCGCGCGCGGCGCTGCCCAGACCGGCCGAATCGCGGGCCAGCGCCTTCATCCGCAGCGCCCGGACCACGATGATGTGCGGGTGGCCCGCGGTTGCCAGCGTCGCGGTGCGGGTGATGGGATCGCCGCCGCGGCGGCGCGCCGCCCAGCTGCGGGTCGGCGCCGGCACGATCGTCAGCGGGACGTCCAACAGACCCCACGCGAGCAACCGGTGCACACCGAGCGCCAGCGCCCGGGCGAGCGGCGCGATCAGATCGCTCCGGCCACGGTCTTTCATCGCGACGATCGCCTGCCGGCGGGCACCGGCGTAGCGGCCGAGCGCCAGCACCGGAACCCCGGGATCGATGCGTGGGGTTATCACGCGCGGCGCATCGGGACCCATAGCCAGCTCGCGGGCGCACGCCTCACACCAGCGGGTCGACGGCGCCCCGCAGCCGCCGCACTCCAGCGGAAGGACCAGATCCAGCACACCTGCAGTGTGGCGGTGTGGGCCGACATGGCTGCCGACGCATTACGGTGCTTCGAGTTCAGCCCTCTGCGGTGATCGGGTGCTGGGTGGTGTTGGCGCCCGTTCCTTACTCCCAACCAGTAGCGACAGCCGGTGCGCCTCAGCCGGGCAGCACCGGTATCGCCCCGGCCACCATGAACGGCGGTACGTCCAGCCAACCCTGCGGGCCTTCGGCGCCCGAGATCGACAGCTGCATCACGCCGCGCGGATCGGCGACATAGACCGTCGAGGGATTGGCCGCGATCGCCCCAACCGGCTGCTGCAGATTGCCGTTCGGCGCATCCGAGTTCACCCCGTCGATGTTGACGTAGGACACCGGGTGCTCGGCGTCGTTACGACTCACCGCGACGTCGTCGTCGGTGCGCCACGACAGCGACACCACCGAGGAGCCCAGCCCGAACCCGAGCCGCCGCGGATAGGCCAACGCGAACTGGCCGGCCTGCGTCTGCTCGACGCTGGCCAGGATTACCCGGCCCTCGATGACCATCGCCGCCCGCGTCCCGTCCCGGGACAATTGCAGCTCGGCGATCACACCTGGGAAGCGACTGGACACCGCAGCCGAATCCACCGGAAGACGCGCAGGCTGACCCGAGGCCGTCCCGGCGATGGCACGCAATACGGTGTTGCCGTCCGCGACCACCCACACCTCGTCGTCCAGCGACCAGCTGGGCCGCGACAAGGTGTGCCCGTCGGCGGCTTCCACCGCCTCGCCGCCCAGGTCGCCGATCCACAGCGATGCCGCCATATCCGGAGCGCCCGGCCGAAGGGTCACCACCGACGCCACCTGGTGCCCGCTGCGCGACAGCGCGGCTCCGGTCTGATCCGTCGTCCGCCCGAACGCGCCCGGTACCGGGTCGGAGGTCTGCCCATTCAGCGACACCAGCCTTCCGCCCATCAGCGCGTGCACACCGGCCGCGGCGCCCTCCGCGACGCCCGGATCGGTGGCGGCCACATCAGACGGATTCCACCCAGCCGCGAACCTTTCGTCCAGCGCGGCGCCGTCGGCGTTGATGACGTACGGCCCTTTGATGTCGGCCCTTGCCAGGGTCCAAATGATCTGCGCGGCAAGCAATTGCTTGCTGTGCGGGTCGGCGACCGTCAGCAGCTCCAGATCGACCCGGGCTCCGGCGTAACCGCGTCCGACGCCGCTGCTTCCACCGTCGGCCCGGGTCACCGGTCCGCGCAGCCGCAGCGGCGGGCCGAGCATGTTGCGCACGCTTTTGGCCATCTCCGGACGCGGACCGGCGATGAGCTTGGAGATCAGTTCGGTGGCCAACTGATCACGGTCGGCCACCGCGACATAGCGTGGATCCGGAACGACCGTCTTACCGGTCGGGTCGGCGAAATACAACGTGTTGCGTTTGTAGGTGGCCTGGAATTGCTGCCAGTCCAAGAACACCCCGTTGGGCAGACGGTCGATGCGCCAGCCGCCCGGCGTCTTGACCAGCTCGATCGGACTGGGATCCGGCAACACTCCCTCGGCGGTCTCGAACACGCCCATATCCGACAGCGAGCCAAGTTTATCTGCCCGCATAGTCACCGAAACCCGCTCAGCATTGTGGGTTTCGACGAAGACGACGTGGTCGATCAGCAGCGCGCTGCCGGCGTCGTCCCATGCATTCGACGCCGCCTGGGTGAGGAACTGGCGTGCAGCGAGGTGCCGGTTGGCCGGATCGGCTGTGGCTTTGAGGAATTCGCGCAACAGCATGTCGGGGTCCATGCCGGGCGTCGGCTTGGGCAGATTCGACGGTGCCGGCCGTTCGACGGTGCCGATGGCTTGCGGCGCGGACGCACTCGGCACCCCCGCGCAACCCGCGACCACGACGGCCAGCGCGAACAGCAGCCCAGTCAGCTGCCGCATCACACGCCCCTTTCCGCGTGCTCCCGCGGCCGAAGCTGACGCTCCTTGCGTTCTGGGGCAATCGGTTTCATCGGCAGCGGGCTGGTGGTGACCTTGTGGCCGCGGACCAGCGGCAGTGTCAGCCGGAAGCAGGCGCCCTTGCCCGGCTCGCCCCAGGCCTCCAGCCGGCCCTGGTGCAGGCGTGCGTCCTCGACGCTGATCGCCAACCCCAGCCCGGTCCCGCCGGATCGCCGCACCCGCGACGGGTCCGAGCGCCAGAACCGGCTGAACACCAGCTTCTCCTCGCCCGGCCGCAGCCCGACGCCGTAGTCGCGGACGGTGACGGCGACGGTGTCTTCGTCGGCGGCCATCCGGATCCGCACCGGCTTGTGCTCGGCGTGGTCGATGGCGTTGGCGATCAGATTGCGCAGGATCCGCTCGACCCGGCGCGGGTCTACTTCGGCGATCACCTCTTCGGGCGGCATGTCGACAATCAGTTGAACGCCGGCGTCTTCGGCCAGGTGACCCACATTGCCCAGCGCGCTGTTGACCGTCGAGCGGAGATCGACCGCCTCGACCGACAACTCGGCCACACCCGCGTCGTGCCGCGAGATTTCCAGCAGATCGTTGAGCAGCGATTCGAACCGGTCCAGCTCGCTGACCAGCAGCTCGGTGGACCGCTGCAGCGCCGGCTCGAGGTCCTCGCTGTGGTCGTAGATCAGGTCGGCGGCCATCCGGACGGTGGTGAGCGGGGTGCGCAGCTCGTGGCTGACGTCAGAGGTGAACCGGCGCTGTAGGTTACCGAACTCCTCGAGTTGGGCGATCTGCCGCGACAGGCTTTCGGCCATGTCGTTGAACGACACCGCCAGCCGGGCCATGTCGTCTTCGCCGCGGATCGGCATCCGCTCGGACAGGTGCCCCTCGGCGAACCGCTCGGCCGTCCGCGCCGCCGCACGCACCGGCACCACCACCTGCCGCGTGACCAACCATGCGATACCGGCCAGCAGCACCATCAACACCAGTCCGCCGGTAGCCATGGTGCCGCGGACCAGTGCGATCGTGCTTTGCTCGTTGCCCAGCGGGAAGATCAGGTATAGCTCCAGGTTGGTCACCCGCGACGACGTCGGGGTCCCGATGACCAGCGCCGGACCCGAGAAACCGTCGGTGTGCACCGTCGCGTACTGATAGGCCACCTGCCCGGCCTTGACGAATTCCCGCAGCGCGTCGGGCAACTGGTCGACGGGCCCGGCCGCTGCCGCGGGCCTCGGGCCGTAGCCGGGTACCACCAGCACCGCATCGAACGCACCGGCCAGACCGGCGCCCGACGTCGGATCGGTTTTCGACGTCAACGTATTGCGGGCGAGCTGCAGGCTGCTGTCCAGCGAGCGCGCTTCTTCGCCGCTGACAATCCCGCTGACGGTGTTACGGGCCCGCGCGATCTGCTCGGTGGCCGCGCGAACCTTGATGTCAAGAACGCGGTTGGTGACCTGACTGGTCAGCACGAAGCCGAGCACCAAGATCACCGCGAGGGACATTCCGAGCGTCAGGGCGAGCACCCGAAGTTGCAGCGAGCGCCGCCAAGCCACGCCGAGGGCTCGACTCAACGCGCCCATGCCCCGCATCACCGGGCCAGAACGGCCCGAACGACCGCGAATACGTGGCCTCGAGCCCCACATCACCAACGCCGCCCCCCCGCGGCGACCGGTGTCACGGAGGTCCGGCCTTGTAACCCACTCCTCGAACGGTCAGCACAACAGTCGGGTTCTCCGGGTCTTTTTCGACCTTGGCCCGCAGACGCTGGACGTGCACGTTCACCAAGCGGGTGTCCGCTGGGTGACGGTAACCCCACACCTGTTCGAGCAGCACATCACGAGTAAACACCTGGCGGGGTTTACGCGCCAATGCCACCAGCAGGTCGAACTCCAGTGGCGTCAGGGAGATCTGCTCGCCGTTACGCGTGACCTTGTGCGCGGGCACATCGATGTCCACGTCGGCGATGGACAGCATCTCGGCGGGCTCGTCTTCGTTGCGCCGCAGCCGTGCTCGTACCCGGGCGACCAGCTCCTTGGGTTTGAACGGCTTCATGATGTAGTCGTCGGCACCCGACTCCAGCCCGAGGACGACGTCGACGGTGTCGGTCTTGGCCGTCAGCATCACGATCGGGACACCGGAATCGGCGCGCAGCACCCGGCACACGTCGATGCCGTTCATCCCGGGCAACATCAAATCCAGCAGCACCAGGTCGGGGCGCAGCTCGCGCACTGCGGTGAGCGCCTGGGTGCCGTCACCGATGACCGCGGTGTCGAACCCTTCCCCCCGCAGCACGATGGTCAGCATCTCGGCCAGCGAAGCGTCGTCGTCGACCACGAGAATCCTTTGCCTCATGGCGTCCATGGTGTCACCAGATCTCGATAAAACGCAGCTATCACACGCGCGTTTCGTGACCGAATACCACAGCTCGCGGCGCTAGGCCGTCAACCTGGCCGCCAGCTGGCCGGCATCGACGTCCGCATCGACTACCATCCAGCGCCCGCCCCAGCCCGCCGCGGCCAGGCCGGCATAGACCGCGCCGGTGCGTTGCTGGAGCTCGTTGTCGCGTTCGTAGGCATCGCGCGACCGGGTGGCATCCTGGCGGGCTCGATCTCGGGCACGCAGGCCGGCGAGCTCAGCCGAAACCCTAAGCAGCACTTGCCAATCCGGTGCAGGAAGCTGCAACCGATGGTATTCGATTTGGTGCACCCAGCCCACCACCTCGCCGTCCGCGTCCTGGTTCAGGCGGGCGGCGCTGTAGGCGGCGTTGGACGCCACGTAGCGGTCCAGGAGCACCACGTCGTGGTCGCCGCACAGCTCGCGGATCTGTGCGGCGGCGCCAGCACGATCCAGCGCGAACAGCATCGCCATCGCATACACCGAGGACGCGAGGTCACCGTGCTGGCCGTGCAGCGCCTCGGCTGCCACGTCGGCCGCCACCGACCGCCCGTATCGCGGGAAAGCCAGCGTGGCCACCGACCGCCCGGCGGCTTCGAAGGCCGTCGACAGACCCTGCGCGAGTGTCCGCTTGCCGGCGCCGTCGACGCCCTCGATCGCGATCAGCACGGCGCGAGCCTACCCAGAATTGCGCTCGCCGATGGGCCCGGAGGGCAGCCGAAGCGGGGTGGCCAGCCGGACAGCGGCCTGCGCGTGCCAGCCGACATGGGTAGCCGGGACCTAACCGGCGACCGCCACCAACGCAGCGATGAGCGCGATCACGGCGATCACGGTCGCGGCAACCAGCGCCGCCTTCAGCAAGCGGAAACGTCTGCCCAGTAGGAGCGCATGTTCTTGCGCTTGCAAGCGGGCTTGGATTTCGGCGGCGGCGAGCGCGTCGGCCGCTTCTTGCCGCTGCTTCGTAGCTGCTAGTTCGCTCTTGGCGGCCGCCAATTCGTTCTTGGTAGCCGCCAATTCGGCTTGCTGGCGTTGATTCTCGGTCTCCAGCCGGATGTTTTCTGCACGCCGGGATGCGGCGAGGTAGTCGCCGGTGTGCGCCAGGCGGTCTCGGAATTCATTTGTGTCGGCAACGGTTTCGGCGTCGATGAGGCGAGCTCCAGACAGCAGCCGGCTGGGGTTGTGGTTGTCGGATTCCCAGTCGGCGGCGTGGCGTTGCAGCTCGTCGGCGGTGGTGAAGTTATGGCGTCGTTCGCGCAGCCAGGCGGCCAGGTCGTCCCATTGCCGCAGCAGGCTTTCTTGGCCGACCTCCACGACGATCTCGCCAACTCGGCCGCGTTCGGCGCCGTTACTTCCCGCGCGACGCTCTTTGACCAGGAGCCGTTTGGCGACGAGGGCGTCGATCAGCGGCCGGCTGGCCTCAGGCAGCTCGCTCCAGCGGGCGACCCGGCGCGCGGGTCGGTTGGGCCCGGTGTTGGCGGTGGCCAGCCAGGGGATGAATGCCGCGCGCAGCTGTTCAAGTTGGGTGGCCCGTTCGGTGGGGTTGGCCGAGAGGATCTCGTCGATTTCGGTGTTCACGACACGGCGCAGCCCGCCTAAGTGTTGGTACTGCGCCAGGGTCAACATCCCACCGGAGCCGTGGTCGGTGAGCAGGCGGGACAGCGTCAGTGCCAGCAGCGCCAACGTGTCGCCGCCCCCGTCGGTGTCGGCGGCGACGTCGGCGAGCAGCCGATCGACCAGGGCGGGGTCGATACTCAAGGCACGCCCGGCCTCGGTGGAGCGGGCGGCCGGCCCGGTGATGACGTCGATGATCAGGGTCGCCGACATCGGCGTGAGATCCTCGAACGTCAGCAATTCCAGCCCGCCAAGTTCGGAGGCCGCCCGCATGGTCTGGTAAGCGTCGCCGCCGATGGTGGCAACAACGATTAACCCCAAACCCGCAGCGTCGGCGCCGGGTTCAGCCAGTTGACCAAGCAGACGCAGAAAGGCCGAGCCTTGCTCGCCCGCGTCGGCGGTGTACAGTTCCTCGGCCTGATCCAGCGGCAGCACCACCGTCGGCAACCCACGCCCGGCGGCGGGCTGCGGCAGCCGGGCCGCGGCAGCCCGCCGGACCTCGACCAACAACGCTCGTAGCTGTGCGGCGTCGCCGCTTGCGCAGATCGTTTTGATCTCCCCGAGGTTGGGGTGCACAAGTCCCAGCCGGCGCCGCCCACCATGGACCGCGTGCGCCAGCCCGGTGTCGCCGGTCAGCGGCTGGCGTTCAGGGCGCACCACGTCGAGCATCACGAAACGGCCGTCATCGCAGCGCAGCCGGGGCAGCAACCCGGCTCGCAGAAACGACGACTTACCCGATCCCGACGGGCCCACCACCACGAACAGGGCTGTCCCGGCGGATTGTCGCATCCCACGCAGCGCGTCGAGTGCGCGTCCGATCGCCGCGTCGCGCCCGAAGAAGACCCCGGCGTCGACCTCGGTGAATGGCGCCCACCCCCGGTAGGGGGCGCGCTCGGGTTCCCCCGGTGGTGGCCATATGAACGATTCCGCGCCGTTGCCCGCCCCCCGGATCCCGTCGCGCAACCGGTAGAGCCCCTTGGAGGCGAACACCACAGGCGACCCGTCACCGATACCGACTTGTGTGGTGCGGCCGCTACCGAACAAGTCACACCGCGACCAGGCGGCGCTGATCCCGTTGCCGGACGTGGACTCTAACCGAGCAACGAAAATTTGCTTACCCAGGTTCTCTGCGGTCCGGTAGTCCGCGGCACACTCGGGCGAGGATTCCCACCCTTTAGACAGCAAGCAGATCACTCCCCGGCAGCCGGAGTCGGCCCTAAACAGCTCCTGTTTCCAGCGTGCACCGCTCGGGATGCCTGTTGTTCCGCCCGGATCCAGAAAGATCTCGTGGGCCAGCGGCGGATCCTGGTCACCCAGCCACTGCTTGAGGGCCGCCGCTTCACGCCGGTCGGCACCGGAATGACTCACCAAAATCCACGACACCGTTGTCTCCCGCCTGCGATCCAAGCCCACCACAAGATTCCAGCAAACAGCACGGCAGTGCTCCGGCCCGGCTGCAGGATCATATTCGTGGCGGTGGCAATATCGGGCTGATCGACCGATCGGCCGGTCGGCGTCGGGCTCAGCGTTCGAGCGCGGCGATAAGGGTCTTGATCTTGGCGGTCTCGTCCTGTGTGGTCGGTTCACCGGCTTCGATGGCCGCTAGCAGATCCGCCCGAATTCCCACCCCGTTGGCCGCCTCTTGGACCGACAGGTCGGCGCGCCGGCGAGCCGTGTACATGCGCTGACCCAGCGTGGATCCCGGCGCGGCCGCGGCGCGCTCCATCAGGTCGTTGTAGCGGCCGCGAGTCTCACTCAACGCGGCAACGACAGACGGAGTAATCCTGCGGCGGCTGGCCGCCCGCGACAACGAAGCTTCAAGCTTGCGAAGGCCGGTCAGGATCACCTCGGCGCGCTTGAGGAACTTTGAATCGCTGGGATCGGGCAACGCGTCGATAGCGTCGACGAACATGTACATAGCCGCTTCCACAGCGCTGACGATCGCCGGGGCTTCTCCGTCATCGGGCGGCTCGTCGGCGCCGACAGGCGAAGTGATCGCCGGTCCGGCATCTTCAGGCTGCCAGCCCACCGCGGCTTCTCCTGCATCAGATTGTCCGGCATCAGGCGTCTTGTCATCCATCGTCATTCGGACCTTCCTCGAGGCAGAGCCACCCGAGCCGACGGGCCCCGGCCAAGCGCTATGGTTTGTCGATATCGGCGGCTGACCTGAAACGATGCCGCCGATCTGCGCGTCGATCGCCATCAGAGTCATTCCTCCAGAATGTGACGTTCGCGACACGCTACTGCGTATCGACGGTTCATTCAAGTGATCGTTGTGCGCGTCCCGGCGTTAGCGCAAGGGCCGGCCCCGATGGTCGGCAGTCGCCATCACGTCGGCGAGGCGGTTCACGGCGGCGGCGATCGCCCACAGCGCTGCGGTCCGGTGGTCCGGCTCGGCCGATCCGGGCCTTGGCGTGTCCCAGCCGCCAGCGCGAACGGCCGCAGCCACACCGGGCGCGGCTTGCGGCGAGTGCGAGGCGTCACGTCTAGCCCGTGCCGCCGCTGTAGAGTTCGGCCGCGTCGGACGCACCCGGCGCAGACCCGACGGCAGTGGGCGGGTGCCGCCCACCCGGAAACCCGACTCGTCCCACCCCAACCACCCGCGCGCCGCCCCGTGCCGGTAGGCCGGGGCTTGATGGGCGCCGTCGTGGCCGCGCTGCAATACGCAGTACTGCCATGTGCCCACCTGACCGCCACCGGCCGCGGCCAGCGACCGCCGCAGTGACCCATGCAACCGCACCGTGGCAGCACATCGATCGGCGCCGGTGTATGGGCGCGGGGGCACGGCGCGCGCACCGCCCGGACTTGTCGTGGGGTGCGCCATCCACACCTCTTCCCACCGGCGCGGTGGCGATTTCCCACCGGCGCGGTGGAGATCGGCTAAGTCGCTTGCGCCGTTTGAGCAAGATGCTATCGCCACAGGCTCGGCGATAACCCGCCAACACACCATGCCTGCGCCGGATTAGACGGATATCATCCGTCGCTGACGGCGCCGAGAATGCTCAGCGCGCGGCTCCGCGGCGTACCCGAACGGGGACCCAGAAACTCAGTAGCGGTAGTGGTCCGGCTTGTACGGTCCGTCGACGTCGACGCCGATGTATTCAGCCTGCTCCTTGGTCAGCTTGGTCAGCTCGCCGCCGAGCGCGGTGACGTGCACGCGGGCGACCTTCTCGTCGAGGTGCTTGGGCAGCCGGTACACCTCGTTGTCGTACTCGTCGTTCTTGGTCCACAGCTCGATCTGCGCGATCACCTGGTTGGAGAAGCTGTTGCTCATCACGAACGACGGATGCCCGGTGGCGTTACCCAGATTCAGCAGCCGGCCCTCGGACAGCACGATGATCGACTTACCGGTGTCGCCGAACGTCCACAGGTCGACCTGCGGGCGGATGTTGGTCTTGGTGGCGCCGGACTTCTCCAGCCTGGCCATTTGGATCTCGTTGTCGAAGTGACCGATGTTGCCCAGGATCGCCTTTTCCTTCATCGCCTTCATGTGCTCGAGCGTGATGATGTCCTTGTTGCCGGTGGTCGTGATCACGATGTCGGCCTCGCCGATCACGTCCTCCACCCGCTTGACGTCGTACCCTTCCATCAGCGCCTGCAGCGCGTTGATCGGGTCGATCTCGGTGACGGTCACCCGCGCGCCCTGACCGGCCAGCGATTCGACACTGCCCTTGCCGACGTCGCCGTAGCCGCAGACCAGCACGTTCTTGCCGCCGATGAGCACGTCGGTACCGCGGTTGATGCCGTCGATCAGCGAGTGCCGGCAGCCGTACTTGTTGTCGAACTTCGACTTGGTGACCGAGTCGTTGACGTTGATCGCCGGAAACGCCAGATCCCCGGCCGCAGCGAACTGGTAGAGCCGCAGCACACCGGTGGTGGTCTCCTCGGTGACGCCCTTGACCGAGGCGGAGATCTTCGTCCACTTGTCCTTGTCGGTCTCGAAGCGGTGGCGCAGCAGGTTCAGAAACACCTTGTGCTCAGCCGAGTCGTCCTCTTCGGCGGGCGGCACCACCCCGGCCTTCTCGTACTGCGCACCCCGCAGTACCAGCATGGTGGCGTCGCCGCCGTCGTCGAGGATCATGTTGGCCGGCGCCTCAGTCCCGTCCGCGAGCGGAGGCCAGGTCAGCGCCTCCTCGGCGGCCCACCAGTACTCCTCGAGCGTCTCACCCTTCCAGGCGAATACCGGCACACCCTTGGGCTCTTCGGGCGTGCCGTGCGGGCCGACGACGACCGCGGCGGCGGCGTGGTCCTGCGTGGAGAAGATGTTGCACGAGGCCCACCGGACCTCGGCGCCCAACGACACCAGCGTTTCGATGAGCACCGCGGTCTGCACGGTCATGTGCAGCGAGCCGGAGATTCGAGCGCCTTTGAGCGGCTGCACGTCGTGGTACTCGCGGCGCAGCGACATCAGACCGGGCATCTCGTGTTCGGACAGCTCGATGTCGCGACGACCGTAATCGGCCAACGACAGGTCGGCGACCTTGAAGTCGATGCCGTTATGGACGTCGGGACTCAGCGAGTGCGCGGTCGTCGTCATGTATTAGGCCAATCCTCTGTCGGTGAACTAGTTAGCTTGCATATACATTAGTCCCGACGCGACGGTGCCCTCACGCCGGGTCAGTCGGGCTCGATGACACCGTAGCGTTCGGCCGCCGGTGTCATCAGCCGCGCCAGATCCGCCGCGACGTCGTGGTCGGCTTCCGGCGGCATCGACACGTAGCTCATCGCCAGCCGCACGATCGCGCGGGCCAGGATCCCGGCGTCGTCCTCGCTGGCCTTCACCCAGCTGTCCATGAACGACGACGTCAGACGCGTCGAGCAGTGGGTGATGATCGGCCCGCTATCGGTGGTGATGATTTGCAGCAGATCGGGTTTGGCCACACCGCTGAGCAGCGAGATGACGAGCGGGTCGGCCGCCGATTCCGAGAAGAAAGACCGAAATCCTTGCAGGAACGCGGCGTAGACGTCGCCGACGTTGGCGTAGATGGCGTCTTCGACGGCGTTCACCAATCGATCGGCCAGCCGCAGCGCGTAACCCTGAGCCAGGCCTTGCCGCGAGCCGAACTCGTTGTAGATGGTCTGGCGGCTGATGCCCGCGGCGCGGGCCACATCGGCCAGCGTGATCGCCGACCAGTCACGGCTGAGCAGCAGCTCCCGCATCGCATCGAGCACCGAATCGCGCAGCAGGACCCGTGACGCCTCGGCGTATAGGACCCGTTGCTTCACAAGCGCGACAGTAGCCGTTGCGCCACTCCTCCTCATCGCTTCGCTCTGCATCGTCGCCGACGGTGTGGTCACGAACGTGCGACTTCCACCATCTCGAAGTCGGATTTCGCCGCGCCGCAGTCCGGGCAACTCCAATCTTCGGGGATGTCGTCCCAGCGGGTGCCGGGCGCGATGCCGTCTTCCGGCCAGCCGTTGGCCTCGTCGTACTCGAAGCCGCACTGCACACACACGAACAGTTTGAACGGGGTCTGACGCTCTTCGCGCAAGCCCTCACCGCAACTCATTTGGTTACCTCCATCGTTTCGAAGTCGAGCTTCTCGCGTACCGCGCAGTCCGGGCAGCACCAGTCTTCTGGGATCTGCTGCCATTGCGTTCCGGCCGGAAATCCTTCTCGTGCGGCACCTTTGGCTTCGTCGTAGACGTAGTCGCAGCCGGGACAGCGGTAGGCGGTCATCACGCCGCCACCGTTCCGTAGCAGCCCAGAATCTTCTCCCGGTGGCGTGGTTGCACGTTGACCCGGGTGATGTCGCCGCCGTAATGCGCCAGCACCCGGTGGTCCATCAACTTGCGCCACAGCGGTGGGAAGTAGGTCAACCCGATCAGCGCCGCGTAGCCGCTGGGTAGATTCGGCGCCCCGTCCATGCTGCGCAGCGTCTGGTAGCGCCGGGTCGGGTTGGCGTGGTGATCGCTGTGCCGCTGCAGGTGGTACAGGAACAGGTTGGTGACGATGTGGTCGGAATTCCAGCTGTGCTCGGGGGTGCAGCGCTCGTAGCGGCCATTGGCGTTCTTTTGCCGCAGCAGCCCGTAGTGCTCGAGGTAGTTCACGGCCTCCAGGAGACTGAAGCCGAAGATCGCCTGGATGATCAGGAACGGGATCAGCGCCGGGCCGAACACGGCGATCAGCGCACCCCACAGCACCACCGTCATCAGCCAGGCGTTGAGCACGTCGTTGGACAGATAGGTCTTGGGGTTCCACGGGCTGGCGCCCTGCCGGCGCAGCCGCTGTGCCTCCAGCCGCCAGGCCGAACGCAGACTGCCAAAGACGCTGCGGGGCAGGAACTCCCAGAAGGTTTCACCAAACCGAGCCGACGCGGGGTCTTCTGGTGTGGCAACCCGGACGTGGTGACCGCGGTTGTGCTCGATGTAGAAATGCCCGTAGCCGGTCTGCGCCAGGGTGATCTTGGACAGCCAGCGCTCCAGCGAATCCTTCTTGTGCCCCATTTCATGCGCAGTATTGATGCCGACTCCGCCCAGGGCGCCGACAGACAGCGCGAGACCGATCTTGGCCGGCCAACTCAGCGGCCCGTCGTAGCCCAGCCAGCTCAGATCTGACGCGGTGAACAGGTACGCACCGAGAATCATGCTGAGGTACTGCAGCGGGATGAAGGCGTACGTGCAGTAGCGGTAGTACTTGTCGTTCTCCAGCCAATCCATCACCTCGTCGGGTGGGTTCTGCCCGTCGGACCCGAACCGCAGGTCGAGCGCCGGCAACAGGATGTAGAGCAGGATCGGGCCGATCCAAAACAGCACCTGCGAGGCGGTCTGCCAACCGAATTGGTTCATTGCCCAGACGATCGGCAGGATCGCCAGCAGCAGCATCGGGACGATCAGTCCCATCAGCCACAGATAGCGCTTCTTGTCCTGCCAGACAAAAGTGTTCGGGCCTATTGCGGCGGTCATATCGCCAACCTCCTCGTGATTCAGAGCACCTTGCGGTTGGACAATACTGAGCTTTGCGTCTTCTGTCTAGACATATGATGTGATTTTGTAAACCAGGCCTAGGGCGACGCGAGATCCAATCTTGCGGCCTCCTCGGCGGCCCCGGCCTCCCGGCTGGCCAGCACCGAGTGCCGACGCCCATAGCCGAGGTAGATGGCGACGCCGGCGACCATCCAGACGCCGAATCGGATCCAGGTCAACACGGTCAGGTTGATCATCAGCCAGAGGCACGCGCACACCGAGGCGATCGGCAGCAGCGGCACCCAGGGTGCGCGGAACCCGCGCGGCAGGTCGGGCCGGGTGCGGCGCAAGACGATCACGCCGGCCGACACCAGGACGAAGGCGAACAACGTCCCGACGTTGACCATCTCTTCGAGTTTGGCCATCGGGAACACCGACGCCGTCAGCGCCACCAGCAGTGCCACCAACCCGGTGATCCGCACCGGGGTGCCGCGCGCGCCGGTCTTGGCCAGTTGCCGCGGCAACAACCCGTCGCGGGCCATCGCGAACAGCACCCGGCATTGTCCGAGCAACAGCACCATCACCACCGTGGTCAGCCCGGCCAGCGCCCCGATGGAGATGATGCCGGATGCCCAGCGCACGCCGTTGATCGCGAACGCGGTGGCCAGGTTGGCATGACGGCCGTCGCTGGTGCTCGTCAGGTCGGTATAGGGAACCATGCCGGACAACACGATCGACACCGCGACATAAAGAACGGTCACGATGCCCAACGTCGCGAGGATTCCCCGAGGGACGTCGCGTTGCGGGTGCTTGGTCTCCTCGGCCATGGTGGCGACGATGTCGAACCCGATGAACGCGAAGAACACGATCGACGCGCCCGCCAGCACCCCGTACCAGCCGTAATGGCTGCTGTGCGCGCCGGTGAGCCACGACAACACCGACTGATCGATACCGGTGCCGGCGTGGTCGGCCTGGGCCGGCGGAATGAACGGTGAATAGTTCGCCGTCTTGATGTAGAACGCGCCGACAATCACCACCAGCAGCACCACCGACACCTTGATCGCGGTGACCACCACAGAAAAGTGCGACGACACCTTGGTGCCCAGCGCGAGCAGGGTGGCCACCAGCGCGACGATCAGCAGCGCACCCCAGTCGAGATTGAAAGACCCCAAAGTGACTGCACCGCTGGGTAATACGAAAACCGTGTCGAGGTAGCTCGACCACCCCTTGGCAACGACTGCGCCACCGATCGCCAGCTCCAGCACCAGGTTCCAGCCGATGGTCCAGGCCAAAAACTCACCAAAAGTCGCGTAGGAAAACGTGTAGGCGCTGCCTGCCACCGGCAGCGTCGAGGCGAACTCCGCATAGCACAACGCCGCCAACCCGCAGGTGATCGCGGCGATGAGAAACGAGATCCAGATCGCCGGCCCGGTGACGTCACCGGCGGTCTGCGCGGTGACGGTGAAGATGCCGGCTCCGATCACCACCGAAACCCCGAAGACGGCCAGATGCCACCAGCTGAGGTCCTTGCGCAGCTGGGTGCCCGGCTCGTCGGTGTCGGCGATCGACTGTTCGACCGACTTGGTGCGCCAGCGACCGGCCATGCACCGGGACAGTACCGAGTACTGTGCGGTAATGCGCGGGGAGAGCACAACGGGGCATGCTGTCGTTGTTGGGGCCAGCATCGCGGGGTTGTGCGCGGCTCGGGTGTTGTCGGATTTCTACGACCGAGTCACGGTGTTCGAACGCGACGAGCTCCCGAGTACACCCGTAAACCGCACGGCGGTCCCCCAGGGCCGACACGTTCACCTCCTGATGGCCCGTGGCGCGGCCGAATTCGATGCGCTGTTCCCCGGTCTCCTCGACGACATGGTGGCAGCCGGGGTGCCGAAACTGGAAAACCGGCCGGACTGCATCTACTTCGGCGCGGCCGGTCACGTGCTGGGCACCGGGCAGACGCTGCGTGACGAGTTCACCGCCTACGTGCCGAGCCGCCCGCATCTGGAATGGCAGATCCGGCGCCGGGCCCTGGATATCGCCAACGTCGAAGTCCAGCAGCGTTCGGTGCGCGAACCGCGCTTCGAGGTCGGCGCCCAGCAGGTGACCGGGGTGTTGGTGGATTCCGGCGACATCGACGAGCCCGAGTTCGTCGCCGCCGATCTCGTTATCGACGCGGCCGGGCGCGGCACCAGGTTGCCGGTGTGGCTGGAGCAATGGGGATACCAGCGGCCTCGCGAAGACGTGGTCGACGTGGGCATCGGCTATGCGTCGCATCAGTTTCGGCTTCCCGAGGGCCTGATCCGGGAAAGGGTGATCGTTGCCGGCGCGTCCCGTGAACAGCCGTTGGGGCTGGGCATGTTGGGTTACGAGGACGGCCTCTGGGTCATCACTACCTTCGGCGTGGCCAAAGTCAAACCGCCACAATCCTTTTCCGAGATGGTCGGGCTCGCCGAGAAGCTGCTGCCCGACCGACTCCACGCCGCGCTCGAACACGCCGAACCCGTCGGCGAAGTGGCCTTCCACCGTTTTCCGGCCAGCCGGTGGCGCCGCTACGACAAGCTGGAGCGGTTTCCGGCGGGGATCGTGCCGTTCGGGGACGCGGTGGCCAGCTTCGACCCCACCTTCGGGCAGGGCATGACGATGACCTCGCTGCAGGCCGGTCATCTGCGCCGAGCGCTAGCTGATGGCCCGGACCTGGAGCGGAAAGTAAATCGCGCGACCGCCAAGACCACCTTCCCGGTGTGGACGATGAACGCGATCGGCGATCTCAATTTCCACCATGCGAGTGGGTCGGCGCCCTGGTGGTACCGCCCGGTGGGCAATCTGTTCGACCAGTTCCTGGGCGCCGCCGAGACGGATACCGTTCTCGCCGAATGGTTTTTGCGCAGGTTTTCCCTGCTGGACAGCCTCTACATGATCCCGACGCCAACGCTGATCGTCCGCGCCACTCGGCATAACTTCCGGCTGTGGCTCGGCGAGCGTCGGCAAGCCGGATGCGACCGCCAGCGGGTCACCCGGTCGGCGGCGCTGGGCTGATCACAGGCCGACGGTGGCCCGAAATATCTTGGTCGGTTCGTGAGCGATCAGCCGGATGGGCCCGTCGTCGGCAGCCACCCAGGCGGCAGCGCCCCGAGTGAGCTTCACTGCTCCGGATTTTCCGGACACGGTCGTCGAACCCTCGGTGCACAACAGGATCTGCGGACCCTGATAGGCACCGTGGCGCGACGGCGCGTCGACTTCATGACCGAGCTGGTCCTCACCGAGGGTCAGCATCGACGCGGCGAATTCGTCGGTGGGGGTGTCATAGATCAGCCCGAGTCCGTCGCGGTGCGTTGGCGCGCGAAGTTGAGCCTCGGGGGTGGGGGTGAAATTCAGCACCCGTAACAGCTCCGGAACGTCGACGTGTTTGGGAGTCAGACCACCGCGTAACACGTTGTCGGAGTTGGCCATTACTTCCAGCCCGACACCGCGCAGGTAGGCGTGCAGGTTTCCGGCCGACAAAAAGATCCCTTCGCCAGGGCTGAGAGTTATCCGGTTGAGCAGCAACGCGGCCAGCACACCGGCATCGCCCGGATAGCGTTCGCCCAACTCCAGCACCGTCTTGGCTTCGGCCGCGAATTCCCTTGCCCCGCAACTGACATAGTGGATAGCACCATCCAGTACAGCGGCCACCAGCACGTCGATGTCGGGCTGTGGTGCGGTGATCCAGGTAGTGAACAACGCGCGCAGGCCGTCGGCATCGGACTGGTCGTTCAACAAATCGATGTATGGATCCAGGTCGGACACCGCCAGGGCGCGCAGAAGTTCGATGGTCCCGGCTGCGGGCCGGAATCCGGCCAGCGCCTCGAACTGCTGCAGCGCCACCAACAGCTCGGGCTTGTGGCTGGCGTCGCGGTAGTTGCGCACCGGCGACGTCGCCGGAATACCGAGCCGTTCCTCGCGTAAGTAACCCTCGGCCGCTTGCTCGGCGCTCGGATGCGCCTGCAGCGACAGTGGTTCGTCGGCGGCCAGCACTTTGACCAAAAACGGGAGCACATCGCCGAACCGGGCGCGGGTCACCGAGCCGAGTTGCCCTTCCGGGTCGGCGAGCACCGCCTGCAGCAGCGAGATTTCGCCATCAGGGTTTTCCAGCCAGGCCGGATCGCCCGGGTTAGCACCGAGCCAGAGCTCCGCTTCCGGGTGGGCTGCCGGAACAGGCCGCCCGGTGAATTCGGCGATGGCCGTCCGCGATCCCCAGGCGTACGTCCGTATCGCTCCGCGTAGCAACTGCACTGTCTACTTATCCCCGAATTATCCCCGAACCAACCGCAAATAAACCGCCGCCATCTCCAGCCGGACAGCCAATATAGCCAGTTGCTGCTCAGCCCGCTGCGAACCGACCGGCGCTGAGTTGCCATCCGGCCCTTCAGGCACATCCTCCGCGCCGACGATGTCGACGTCGTCGAGCTGAGCGACCCGAGAGGCCACGACCGTGCGCTCGGCATCCAACGTCAATGCCAACACCCGCAGCCGCTCGGCGACCGGTCCGTCGATCTCCTCGTCCTGAAACAACGCCTCCACCGGGTCGACGAACCCAGAGTTTGCGACCGCGCGCAGCGCCACCAAGGCGTCGGTGAGCCCGGTGGCGGCGGCTAGCTGATGCGCGATCCGCAGCAGAACAGAACACCCGTGCCTGGCCAGCGCCAGGGTCGCGGCACAGTCCCCGGCCAGCACGACGCGGCGCCGCGACATCCGCTCGACCAACGCCTTGGCCGGGTTGGTGAACATTTCGCGACTGGCGCTGTTGCGCAACGCCTCCGCGTCCAGCTCGTCGGCCAGCGCGTACAGGTCCACGCCCAGCTTGGCATCGACGCTTTGCAAGGCAGCCAGCCCGGCGGCCAGATACCGGCACAGCCCGAACTCGTCGAGAACCGGCAGCCGCGGCTCCATAACCGCCACCCGGCCGGCCGTGGTATCCCGCAGCGGGCCCTCGTAGGGCGCCGCGACGACGACCCGTGCACCGCGGCGCACTCCGCTGGCGGCGGCGCCGACCAGCGCCGGATCGCCGGGGTCGTCGCCGGCCACGATCAGCACGTCGAGCGCGCCGATCCACGGCGGCGCCTCGGCGGCGACCACGATGGGCGCGGCCGCCCAACTGCCCAACGTCGCGGCCAGCATGGTGCCTGCGGTCTCAGCGGTGCCTCGCCCGGCAACCCAGATCACCGTGCGCGGACGGTCATCACCGCGCACCGCGTCCAGAGCACCCTCGTCGAGCGCGGCCGCGGCCGCACGCACCTGCGCACCCGCCGTCGACGCCGCCCGCAGCAGCCCGTCGCGATCGGCGGCCAGCAGGCCTTCGGTGTCGTCGAGGTCGATCGTGGCCTGGGTGGCGTTCACGTCGCGGCCTTCGCCTGACCTACGGCCTGCCCGCTGGCCCGCTGGCGAATTTTGCTGGTAACCTGCTCGACCACCGCTTCCACGTCCTCGACGCAACGTCCTTCCACATTCAGCCGCAACAGCGGCTCGGTGTTGGAGGTGCGCAGGTTAAACCAGCTGCCCTCACCGAGGTCCACCGTCACCCCGTCCAGATGGTCGATGGATTGAATCCGGCCGCTGAAGGATTTCAGCACCGCGTCTACGCAGGACGCCGCGTCGGCCACGGTGAAGTTGATCTCGCCGGACGACTCGTAGCGCTGGTAGTCGGCGGTCAGCTCCGACAGCGGCCGCTGCTGCTCGCCGAGCGCCGCCAGCACGTACAACGCAGCCAGCATTCCTGAGTCGGCACCCCAGAAGTCGCGGAAATAATAATGCGCCGAGTGCTCACCGCCGAAGATCGCACCGGTGTCAGCCATCAGTGCCTTGATGTAGGAGTGCCCGACCCGTGAGCGCACCGGTGTGCCGCCGCGCTCGACCACCAACTCCGGCACTGCGCGGGACGTGATCAGGTTGTGGATCACGGTCGCACCGATTTCCCGGCCGAGCTCGCGGGCGGCGACCAGAGCGGTCACCGTCGACGGCGACACCGGCCGGCCGCGCTCGTCGACCACGAAGCACCGGTCGGCATCGCCGTCGAAGGCCAGCCCTATATCGGCACCGACGGCGCCGACGTACTTCTGCAGGTCGGCCAAGTTCGCCGGGTCCAGCGGGTTGGCCTCGTGGTTGGGGAACGAACCGTCGAGCTCGAAGTACAACGGCAACAGCGTGATCGACCCGATCGGACCCAGGACCGCGGGTGCGGTATGGCCGGCCATCCCATTGCCCGCGTCGACGGCCACCCGCAGTGGGCGCAGCCCAGAGGTGTTGACCAACGAGCGCAGGAAGGCTCCGTAGTCGGCCAGCACATCTTGGTCGCCGACGGTTCCGGCGCGACCGTCGTAAGCAGGAACGCCGGCGATCACGTCGTCACGGATGGCGGTCAATCCGGTCTCTGCACCGACGGGTTTGGCGCCCGCCCGGCACATCTTGATGCCGTTATAGGCGGCCGGGTTGTGGCTCGCGGTGAACATCGCACCGGGGCAGTCCAGCAGCCCGGAGGCGAAATAGAGCTGGTCGGTCGAAGCCAGACCGATGCGGACCACATCGAGGCCCTGGGCGGTGACTCCGGCCCCGAAGGCGGCGGCCAACGAGGGCGAACTGTCCCGCATGTCGTAGCCGACGACGACTTGCCGCGCGTCCTCGTCACGCATCAATCTGGCGAACGCGGCGCCGACATCGGTGACCAGCGACTCGTTGATCTCCTCGCCGACCAGACCTCGCACGTCGTATGCCTTGATCACGCGGTGAACAGCCGCGGCGGACCGAGACATAACAGGGCTCTCCTGACGGTGGGGACGCTTCGTCGTCAGCCTAGCCCGGCGAGGTTACTAGTCAGTGGGGTCGGGCAATACCCGGAGATGGCCGCGTCGGCGTCCGGTTCCGGCGGGGCGCTGCCCGGCCTGGGCCAGCACACCAGCAGAGGGTGCCGCCGTCGGTGCACCGCCATGCTGGCCGCCGAAATCGTGAAATCCGTTGACCGGCGGACCGCCAGCGACGGCGTCGCAACCCTCGCGCACGGCTTCGGCCAGCGCGATCAGATCGTCCTCGTCGGGGTTGGCGGCCAGCGGGCCGGAGTGACGGACGAGTTCCCAGCCGCGCGGCGCGGTGATGCGACCGGCGTGGCTGACGCACAGATCCCAGGAGTGCGGGTCGCGTGAGGTTGCCAGCGGGCCGATCACCGCCGTCGAGTCCGAGTAGACGAACGTCAGTGTCGCCACCGCATAATGCGGACACCCGGGTCGGCAACAGCGACGCGGAACGTTCACGATCGTGAGGCTATCGTGCGAGAACGTCCCCGCAGCGCCGGACACGCGCATTCGCCCGAGCCACGATGTCCAACCGTTACCATCGCCGGGTGAGCGATTCCCGCAGCTCCCGCCGCGACGGCCGGCCGGCGCCCAGACGGGTCTCGCGCCGCGGCCGCGAGATGCGCGGGCCGTTGCTGCCGCCGACGGTGCCCGGCTGGCGCAGCCGCGCCGAGCGCTTCGACATGGCCGTGCTCGAGGCCTATGAGCCCATCGAGCGGCGCTGGCAGGAGCGGTTGTCGGGGCTCGACGTGGCGGTCGACGAGATCCCACGGATCTCGGCGAAGGATCCCGACAGCGTGCAGTGGCCGCCGGAAGTGGTTGCCGACGGGCCGATCGCGCTGGCCCGGTTGATCAGCGCCGGCGTCGACGTGCGCGGCAGCGCTACCCGAGCGCGAGTTGTGTTGTTCCGCAAGCCAATTGAGCGGCGCGCAAAGGATACGGTCGAACTCGCCGAATTGCTGCACGAAATCCTGGTGGCCCAAGTCGCCACCTATCTGGACGTCGAGCCCTCGGTGATCGACCCGACGATCGACGACGATTAACCGAGCTGATTGCCCGGCTCCTCCTCGGGCCGCTGCACGGCCCGCATCGTCACCGGGCGGCCGACTGCGTCAGATGATTCCGCGTTTGAGGCGGCGGCGTTCCCGCTCGGACAGGCCGCCCCAAATGCCGAACCGCTCGTCGTGAGCTAAGGCGTAGTCGAGGCATTCGGCCCGGACCTCGCAGCCCAGGCAGATTTTCTTGGCCTCACGGGTGGAGCCGCCCTTTTCGGGAAAGAACGCCTCGGGGTCCGTTTGTGCGCACAACGCGCGGTCTTGCCACTGGTCGGTGGTGACCGGTGCAGACTCAAAGACTTCGACCGCATCGGGAACCAAACTCAAATGGGGCCTTGACGTTATCCCTGTTATCGGCGAGCCGGTAGTGGTGTGCGGTGTGCCTCCCATTAGGCCCCGAAGGTGCTCATAGGACATGCTCCGCCTCCTCACCTGGTTTCGTTGATCGTGAACTCACCACTGTTTTGATGTGCGGCCATCTCGATTCGAACAAATGATCGAATATCGGTTTGCGGCACCGAATCCGGCCGGCCAACCGAAATGACACTGATGTGATTACACACGGGTGAGTTGCGCTTTGCAAGCCATTCGAAGGAATTCCATACCATCTCGTGACCATTTTTTTGCGACACTGCAGCCATTGCCGCCACGGCGTGTCGCTCACACCCCCCTGCCGGGCCGCTACCGCGACGGTTCGAGCCGCCTCTCGCCGGGCGTACTGTCGTGCGGTGTGAAGGTCACGGTTCTGGTCGGCGGGGTTGGCGGCGCCCGCTTTCTGCTTGGTGTGCAACAGCTGCTCGGCCTGGGCCAGTTTGCCTCCGCGCCTGAATCTGCCGACGATCACGAGCTGACCGCGGTCGTCAACATCGGCGACGATGCCTGGATGCACGGCGTGCGCATCTGTCCCGATCTGGACACCTGCATGTACACCCTGGGCGGCGGCGTCGACCTGCGGCGCGGCTGGGGCCATCGCGACGAAACCTGGCACGCCAAGGAAGAACTGGCCCGCTACGGCGTGCAACCTGACTGGTTCGAGCTCGGCGACCGCGATTTGGCTACCCATTTGGTGCGCAGCCAGATGTTGCGGGCCGGCTATCCGCTGTCGCAAGTCACCGCGGCGCTGTGCGACCGCTGGCAACCGGGAGCCAGGCTGCTGCCTGCCAGTGACGACCGCTGCGAAACCCACGTCGTCATAACCGATCCCGTCGACGACAGTCAACGCGCGATCCACTTTCAGGAATGGTGGGTGCGCTACCGGGCGCAGGTGCCGACGCACAGCTTTGCGTTCATCGGTGCTGAAAAAGCCCATGCCCCAGCTGAAGTCACCGAGGCCATCGCAGACGCCGACATCGTTCTGTTGGCACCGTCAAATCCGGTGGTTAGTGTTGGCGCGATCCTGGCCATCCCCGGCATCCGGGGAGCACTGCGGTCGACCAACGCGCCCATCGTAGGCTACTCCCCCATCATCGGAGGAAAGCCGTTGCGCGGCATGGCAGATGCATGCCTGAAAGTGATCGGCGTGGCGTCTACCGCCGAAGCGGTGGGGCAACACTATGGCGCGCGGGTAGGCACCGGCATCTTGGACTGCTGGCTGATCCACGAGGGCGACCATGCCGAAATCGACGGGGTTGCAGTGCAGTCGGTACCGCTGCTGATGACGGATCCGAAGGCGACGGCCGAGATGGTGAGCGCCGGCCTGAACCTCGCGGGTGTGGCAGCATGACGGCGCCGGCGACGACGCAGTGGGGGCACCCCCAGCCGCGCAGCGGCGAGGGGACGTAGCGATGAAGAGGAGCGGCGCATCGTGACACCCACCACGCCGCCGGCCGGCGGCGAGCACGGCACCGCGTCAGCGGTTGAAATCCTGCCCGTTACCGGGTTGCCCGAATTCCGGCCCGGCGACGACCTGAGCGCGGGAATCGCCGCCGCGGCGCCCTGGCTGCGCGACGGCGACGTGCTGGTGGTCACCAGCAAGGTGGTGTCCAAATGCGAAGGCCGGCTGGTGGACGCACCCGACGACCCCGAGGCACGAGACGCGCTGCGGCGCAAGCTCGTCGACACAGAAGCCGTTCGAGTGCTGGCCCGCAAAGGGCGCACGCTGATCACCGAGAACAAGCTGGGCGTGGTCCAGGCCGCGTCCGGCGTCGACGGCTCCAACGTCGGTGCGGACGAATTAGCGCTGCTGCCTGTCGATCCCGACGCCAGCGCGGCGGCCCTGCGGGCCGGGCTGCGCCAACGGCTGGGAGTGACCGTCGGCGTCGTGGTCACCGACACCATGGGCCGCGCGTGGCGCAACGGTCAGACCGACGCTGCCGTCGGCGCGGCCGGTCTGGCCGTGCTGCACAACTACGCGGGTGCCGTCGACCGGCACGGTAACGAATTGGTGGTCACCGAGATCGCGATTGCCGACGAGATCGCCGCCGCGGCCGATCTGGTCAAGGGCAAGTTGACCGCGATACCGGTGGCCGTTGTGCGCGGGCTGCCCGGTGGCGTCGTGGCCGACACCGGCGATACGGCGCGCCATCTGGTGCGGCCCGGCACCGAGGACCTGTTTTGGCTGGGCACCGCCGAAGCCCTGGAGCTGGGCCGCCAGCAGGCGCAGCTGCTGCGCCGCTCGGTGCGCCAGTTCGCCGATAAGCCGGTGCCGCCGCAGGCGATCGAGGCCGCTGTCGCGGAGGCACTCACCGCGCCGGCCCCCCACCACACCCGGCCGGTGCGCTTCGCCTGGCTGCAGACACCTGCGACTCGGATCCGACTGCTGGACCGGATGCGGGACAAGTGGCGGTCGGACCTGTCCGGTGACGGCAGGCCGGCCGATGCTGTCGAGCGACGAGTGGCACGCGGCCAGATCCTTTACGACGCACCGGAAGTCGTGATTCCGATGCTCGTGCCCGACGGTGCGCACGATTACCCCGACGCCGCCCGCAACGACGCCGAGCACACCATGTTCACCGTCGCGGTGGGCGCTGCCGTACAGGCGCTACTGGTGGCGCTGGCCGTGCGCGGGGTGGGCAGCTGCTGGATCGGCTCGACGATCTTCGCCGCCGATCTGGTCCGCGACGAGCTTGGGCTGCCCGGCGACTGGGAACCGTTGGGCGCCATCGCGATTGGCTATCCATCCGAGCCGTTGGCGGAACCGCGGGAGCCGGTGCAAGTCACCGATCTGCTGGTGCGCAAGTGAACGTTCGTCAGTCGGCGATTGCGTTGCTGCGCGAGTGGGAGGCGCCGAACCGGGAGCAGGACTCCCTGCGTCACGCCGTGTTGGCGTTTCTGGATGCGCGCGATGACGCCTGCCTTCGCGAATGCGTGCCCGGACATGTCACCGCCTCGGCGTTGGTGCTCGACGATTCCGGCGGCCAGGTCCTGCTCACGTTGCATCCGCGGCTGGGCCGCTGGGTGCAATTGGGCGGGCATTGTGACGACGACGACGGCGACATTGTCGCGGCAGCGCTACGGGAGGCCACCGAGGAATCCGGCGTAGCCGACCTGCGCATCTCCCCCGGCCTTGCCGCGGTGCACGTCCACCCGGTTACCTGCTCGCTCGGAGTGCCGACCCGCCACCTCGATCTGCAGTTCGTGGCCCACGCCCCGGCCGGGGCCCAGATCGCGATCAGCGACGAATCGGTGGACCTGCGTTGGTGGCCGACCCACGCGCTGCCCGACGGGTCCGACGAGGCGTTGGCATACCTGGTCGCCCGCGCGGCTCACACGTCGGACGAGTAGCGGATACCGCCGTCGGGAATCGAGACGCCGGGCCACACCCGCGCGCCCCGCAGCAACTCGCAACGCGCGCCGATGTCGGCGCCGTCGCCGATAACGCCGTCGCGGATCAGCGCCCGCGGACCGATGCGGGCACCGAAGCCGATAATCGACCGCTCGATCACGCTGCCCGCCTCAACCTTGACGCCGTCGAAGATCACCGCGCCGTCCAACCGGGCGCCGGGGCCGATCTCCGCACCCCGGCCCACGACCGTGCCGCCGATCAGCAACGCGCCGGGCGACACCGCCGCGCCGTCGTGCACCAATTGCTCACCCCGGTGGCCATGCAGAGCCGGCGACGGGGCGATGCCGCGGACCAGATCCGCCGATCCGCGGACGAAGTCTTCCGGCGTGCCCATGTCTCGCCAGTAGCTGGCATCGACGTAGCCGTACACACTGATGTCGCCGTCGGAGAGCAGCGCAGGGAACACTTCACGTTCGACCGAGACCTCGCGGCCGCGGGGAATCCGGTCGATGATCGCGCGTGAGAACACATAGCAGCCGGCGTTGATCTGATCGGTCGGCGGATCCTCCGTCTTCTCCAAAAACGCTGTAACACGGCCATTTTCGGTCGGCACGCACCCGAATGCCCGCGGGTCACCGACCCGAACCAGATGCAAGGTGAGGTCGGCGTGCCGTTCGTGGTGGTAGTCCAGCAGTTGCCCCAGATCGGCTCCGGACAGCACGTCGCCGTTGAAGACCATGACGGTGCCATGGCGCAGATGGCCGGCGACGTTGGCGATACCGCCGCCAGTACCGAGCGGATGTTCCTCGGTCACGTACTCGATATGCAGACCCAGCTTCGACCCATCACCGAACTCCGCCTCAAACACCGCCGGCTTGTAGGAGGTACCGAGGATCACGTGCTCGATACCGGCGGCGGCGATCCTGGAGAGCAGGTGGGTAAGGAACGGCAACCCGGCGATGGGCAGCATCGGCTTGGGCACCGACAGTGTCAGTGGCCGCAGCCGGGTGCCCTTGCCGCCGACCAGGACAACCGCGTCGACTTCCGCGTGTGCCACCGTCACCGCCGCCCTTCTGACCGCCGAGCGCCGCGCACCATCAGCCGCGAGCGCACGGCCAACCCGCCCCGCATGGCCCAGCGCAGCGGCGCGTGCCGCCAGCCAGCATGCCGGTCGGCCAGATAGAGGTAGGTGCTTTTGTGGTGGGCCGCCAGGTTGGGCGCCGACTCGCGTCCGGTGGCGTGGCCCTTGTGATGCAGCACCTCGGACGTCGGCACATAGACATTGAGCCAACCGGCCTTGCCCAACCGGTCGCCCAGGTCGACATCCTCCATGTACATGAAGTAGCGCTCGTCGAAGCCGCCGATCTGCTCGAAGGCCGCGCGGCGTACCAGCAGGCACGACCCCGACAGCCAGCCCACCGGCCGTTCGCTGGGTTTCAGCCGCTCCTGGCGGTAGGCCGTCGACCACGGATTGTTCTTCCACAGCGGTCCGACGACCGCGTGCAGGCCGCCGCGGATCAGGCTGGGCAGATGGCGCGCCGAGGGATACACCGAGCCGTCCGGGTCGTGGATCAGCGGGCCCAGCGTCGCCGCACGCGGCCACCGCGCGGCAGCGTCCAACAGCGCGTCGATGCTGCCCGGCCCCCACTGCACATCCGGGTTGGCCACCACGACCCATTCGTCGGCATCTCCTAAGTGCGCGATCGCGCGATTCACCGCGCTGCCGTAGCCGAGGTTGGACCCGGTCGAGAACAGCCGAACGCCCGGGTAGCGCTCTACCGCGGCCTGCGGCGCCCCGTCGGTGGAGCCGTTGTCGGCCATCAGCACGCTGACTGGTCGCTCGGTCGCATGCGACAGCGACGCTAAAAACCGGTCCAGATGCGGGCCCGGCGAGTAGGTCACCGTCACGACCGGCAGGACGTCACTCACGCGTTGAGGGTAACGGTCCCGCACTGAGCGCCGCGGACAGCGCCTCGGCGAGCGCGTCTTGCCATGGACGCAGCGGCGTCAACCCCGCCTGCTCCGACTGTCGACCGGACAGCACCGAATACGGCGGCCTCGCCGCCGGCCGCGGGCTGTACGCGCTGCTGACCGGCAGCACCCGCTCCGGGTCGGCCCCGACGCCCTCGAACACCGCACGGGCCTGGCCGAAACGGGACACCTCGCCCGCGTTCGCGGCGTGCACGATGCGCGCGTGCACCCGCCCGTCGGCCACCTCGAGCAGCGCGCCGACCAGATCGGCGACGTAGGTCGGCGATCCGGTCTGGTCATCGACCACCTCGAGGATGCCGTTGCCGGCGGCCAGCCTGCGCATGGTGGCAACGAAGTCCTTGCCGCTTCCGCCGGTGTAGACCCAGGCAGTGCGTACCACCACGGCCTCCGGCAACGCCGCCAGCACCGCCTGTTCGCCGGCGAGTTTGGTCCGCCCGTACACGCTCAGCGGCGCGGTCTCGTCGTCGGGCTCGTAGGGGTGCGGAGCTGCGCCGCCGAAGTCGCCGCTGAACACGTAGTCGGTGGAGATGTGGATCAGTCGCGCGTCGGCGCGCGCGCAGGCCTGGGCGATGTGCTCGGGGCCGGCCGCATTGACCGCGTATGCCCGCTCCTCATCGCCCTCGGCGCCGTCCACATTGGTGTAGGCCGCACAGTTGATCACCACGTCGCCGGTCTGCACGATCTCGGCTGCGGCCTGCGAATCGGTGATGTCCCACTGCGACGACGTCAGCGCCAGCACGTCGCGTCCCCGACGAACTGCCTCGGCCGCCAAACAGCTGCCGACTTGCCCGCCGGCACCGGCGATCACGATCCTGTCGGGCACGGTCACAAGTCTGGCACGCCGAGCCGGAGCTACCAACGATACCAATGTGACGCAAGTAATCTATTGTGATGCCTGCGCAACGCGTGACTCGTGTGATTGCAACCGTGGCGGCCGTGCTGGTAGTGCTCGTTACCGGGGTGGCATGGAGCAAGGTCCGCTCATTCGAGGACGGCATCTACCACGTCTTCGCGCCGTCACTGGGTCACGGCGGCGACGACGGCGCGATCGACATCCTGCTGGTCGGCATGGACAGCCGCACCGATGCCCACGGCAATCCGCTGAGCACCGAAGAACTGGCCAGTCTGCGGGCCGGGGACGAGGTAGCCACCAACACCGACACCATCATCCTGGTGCGCATCCCCAACAACGGGAAATCGGCGACCGCCATCTCGATTCCACGCGACACCTACGTTTCCGCGCCCGGGCTGGGCAAGACCAAAATCAACGGCGTCTACGGCCAGACGAGGGAAGAGAAGCGAGTCAGCCTCGTCAAATCCGGCGTCGCGCCCGCCGAGGCCGAGGCGGAGGGAACCGAGGCCGGCCGTGAGGCGCTGATCAAGACGGTCGCCGACCTCACCGGTGTCACCGTCGACCACTACGCCGAGATCGGGCTGCTGGGCTTCTCGTTGATCACCGACGCCCTCGGCGGTGTCAACGTATGCCTCAAAGAGCCTGTGTTCGAACCACTTTCAGGCGCCGATTTTCCCGCGGGCTGGCAGAAGCTCAACGGCCCACATGCGCTCAGCTTTGTCCGCCAGCGCCATCACCTGCCCCGCGGCGACCTGGACCGGGTGGTGCGCCAGCAGGTGGTGATGGCCTCGCTGGCCCACCAGGTGATCTCCGGCAAGACGTTGTCGAGCCCGGCGACGATGAACCGGCTGCAGCGGGCCATCCAGCGCTCGGTGGTGCTGTCATCCGGTTGGGACATCATGGATTTCGTGAATCAGCTGCAGAAGCTCGCCGCCGGCAAGATCGCTTTCGCCACCATCCCGGTGCTCGACGAGTCCGGTTGGAGCGACGACGGCATGCACAGCGTCGTGCGGGTCGACCCTCATCAGGTCCAAGACTGGGTCGCGGGCCTGCTGCACGATCAGGCGCAGGGCAAGACCGAGGAGCTGGCCTACACGCCCAACAAGACCACCGCCAACGTGCTCAACGACACTGATATCAACGGGCTCGCTGCGTCAGTGTCAGAAGTGTTGACCTCCAGAGGATTTACCGCAGGCATGGTGGGTAACAACGATGCCGCCCACGTGGCCGGCAGCCAGGTGCAAGCCGCCAAGGCTGACGACCTGGGCGCTCAAGCGGTGGCCAAAGATCTCGGCGGCCTGCCCGTCATCGCTAATCCATCGGTCCCGCCGGGATCGGTTCGGGTGGTGCTGGCCAACGACTACACCGGCCCGGGCGCGGGCTTGAGCGACGGTCCCACCGCGGTGTCGGCCGGCTCGTCGGACTCCGGCCCGGCCGACAACAACGCTCCCCCGCCCTCGCCGATCCTGACTGCCGGCTCCGAGCACCCCGAGTGCGTCAACTGACGTGACCGTGCCGGCGACGATGCAGAGCGAAGCGATGAGGAGGAGCAGCACTTGTGACGACGCTCAGCGGAGCGGTGCTGGACCCGATGCTGCGCGCCGACCCGGTCGGCCCGCGGATCACCTACTACGACGACGCCACCGGCGAACGCATCGAGCTGTCCGCGGTGACACTGGCCAACTGGGCGGCCAAGACCGGCAACCTGTTGCGCGACGAGTTGGGCGCCGGACCGGCTAGCCGGGTCGCGGTGTTGCTACCGGCCCATTGGCAGACGGCGGCGGTGTTGTTCGGGGTGTGGTGGATCGGCGCGGAGGTGGTGCTTTGCGGCGCAGAGGCCGACGTCGCGTTGTGTACCGGGCCCCGGCTCGACGAGGCTGACGCCACCGGCGCCGGCGAGGTGGCAGTGCTGTCGCTGGACCCGTTCGGCCGGCCGGCAGCCGATCTGCCGGTCGGTGTCACCGATTACGCGACCGCGGTGCGGGTCCACGGCGACCAGATCGTCGCCGAGCGCATTCCCGGGCCGGCCTTGGCCGGCCGGTCGGTCGACGAGGTGCTGGCAGCCTGCCAAAAATCCTCCACCGCAAGGGGTTTGACAGCCAGCGACCGGGTGCTCTCGACGGCATCCTGGGATGGGCCCGACGACGTGATCGAGGGTCTGCTGGCGGTGCTGGCGGTCGGCGGGTCGCTGGTGCAGGTAGCCAACCCGGATCCGGCCGCGCTACCTCGACGGATCGAAACCGAGAAAGTCACCCGCGTCTTTGGCTCCTGAGGCATTGTTTCGGGGCCGAGGAGATACGACCCGCTTCCCCCAAATACATATTGGTATCGCAATATTTCTATGTTAGGTTGGCGGCACGGCGACAAAGGAAGGGTATACGGATGTTGGTGCATGGGCTATTGGGCAGGGCGGCCGGCACGGTGGTAACCGGTCTGGTCGGGGTCAGCGCGTACGAAGTCCTGCGCAAGGCCGTGGCCAAGGCTCCACTGCACGACGCCGCCGTGACCGCGACGGAGTGGGGACTGCGCGGAACCCGCCGCGCCGAGGAAGCAGCCGAGTCAGCCCGGCTGAAGCTGGCCGATGTGGTGGCCGAAGCCCGCGAACGCATCGGTGAGGAGGCGCAGCCTCCGGCTATCGGCAACCACGATCACGAGCACTGACGTGCGCGTTGTTTCGGACGCGGCCGGGCGGATGCGGGTGCAGGTCCCCTGGGTGCGTTCGAATTGCCGGCGCGCAGTCGCGGTGGAAGAGGCGGTGGATCGGCAGAACGGGGTGCGGGCCGTGCACGCCTATCCCCACACCGGTTCCGTCGTCGTCTGGTACTCGCCCAGGCGCTGCGATCGGGAGGCGGTGCTGGCGGCGATCACGTCAGCCGAACACGTTGCCGCCGAGCTGATCCCGGCTCGCACACCGCGGTCGTCCGACGTCCGCAACACCGAGGTGCTGCGCATGGTGATCGGCGGCGCGGCGCTGGCCTTGCTCGGAGTGCGCCGCTATGTCTTCAAACGACCGCCGCTGCTGGGCCCGAGCGGCCAGCTGGTCGCAACCGGCGCGACGGTATTCATGGGCTATCCGTTCCTTCGCGGCGCGTTGCGCTCACTGCGGTCCGGACGCGCCGGCACCGATGCGCTGGTGACCGCGGCGACCGTGGCCAGCCTGGTGCTGCGCGAGAACGTGGTCGCGCTCACCGTGCTGTGGCTGCTGAATATCGGTGAATACCTTCAGGATTTGACGTTGCGACGGACCCGGCGGGCCATCTCGGATCTGCTGCGCGGCACCGCCGACACGGCATGGATTCGTGTTGACGGCAACGAAGTACAGGTCCCGATCGATTCCATCCAGATCGGCGACGACGTGGTGGTCCACGACCACGTGGCGATACCGGTCGACGGCGACGTGGTCGACGGTGAGGCGATTGTCGACCAGTCCGCAATCACCGGTGAAACGCTGCCGGTCAGCATCGTTGCCGGATCGACAGTGCACGCCGGTTCTGTGGTGCTGCGCGGGCGCCTGGTGGTTCGCGCTCGCGCCGTCGGCAACGAAACCGCGATCGGCCGCATCATCGCACGCGTCGAAGAAGCGCACCACGATCGGGCACCGATCCAGACCGTCGGCGAGAACTTCTCCCGCCGCTTCGTGCCAATCTCGTTCATCGTGTCCGCGATCACCCTGGCGATCACCGGAGACGTCCGGCGTGCGATGACCATGCTGCTGATCGCCTGCCCGTGCGCCGTGGGCCTGGCAACGCCGACCGCAATCAGCGCGGCGATCGGCAACGGCGCACGCCGCGGCATCCTGATCAAGGGCGGGTCGCACCTCGAGCAGGCCGGACGGGTAGACGCGATTGTCTTCGACAAGACCGGCACGCTTACCGTCGGACGTCCGGTTGTTACGAATATCATTGCACTACACAATGATTGGCAGCCGGAGCAGGTGCTTGCTTATGCGGCCAGCTCGGAGCTGCATTCCCGCCACCCACTGGCCGAGGCCGTGATCCGCTCGACCGAGGAACGCCGCATCATCATTCCGCCGCACGAGGAGTGCGAGGTGCTGGTCGGACTTGGCATGCGGACCTGGGCCGATGGACGGACGCTGCTGCTGGGCAGCCCGTCGCTGCTGCGCTCGGAGAAGGTCAGGGTTTCGAAAAAGGCAGCGGACTGGGTCGACAAGCTCCGCCGTCAGGCCGAGACCCCGTTGCTGCTCGCGGTGGACGGCAAGCTGGTCGGGCTGATCAGCCTGTGCGACGAAGTCCGGCCCGAAGCGCTCGATGTGCTGAAGAAGCTGCGCGCCAACGGAATCCGCCGGGTCGTGATGCTCACCGGTGATCACCCCGACATCGCCACGGTGGTTGCCGGCGAGCTGGGCATCGACGAGTGGCGTGCCGAGGTACTGCCCGAGGACAAACTCGAAGTGGTACGCCAACTTCAGGACGAGGGTTATGTCGTCGGCATGGTCGGCGACGGCATCAACGACGCACCGGCGCTGGCGGCCGCCAACATCGGGATCGCCATGGGCCTGGCCGGCACCGACGTCGCGGTGGAAACGGCCGATGTCGCCTTGGCCAACGACGATTTGAACCGCCTGCTCGACGTCGGCGATTTGGGTGCCCGCGCGGTCGAGGTCATCCGCCAGAACTACGGCATGTCGATCGCGGTCAACGCCGCCGGGCTGTTGATCGGCGCCGGCGGTGCGTTGTCGCCGGTGCTCGCAGCCATCCTGCACAACGCGTCGTCGGTGGCCGTCGTCGCCAACAGCTCGCGGTTGATTCGGTACCGCTTGGACTGAGCGACGTGCGACAATGTCGCACGTAAGGCGATGACGATGTAGGAAGCCGGTGTGAATCCGGCGCGGTCCCGCCACTGTCATCGGGGAGCGACCCTCAAACGCCACGGCAGCGAGCTGGAAGGCGAGGCGAGCAGCGATCCGAGAGCCAGGACACTCGCGTCGTCGCATCCTGCTACCCGGGGCGGTCGACCCCGAGAGAGCTGTTGAACGTCCATGGCTCGTCAGCTTTTCGACGGCGGCACCTGCATCTCCCTCGGCGGCGGCGAAACTGCTAGCGTCCGCCCACGCGACGAGACGCCGCGGCGGGTTTCAGCAGCCGCAGTCCTCGCCGCGCCATGACTTGACGCCTTGCCAGATTGCCACAGCGGCGATGCCCAGGCCGATTACCGGATCGAACCACCAGGAGCGCGGCCAGCCGGCAGTGACCGCAAGACCAACCAGAACTGCGGCGGCCTGCGTACCGCACAAGTAGTTCTGAGTGCTTTCGCCCGCGGTAGCCGCTGAGCCCAGATGCACAGCGAGTACTCGTTTCGCCCGACCCAGGATCGGCATCAGGATCAGCGACGCCGCCGTCAACGCCATACCAATCACCGAAATGTCAGCGTGGTGTTCATCAAAAAGGTGATGTACGGACTCCGCAGCGATATACGGCGCCGTCAGCCAAAACGACACCGCAACACCGCGCTGAGCGCGCCGTTCCGCCGTTTCGGACAATGTGCGCAAGCCAGAGAACCGCCATGCCACCATGGCACTGGCCAGGGCCTCAGGCATGCTGCCCAGTGCCCACCCGGTCAGCGCGATCGAGGCGACCGCCAGGCCTTGCCATAGCCCAATCACGCCCTCGGCGAGCATCGCGGCCATGCTGACCCACGCCAGCAACAGTGCCCACCGCGCACGACGATGCCAG
>NZ_DASPSP010000154.1:0-13306 GCF_035623875.1 Mycobacterium sp. | reverse complement strand
CGGGGGCACAGATCGCGGCGCACATCAGGGGCACACTGATGTCTCAAGACATCGGAATAGTTCCTAACCAGAACGCCAAGTCAGGTTAGATTGTCATCGAGCCCCATGAAAGCGACTCGATCTAGTACCACCGCGGAGCAGATGGCGCTGTCTCGAGCGATCGAGACGCGCAAGCCGGCCGCCGAGCGGATCTGCTGCGATCCGTTGGCGGAACGATTTCTCGGCGCGAAATACCGGATGCTGCTATGGAGTCGGCCGTTTCGGAATGCGGTGGAGGGGCTGATCGAACAGCGCTTCGCCGGGCATCATTACTATGTCATCGCTCGTACTCGTTATTTCGACGATCTCTTGCAGGAACGGCTGGCGGGCGGGGCTGAACAGCTGGTGATACTGGGAGCCGGCTACGATTCGCGGCCCTACCGGTTTGCCGATCAGCTGGGTGCTGTGCAGGTGTTCGAGGTGGATCATCCTGCGACGTCCACGGCGAAGCAGGCCAAGGTCGGTGCCGTCATCGGTGAGATCCCGGCCAACGTGTCCTACGTTGCGGTGGATTTTACGGTGGACAAGCTTGCCGACAAGCTGCTGGAGTGCGGCTACCGCACGACGCGCCCGACGGTGTTTCTATGGGAAGGAGTGACGCCCTATCTCGACTCGGAGGCGGTGGATGAGATTCTGGGCTTTGTGATCGCCAGTGCCGGGGCGGGCAGCGTGATCTTGTTCGATTACATACTGCGCTCGGTGGTGGAGGGTACGTGCACGCTGCGCGGGGCGGCGAACGAGTTCGCCAAAATGAGCCACACCAGCGAGCCGCTCACTTTCGGGATCGACGAGGGCAAAGCGCCCACATTCCTTGCGTCGCGGGGCTTCCAGAACGTGGTCGACGTGGGAGCACAAGAGCTGATAAGCCGCTACTTCGACCCGCACGGCGAACACCGCTACATCAAACCGTGGTGGAGGATCGTCTCCGGGGAAGTTGGCGCAGCCGGCGGCGACCTCTCGCAAATGTCAACTTGAAGAGGCCCCGAGGCGACGGTTCGAATTGGCTCCATGTGTTTGGTCGGTCGCTTAGGTTTTCGGACCGGCAGACTCGGGGTGTGACGGATTTGTTGATTGCGATCAAAACCGGGGTCCTTCGAGCGGGCCTTCGACACGCCTTGACACTCGCGCCGCCACCTATTCGGATGTCTTGAGACACGCTATGCGCATGTCCTGGAACCCGAACTGCCAGGGGCGCACATCGCAGAAGCCACTGTGACACGCGAGGTCTATGTGGCGGATCTCCTCGGATGGTGCGCTACGTGCCGTCGGCGGCGAATCAGCGGAGGTGCCCGATGCCCCAGTCCGATCTGGTCCAGGTGAACGTCGACAACCGTGTCGCGCTGATCACCGTCAACGACCCCGACCGCCGCAACGCCGTCAACGACGAGATGTCAAGACAGCTACGCGCGGCAGTCGAGCGCGCCGAGGCCGATCGCGATGTGCACGCCGTCGTCCTCACCGGCGCCGGCAAAGCGTTCTGCGCGGGCGCCGACTTGAGCGCATGGACAGTGCGGCCGCTAGAGATCGAGCAGCGCCGTGCCCGGTGATTCGATCAGCCGCCGCAGCTCCCCCAAAAACTGCGCCACATTGGCACCGTCGGCGACTCGGTGGTCGAACACGCAGGTCAGGGTCATCTGGGGACGTATGACGACCGTGTCGTCGAGGACCACGGGCCGCGGTTTGAGAGAGCCCATGCCCAGGATCGCCGCCTCCGGATAGTTGATCACCGGCACCCCGTCGTCGAGTCCGAGCGCCCCGAAGTTGGACACGGTGAAAGTCGAGCCAGCAAGCTCGGCCGGTTTCAGGGTGCCTGCACGGGCTTCGCGAATCAGCCGCGCTACGCATTCCGCGAGTTCACGCGTGGTCTTGTCCTGCGCGTCGGTGACCACCGGGACCAGCAGACCGCGGGGCGCGGCGACGGCGAAACCCAGATGGATCGCGTGATGGGAGTGCACCTGCGGGCCCTCCGGGCCGTCAACCCACGTGGAGTTCAGAATCTTGTTGTGCGTCAACGCGATTACCAGTAATCGTAACGTGAGCAGGAATGGCGAGATGACCTCGTCGCCGCCATCGACAGCTGCGGACAGTCGACCGCGAAGTCGCATCAGAGCTGTGCAGTCGACCTGGACGCTCGCATGCGCATCGGGGATCTGGCTGCGCGACAGCGTCATCCGCTCTGCCATCTGAGCGTGAACGCTGCGCACCGGCAACACGTCGTATGACACGCCGGGCCGTTCGGTGCCGACTCCCGCGGCTGCCAGCACCGCCTCGCGGCTGACCAGGCCGTCAGGGCCCGGCGGCACATCGCCCAGATCGACGAGCAGCTCGGCGGCCAGTTTCCGCACGGACGGCTTGGCTTTCGGACGTCTTCGGCTGGTGTCCAGTGCGTCATCGGCCCCATATCCGACGAGTAGCGGCCTCCGCGTGGACAACTCACCGTTGGACGCGGTGGCTGCGGCCGTCGCGCCGGGCCTGGTGTCGATCCGGACCAGCAGCGAGCCGACCGTCAGCACATCACCTTCGGCCCCACGTATTTCCACGATCCGGCCTGCGTACGGGCTGGGGATCTCGACTTCGGCCTTGGCGGTCTCCACCAAGCACAACGGTTGGTTGAGATCGACGTCGTCACCGACCGCGACGCGCCAGCAGGACAGCGTCACCTCTTCGAGGCCCTCGCCGAGGTCGGGCACGACGAACACCTTGACGCGATCGTGATCGGCGGGCGGGTTCACGGAAGCTCCAGCACGCGCTCAACGCAATCCAGCAGTCGATCGGGACCGGGTAGCCACAGCTTCTCCAGTCGGGCCGGCGGGTAGGGGGTGTCAAACCCGCAGGCGCGCAACACCGGTGCTTCGAGCTCGTAGAACAGCTCCTCCTGGATGCGGGCGGCCAGTCCTGCGCCGTAGCCCAGACTTCGCGGCCCCTCGTGCAGCACCACACACCGCCCGGTACGGCGGATCGACGCGGCCACGGTGTCGAAATCCAGCGGGACCAGCGATCGCAGGTCGATGACCTCAAGGCTCCAATCATATTCGCGGGCAGCTATTTCAGCGGCTGACAATGCCGTACCCACCAGGCCGCCATAGGTCAGCACGGTGACATCGGTACCGGCGCGGCGGACCGCCGCCTGACCGATCGGAAGTCCCGGCCGGGCTGTGTCGACGACCTCGCGACCCCAGTAGCGCCGCTTGGGTTCTAGGAACATCACCGGGTCCGGGCAAGCGATAGCGTGGCGCAGCAGCCAATAGGCGTCGGACGGTGTGGACGGGACCACGACTTTCAGCCCCGCGGTGTGCGCCCAGTAGGACTCGGTGGATTCCGAATGGTGCTCGACTGCACCGATACCGCCGAACGACGGTATCCGGACGGTGACCGCCATGTTGATCTCGCCGCGGGTGCGGGTCCGGTACTTCGCCAGGTGGCTGACCACCTGATCGAAGGCGGGATAGGAGAATCCGTCGAACTGGATCTCGGGCACCGGCACAAAGCCCCGCAGCGCCAATCCGACGGCGATGCCGATCACCGCGGACTCGGCCAGCGGGGTATCGAAACAGCGGTCCGCGCCGAATGTCGCGGTGAGTCCCTCGGTGACCCGGAAAACGCCGCCCAGCGTCGCCACGTCCTCGCCGAAGACCAGCACCCGGTCGTCGGCGGCCATCGCGTCGTGCAATGCCCGGTTGAGCGCCTGGACCATAGTCATCGGCGTAGCAGTGAACAACTCCGCAGTCGAGTGGGTTGGGGGTTCGGCGATCTGGGTCATCACACCTCCCGACGGATTTCAGCGCGCAACTGTTGACGTTGCGCTTCAAGCCCCGGCGTCATTTCGGCGTACACCGCGGTGAAGACCTCGTCGACGTCGATATCGGGCGCCGCGAACACCGCATCGCGAAGATCGGCCCGCAGCCGCTTGCATCGGGCGGCGACCCGGTCTTCCAGCCGCTCCGACCACAATCCCCGGCTCTCTAGATATGTCCGGTAGCGCGGAATCGGGTCCCGCATGTGCCACCGGTCCAGTTCTTCCTGGCTGCGGTATCGCGTCGGATCGTCCGACGTGGTATGCGGGCCAAGGCGATACGTGATCGCCTCGATCAGCGTCGGCCCGCCGCCGGCTCTGGCCCGGGCGGCGGCTTCGGCCATCACCGCATAGCACGCCAGCACATCGTTGCCGTCCACCCGGATGCCGGGCATTCCGTACCCGATGGCCTTGTGCGCAATCGACGGGGCAGCTGTCTGACCGCACAGCGGCACCGAGATCGCCCACTGGTTGTTCTGCACGTAGAACACACACGGCGCTTTGAATACCGCCGCGAAGTTCAGTGCTTCGTGTACGTCACCTTCGCTGGTGGCGCCGTCGCCAAGGAAGGCCACCGTGATCGAGTCCTCGCCGAGCCGCTGGGCGGCCATGGCGGCGCCGACGGCATGCAGCGTCTGGGTGCCGATCGGAACCGATATCGGGGCGCAGCACTTCTTGGTGAAATCCAGCCCGCCATGCCATGTTCCGCGCCAGGCGGCACCGACATGGCCGGGCGGGATGCCGCGCACGAGATAGACGCCCAATTCGCGGTACTGGGGAAACAACCAGTCGGTCTTGCGCAGGCAGGCCGCCGCGCCGACCTGTGCCGCCTCTTGACCGCAACACGACGCGAACAGTGCTAGTTCACCCTGCCGCTGCAAGTTGACGAATTCGGCGTCGACATCGCGGGTGACCACCATCATCTCGTAGAGCCAGCACAGCGTCTCGGCCGGAAGCTCGCGGCTGTAACGGACTTCTGCTGTTGGTGTGCCGTCCGGGGCGACGAGTTGCACCGGCTCGAGGTCGACAGTCATCGGTGTGAGAGCAGCTTCAGCCATACCGCCTCCAACCAACGGTCGGCGCAGGTGGGCGGCGGGTCTGAGCAAACCCGAAGACCGGGACTGCTACAAGCCGATATCAGCCGCCAGCTGCACAATCCGTTCGGCTCGCCGCAACACGGGCGCATCCACCATTATGCCCTCGAATGCGAAGACACCGCGTTCATCGACGGCTGCGGCGAGAACGTGTCGCGCCCACCGCACCTGATCCGGGGACGGTGCGTAACCGGCCCGGATCACGGGCGCCTGGCTGGGGTGGATAGCAACCTTTGCGTCGAAGCCCACCGCGACCGCGTCGTCGACTTCGGCGCGCAGCCCGTCGAGATTCTTGATGTCGAGGTACACCGAATCCAGCGCAAGGCGGCCGTACGCCTTCGCAGCCAGCAGGGACTGTGAACGGACATGGCGGGCCACTTCGCGGTATGTCCCGTCCGGGTAACGGTTCGCCGTACCGCCGAGCACCGCGAACAAGTCCTCGGCACCCCACATCACCGCGACGGAGTTGTCGACGGATACCGTCTCGGTGACGGCGAGCGCACCCATCGGCGATTCGACCAGGACGATGACGTTCAGCGGTGCCAGCGCGCTAACCTGTTCGGCCGTCTCGCATTTGGGCAGCATGACGGTGTCATAGCCGGTGCGTTTGAGGGCCTCCAAGTCGAGCTGCTGATCGGCCGTGCCGAACTGGTTGACGCGCACCACGGTCCGGGCCGGATCGAGGTGGACGTTGACCAGCGCTTCGCGGGCAGCGGGGCGGTCCGCGGCTGCGCACCCGTCCTCGAGGTCAAGGATCACGATATCGGCTGCAGCAGCGGCCTTTTCGTAGCGCTCTGGACGGTCGGCCGGGCAGAAAAGCCACGCCGGCCCGGGATTTTGCAGGCCCATCAGGCCCCCCCGTCAGCGGCCTCCAGTGGCCGCATCCGCACCAGGGTTTTGCGGCTCGCGGTGGCGACCACGTCACCGTGCTGATTTCGACCGGTATGCGCAAACGTCACGATGCCCTCTCGGGGACGGCTCTTTGACGCCCGCTTCTCGGTGATGATGGTCTCGGCGTAAAGCGTGTCGCCATGGAACAGCGGTTTAGGGAAAGCGATCTCGGAGAAGCCGAGATTGCCCACGATGGTCCCCTGGGTCAGCTGCGCGACCGACAATCCGACCAGGGTCGACAGGGTGAACATCGAGTTCACCAATCGCTGATTGAACGGCGGCAGGGCATCAGAGAACGCGGCATCCAGGTGCAGCGCTTGGGTATTCATGGTCAAAGTCGTGAACAACACGTTGTCAGCCTCGGTGATGGTCCGTCCCGGGCGGTGCAGGTAACGCACACCAGTTTCGAATTCTTCGAACCACAACCCGCGCTGGATGACCGTCTTGACAGGCTGCTCCCCGTTTGACTCGGTCACAGCCCGACCTCTCTCGCGATCAGCATCAACTGCACTTCGGTCGTGCCCTCACCGATTTCCAGGATCTTGCTGTCCCGGTAGTGGCGGGCGACGGTGAATTCGTTGATAAAACCGTAGCCACCGTGGATTTGGGTGGCATCACGCGCGTTGTCCATGGCCGCCTCGCTGGCCGTCAACTTGGCGATCGCCGCTTGCTTCTTGAACGGCTTGCCGGCCAACATCAGCGCCGCGGCGTCGTAATAGGCGGTGCGAGCGGTGTGGGCGCGAGCCTCCATCCGGGCGATCGTGAATGCGATGGACTGAAATCGGCCGATCGGTTGGCCAAACGCTTCGCGTTCCCTGGCGTACTTGACGCTCTCGTCGACGCAACCCTGCGCAGCTCCGGTCGAGAGTGCGGCGATCGCGATGCGGCCCTCGTCGAGAATACGCAGGAAGTTGGCATACCCGCGACCGCGTTCGCCGAGCAGATTCTCCTCGGGCACGCGCACGTCGTCGAAGCTCAGCGGGTGGGTGTCCGAGGCCTTCCAGCCGACCTTGTCGTAGGCCGGCTCGACGGTGAACCCCGGCGTGGGTACCGGAATCAGGATCGACGAGATCTCCTTTTTGCCGTCCCGCTCGCCGGTTACCGCGGTGACCGTCACCAGCTTGGTGATGTCGGTACCGGAGTTGGTGATGAACTGCTTGGACCCGTTGATCACCCAATGGCCGTCGTCGAGCTGCGCGGTGGTCTTGGTCGCGCCGGCATCGCTGCCGCCGCCGGCCTCGGTCAGCCCGAAGGCGCCGAGAGCCCGACCACTTGCCAACTGCGGCAGCCATTCCCGCTTCTGCGCATCGGTGCCGAACCGGTACACGGGCATGGCGCCGAGCGAGACGCCGGCCTCCAGCGTGATGGCGACGCTTTGATCGACCTTGCCCAGTTCCTCGAGCGCCAGGCACAGGGCGAAGTAGTCGCCGCCCATTCCGCCGAGCTCTTCCGGGAAGGGAAGACCGAAAAGGCCCATCTCAGCCATCCCGGCGACCACCTCGTAAGGGAACGAGTGCTCGGCGTCGTGCTGCGCGGCTACCGGTGCGACGACGCTCTGCGCGAAGTCACGGACTGTTTTGGCCAACTGTTGGTACTCATCCGGCAGCGTCGCGGTGGACAGGAAATCGATCATGAGGCGTCATCCTCTGCTTCTTGTACTTCTGGTAATGCGTTGGTGTTCAAGGTAATCCGGGCTAGTGGCTGACCCACCTTGACCTGGTCGCCAGCCCCAACGAGAAGTTCGACCACACCGTCGACCGGGGCCGCCAGCGCGTGCTCCATCTTCATCGCCTCAACCGTCACGACAACGGTGCCGGCCTCAACCTCAGCACCGTCGTTCACGCTCACCGCGACGACCGCCCCGGGCATCGGGCTGATCAGTTCGGCGTCGCCGCTGTGCTCCTCGTCCGGGCGCACCGGGGCTTCCCGAACCTCCTCGAGCACCGCAGTGGCGCCGCCGCCGGCCAACCAGATCTTGCTGTCAGCCGTGGCGACGGTGTATTCGCTACGCAGCCCATCCAGTGTCACTGTGAGCTGGTCGCCTTTGAGATCGGCTTGCAGCGAGCGACATTCGCCATCTTCAATGCGGACTTCGGCCGATCCTAGGGCGCCAGTGATGTGGACGTGGTCGATGCGTTCCCCGGCGCGCAGCCGGATGCTCACCGGCGCTCTTACCCCGACGCGCCACCCGGATGGCACCTCCCACACGTCGGCGCCCGGGGCGGGGAAAAGCCGCAACCAATGGAAAGCCGCCGCCGCGATGAACTGTTCGTCGGACAGGGGTGCCGCGACGAAATCCCCGGCCCGTCGGTCCAACAGCCCGGTATCGAGCCGACCGGCGGCGACGTCGGGATCGGCCAGCAGGAACCGGGCGAACTCGACGTTGGTGACGACGCCGAGCACCGCGGTGTCCGCCAGGGCCCGATCGAGGGTGCGCAGCGCGGCAGCCCGATCCGCGCTATGCGCAACCACTTTCGCCAGCATGGGGTCGTATTCGCTGCCGACGACCATCCCCGCGGACAGGCCCGAATCCACCCGCACACCCGCCGCCTGCGGTTCCACCACCGCCAGCACATCGCCGCCGGTAGGCAGGAAGCCGTTCGCAGGGTCCTCGGCGTAGACCCGGGCTTCAATCGCGTGTCCGTGCAGGGCAATATCAGCTTGGCTGACGGTCAGCTTCTCCCCCGCGGCGATCCGTACTTGCCATTCAACCAGATCCCAGCCCGTCACCATTTCGGTGACCGGGTGCTCGACCTGCAGCCGGGTGTTCATCTCCATGAAGAAGAACTCGTCGGGCCGGTCAGCCGAGACGATGAACTCCACCGTGCCGGCACCCGTGTAATCCACGCTTCTGGCGGTATCGCATGCGGCAGCGCCAATACGAGCGCGAGTCGCGGCATCCAGCAGCGGCGACGGCGCCTCTTCGATGACCTTCTGGTGTCGGCGCTGCAGGCTGCACTCCCGTTCACCGAAATGCACCACATTGCCGTAGGTGTCGGCTAGCACCTGAACTTCGATGTGCCTGGGGCGCAACACGAATCGCTCGAGGAAGAGCGTGTCATCGCCAAACGCCGCCGCCGATTCCCGGCGGGCACTGACCAGCGCGGCAGGCAGGTCAGCGGGCCGTTCGACCATGCGCATGCCCTTGCCGCCACCACCGGCGGATGGCTTGACGAGCACCGGGTAGCCGATCCCCTCGGCCGCCGCAATCAGTTCGTCGTCGGTGAGTCCCGGCCGCGCGATACCGGGAACCACGGGTACACCGAACGCCGATACGGTGCCCTTGGCGGCGATCTTGTCGCCCATAGTTTGGATGGCACTCACCGGCGGACCGATGAAAGTAACCCCCGCCGCTGCCAGCGCGGCCGCGAAATCGGCGTTCTCCGAAAGGAATCCATAACCCGGGTGAACGGCCTTGGCTCCGGTGCGAACAGCCGCGTCGACGACCGCAGGGATGTTGAGATAGCTGTCGCGAGCGGGCGCCGGACCGATCGCGACCGCGAGATCCGCCGCGGCGACATGGCGCGCGGTGGCGTCGGCGTCGCTGTAGACGGCGACCGACCGGATGCCCATCGCCTTCAGCGTCCGGATCACCCGAACGGCGATCTCACCGCGGTTGGCGACCAGAACAGTATCGAAGCCCATCGCATTACATCCTGAAGACGCCGTAGGAGATCGGCTCGACGGGCGCATTCGCGACAACTGACAGCGCAAGACCGACAACCGTTCTGGTGTCAGCAGGATCGATGACCCCGTCGTCCCAGAGCCGGGCCGTCGAATAGTACGGATTGCCCTGGTGTTCGTACTGTGCGCGAATCGGTGCCTTGAACGCGTCCTCCTCCTCGGCCGTCATCTCCCCGCGTACCGTCGCCAGCACCGACGCGGCCTGCTCACCACCCATAACCGAGATTCGGGCGTTGGGCCACATCCACAGGAAGCGCGGCGAATACGCCCGTCCACACATCGAGTAGTTGCCCGCACCATAGGACCCGCCGATCACCACGGTGAGCTTGGGCACTCGCGCGCACGCCACCGCGGTGACCATCTTGGCGCCGTTTTTGGCGATGCCGCCGGCCTCGTAATCGCGGCCAACCATGAACCCGGAAATGTTCTGCAAGAACAACAACGGCACTAACCGTTTGTCGCACAGCTCGATGAAATGTGCACCCTTGAGCGCAGATTCGCTGAACAGCACGCCGTTGTTGGCGACGATGCCGACCGGGTGGCCGTGGATGTGCGCGAATCCAGTGACCAGCGTGCTGCCATATTCGGCTTTGAATTCGACGAATTCACCCCCGTCGACGATCCGGGTGATGACGTTGTGTACGTCGTAGGGAATTCGCGGATCGACCGGAACCACGTCGTAGATCTCGGTTTGATCGGCAATCGGATCCACGGTAGGACGCACATCCCAGGTACGCGGTTCGCGCGGCCCCAGTGTCGAGACGATCCGGCGGATGATGCTCAGCGCGTCGCGATCGTCGTGCGCGAGATGATCGGTGACACCAGAGATTTTGGAGTGCAGTTCTCCGCCGCCAAGGTCCTCCGCGGAGACCACCTCTCCGGTGGCCGCCTTCACCAGCGGCGGGCCGCCGAGGAAGATGGTGCCCTGGTTGCGGACAATGACCGCCTCGTCGCTCATCGCCGGGACGTACGCGCCGCCCGCCGTGCAAGACCCCAGCACGGCAGCGATCTGCGGGATGCCCTCGGAGCTGAGTTTCGCCTGGTTGTAGAAGATCCGGCCGAAATGGTCGCGGTCCGGGAACACCTCGTCTTGACGGGGCAGGAAGGCGCCGCCGGAGTCGACGAGGTAGATGCAGGGCAGCCGATTCTGTCCGGCGATCTCCTGAGCGCGCAGGTGTTTTTTGACCGTAATCGGGTAGTAGGTACCGCCTTTGACCGTCGCGTCGTTGGCCACGATCATGCATTCACGACCGGAGATCCTGCCGATACCGGTGATGATGCCGGCCCCCGGGCATTCGCCGTCGTACATTCCGTCGGCGGCAAGCGGGGCGATCTCGAGCAACGGACTACCGGGATCGAGCAGTCCGTCGACTCGGTCACGGGGCAGCAGTTTGCCGCGGTCGACATGGCGTGCGCGGGCGCGTTCCGGGCCACCGAGGCCGGCCACGGCCAGCTTGTCGCGCAGCTGGGCAACAAGCGCGCGGTGCGCGTCGCGGTTCTCCGCCGGAGAGGTCATCGAGTGCAGGCCAATTTCGGTTAATGATCACTAACTCATGATATGTTAGTGGCGATTAACCGAAGTGTCCAGCGCGAGTTGCCGAGGGAGGCCGTCATGGCAGTGTCTGCTCCGGCCGACCCCGCTGATCGCGGTGAGGACAGAGGCCACGCCGAGACACCGAACCGGCGCACTCGACGCAAATCGGACCGGCGCTTGCAACTGCTGGCGGCCGCCGAGCGGCTGTTCGCCGAACGCGGATTTCTGGCTGTGCGTCTGGAAGACATCGGTGCCGCGGCGGGGGTCAGCGGCCCAGCGATCTACCGGCACTTCCCCAACAAGGAATCGCTGCTGGTCGAGTTGTTGGTCGGCATCAGCACTCGCTTGCTCGCCGGCGCACGAGAAGTCCGAGCCCGCGAGGCCGACGCCGACGCGGCCCTCAACGGGTTGATCGACTTCCACCTCGACTTCGCGCTGGGTGAACCAGATCTCATCCGCATTCAGGACCGCGACCTCTCTCATCTGCCCGCCCCGGCCGAACGTCAGGTGCGCCGGGCGCAGCGCCAGTACGTGGAAGTCTGGGTTGGGGTGCTGCGCGAACTCGAACCCGGACTTGCCGAGGCCGACGCGCGGCTGATGGCGCACGCGGTGTTCGGGCTGCTTAACTCCACTCCACACAGCCTGAAGGCTGCCGATGGCAGGGCGGCACGAGCGGCGCGTTCACGGGCGGTGATGCGAGCGATGACGGTTGCCGCCTTGACGGTCGGCGCTTCCTGACAGTCACGCGCGCGATTTTCGCGTGCGTACTCGGTTCGAAGGCCTATTCTCAGCGTCAGCCTGCTAATGCTCGATCGCCGTCAATCGATCGCCTTCATGCAGCTTGCGAGAGGACTTCGATGAGTCCCGACTATGACGTGATCGTGATCGGATCGGGTTTCGGCGGCTCGGTTGCCGCTCTTCGCCTGAGCGAGAAGGGATACCGCGTCGGCGTGCTCGAGCAGGGAGCACGCTGGCGGCCGGAGGACTACCCGCCGGATAGTGTTCCTATGCGAAAGACCCTGTGGCAGCCCTATTTCGGCCTCACAGGCCCGCTGCGAATCACCGTTTTGAAGAACGTCGCTATCCAGTCGGCTGTTGGCGTCGGTGGCGGTTCACTGATCTACGGCAATGTTCTCTACGAACCGCCGGAGCAGTTCTACAACGATCCGCAATGGGCCTCGATCACGGACTGGATGCGCGCACAATGCCAAGAACACCCTCGAGCGCAACTACTTGTACCTTGCGGAAAAGGCGGGCGCGCAGGTTCATCCGATGACGACCGTCGTCGACGTCCGTGAATCGCCCGCCGGCGGTTACTAGGTCGAAACCGTCGAAAGTGGACGGTGGTTTCGTAAGCGACACCGGACCTGGCGCGCCGATCAGGTGGTGTTCGCGGCCGCCGCGATCGGCACGCAAAACTTGCTGCATCGGCTACGGGCCAACGGTTCCTTACCCCGGATCTCGGCGCGGTTGGGTGAGCTTGCGCGGACCAACTCGGAGGTCAACCTGATCGCGACCTCGCGAACCCGGACGGATCTGGCCCAAGGTGTGGCCGGGACGTCGTCGATCCACCCCGATGCGAACACGCACATCGAAGCCTTCCGTGTCGGGAAGGGCAGCAACTGGGGTTTTCTACTCACCACCACTCTGGTCGACGGCGACCGGCACCGTCTCGCCAGATGGATGCTGACGAATCTGCGTCACCCGGCTGCATTCGCCCGCTCGTTCAATGTGCGGAGAGGCTCGGAGAGATCAGTATCCCTGCTTGTGATGCAGGATTTGAACAATTCGCTCACGACTTACCTCAAGCGTGGTCTGTTGGGCGCGAAGATGGCGTCCCGACAGGGTGTCGGCGCGCCCACTTCGAACTGGATTCCGATTGCGAATGACGTCACTCGACGTGCTGCCGCAAAGATCGATGGTGACCCCCGGGGCTGGTACTTCGACGTCGTCAACCGACCGACCACCGCGCATTTCATCGGCGGTTGTCCCATTGGAGATTCGCCGGCAGTCTGGCGTCGTCGATCCTTACCAGCGGCTATACGGGTATCCGGGATTGCACATCATCGATGGGTCGACGATCACGGCTAACCTGGGCGTCAATCCCGCTCTCACCATCACCGCGCAGTCGGAACGGGCGGTCGCGCTCTGGCCCAACAAAGGCGAACCCGACCCACGTCCTCCGCTCGGCTCCGCCTACCAGCGGATTTCGCCGGTTCGGCCGAGCAGTCCGATCGTGCCCGAAAGCGCACCGGCGTCGCTTCGGCTCTC
>NZ_DASPSP010000060.1:0-8161 GCF_035623875.1 Mycobacterium sp. | reverse complement strand
GACGGTCTCCTTGACGAACTCGTACGCCTTGTCGATGAAGGTCAGCGTCTGCTGCAGGTCGATGATGTAGATGCCGTTGCGGTCGGTGAAGATGAACCGCTTCATCTTGGGATTCCAGCGACGGGTCTGATGCCCGAAGTGAGTGCCGCTGTCGAGCAGCTGCTTCATGGTTACTACGGCCATGGTTATGCCTTTGTGTCGGTTGTCGCCCGCATCGGGTGAAGACGGGCCCTGGTGTCTGCGGGATGCCGGACCCGTATGGCGACGGGACCGCGCGGCATCCGTGTACTTGCAGACACGCGAAGTCAGTCCGTTGGTACGGGCTGCGGGAAGCAGTTTACACGGTCTCAGCAGGTGCTTTGTCCACAGTGCTGGCTGGCTGGGTTGGCGGTGCCGCGGTGAACTGGGGATATGCGATGGGTGCCGGTGATCTTGACCGCGGCGCTGATCTGGACGTGCCCGGCCCGCGGAGACGCGCCGACCAGCGCCCGCCTGGACTGGCCGCTGCGGCCGCACCCGGCGGTGGTGCGAACCTTCGACGCCCCGGCGCCGGACTGGAATCGCGGCCATCGCGGCGTGGACTTGGCGGGCACGCCGGGCCAGCCGGTGTATGCCGCGGGCGCGGGAACCGTGGTGTACGCCGGGACGCTGGCCGGCCGGCAGGTGGTGTCGTTGGCCCATCCGGGTGGTTTGCACACCAGTTACGAGCCGGTGCAGGCTCGCGTGCGGGTTGGACAGCTGCTGACCGCGGGGACGGTGATCGGCGAATTGTCTGCCGGGCATCCGGGCTGCCCGGCAGCGGCGTGTTTGCACTGGGGAGCGATGTGGGGTCCGGCCGCCCGCGCCGATTACGTCGATCCGCTGGGGTTGCTGGCGTCCACGCCCATTCGACTGAAGCCGCTGAATCGTTGAGTTGCGCAACTTTCGTAGCATCAGCCACAGGAGTCTCAGCCCAGGGGTGCGGTCAGGCCCGCGGATGGGCCCGGTCGTGCACCGCGCGCAATCGGGCGACCGTGACATGGGTGTAGAGCTGGGTGGTGGCCAGGCTGGAATGGCCCAGCAACTCCTGCACGACACGCAGGTCAGCGCCGCCCTCGAGCAGATGCGTGGCCGCGCTGTGTCGCAGCCCGTGCGGCCCCATATCAGGTGCGCCGTCCACCGCGGCGACGGTCTGGTGCACGACGGTGCGGGCTTGTCGCACGTCGAGCCGGCGGCCCCGCGCGCCCAGCAGCAGCGCCGGCCCTGACTCCGCGGTGGCCAGCGCGGGACGCCCGTCGGCCAGCCAGGCGCGTAACGCATCGGCGGCCGGCTCCCCGAACGGCGCCGTGCGCTGCTTGTCGCCCTTGCCGAGCACGCGCAGCACGCGATGTCCGGTGTCGACGTCGTCGATGTCCAGGCCGCACAGCTCGCTGACCCGGATCCCGGTCGCGTACAGCAGCTCGACGATCAATCGGTCCCGCACTGCCAGCGGATCGCCTTGCTGGCAACCGGATTTCGCGGCCGCCATGGCGGCAAGGGCCTGATCCTGTCGCAATACCGCGGGCAGGGTGCGACGCGACTTCGGCACTTGTAGCCGAGCAGCCGGGTCGTCCGTCAGCAGCCCCTGTCGCACTGCCCACGCGGTGAACGCCTTGACCGCCGAGGTGCGGCGCGCCAAGGTGGTGCGGGCCGCACCGGCGCCCGCCCCGGCGGCCAGCCACGACCGCAGCATCGGCAGGCTCAGCCCACGCAGGCCGGCCCCGGGCGCGCGTTGATCCAGGAAGGCGAACAACGACCGCACGTCGCCCAGGTAGGCGCGACGAGTGTGCGCCGAGCGACCGCGCTGCAGTGCCAGGAAGTCGTCGAACTCGTCGAGGATCGCCTCCACTACCCCACGGTCGCAGACGCCGGCGATCTGACTCAGCTGACGCGCCGCAAGGTGTCCGGAGTGAGATCGGCTAGTGCCGAATACCCGTCGACGGCCATGGTCAGGTCGGCTTCGGCCAGCAGCGCGCGCAGCACGTGCACGATGCCGTCGACACCGCCCAGCGCCAGGCCGTAGGCGTAGGGGCGCCCGATGCCCACCGCGGTCGCCCCGAGCGCGAGGGCCTTGACGATGTCGGCGCCGCTGCGGACGCCGGAGTCGAACAGCACCGGCAGCCCGTCGGCAGCTTCGACCACGTCCGGCAAGCAGTCCAGCGCGGGCAAGCCGCCGTTGGCCTGCCGGCCGCCGTGGTTGGAGCAGTAGATGCCGTCGACACCGCCGTCCTTGGCGCGACGCGCGTCGTCGGGGTGGCAGATGCCCTTGACGATCAGCGGCAACTTGGTCAGCGAGCGCAGCCACGGAAGGTCATCCCAGGTCAGCGGGTTGCCGAAGACCTGCGCCCAGCGCAGCACGACGGCCTGCGGGTTCTCTTCGGGCGGCGCCGGCAGGCTGGCCCGAAATACCGGGTCACTGGTGTAGTTACTCAGGCAATGTCCGCGTAGTTGGGGGAAGTTCGCGGTGCTCAGGTCTCGAGGGCGCCAACCGGGCACCCAGGTGTCGAGGGTGACGACGATGCCCTTGAAACCGGCCGCCTCGGCGCGATGCACCAGGCTGGCAGCCAGGTCACGGTCGGTCGGGGTGTACAGCTGGAAGAATCCCGGGGTTTCGCCGAACTCGGCCGCGACGTCCTCGAGCGGGTCGGCGGTCAACGTCGACATCACCATCGGCACCCCGGTGCGTGCGGCGGCGCGGGCGGTGGCCAAGTCGCCGTGGCCGTCCTGGGCGCAGATGCCGATCACACCGATGGGCGCCATAAATATCGGCGATGGCAACGTCAGGCCGAACAGCTCGACGGACAGGTCACGTTCCTTGGCGCCGACGAACATCCGGGGCATCAGCCCCCAACCTTCGAAGGCGGTGCAATTGGCCCGCTGCGTGCGCTCATCGCCGGCGCCGCCGGCGACATACGACCACACCCACGGTGGCAGCGCCGCCGCGGCCTTGGCCTCCAGTTCGGCATGGGCCATCGGCAACAACGGCACCACTCCGGAGAGGCCCTGCAAGTAGATCTCGAACTGGTAGTCCCCAAATGCCATGACCGCCAGAATGCCAGTTGGCGATCAGTCGGCTGCGCCGGCCGCCGCTTCGGCAGCCGCGAGTTCCTTCTTCCACTGCCGGAACGTCTCCTCGGTGCGACCGCGCCGCCAGTAACCCGAGATCGACGCCCACTTCGCCGCCACTTCGCGGTCTTTGCGGATATAGGGCCGAAGGTTGTGCATGACCGCCTGCGCTTCGCCGTGGATGAAGGCGTGCACCTGCCCGGGAAGCCACGGGGCGGACGTGACCGCCTCGATCAACGGCGCGTGGTCGCCGGCTCTGTCCTCACCGATCAGATCGGCTCGCCCACCGCGGTAAATCCAATTGATCTGGACATCGTCCGGTGCAATCAGCGGGATTTCCTCCTCGGGCCCGGCGATCTCGATGAACACTTGGCCAATTGCGTTGGCGGGCAACGCTTCAAGCGCAACACTAATGGCGGGCACGGCGGTCTCATCGCCAGCCAGCAGGTGCCAGTCGGCGGCTGGATCCGGTGCGTAGGCGCCAGCGGGCCCCATCAGGTACACCGGTTGGCCGGGCTCGGCGCTTGCGGCCCACAGTCCGGCCGTGCCGTGCTCGCCGTGCACGACGACGTCGATGGCGATCTCGCGGGCAGCCGGGTCGGCACGCCGTACGGTAAGCGTCCGCACCACCGGCTGCTTGGCGGCCGGCAGGTCGGCAAAACTGTCCAGCGTCAACGGACGGGGCAGGCCGGCCATATCGACGTCGTCGTCGACGACTACCAGCTTGACGTAGGAGTCGGTGAATTCGCTCGGTGTGAATGTGTCAAACCCGCTGCCGCCGAGCACAACCCGGACCATGTGCGACGTGACTTCTTCGCTGCGCACCACTTCGAAGGTGTGCACTGGTCGACCGGCCACGCAGTTCCTCCCCTTCACAGCTGACCCCGTCGACTATACGAGCCACCGCCGTCACGGTGTCGGGCTGCGATTGCGGATGATGCCCCAGCGGCCGTCGTGTCGCTCGGCCAGACCGGCGACCTCGAGCATCGCCAGCGGCGCCAGGATGCGCGCCGGCTCCAACGCGGCGGCGACGGCGATCTCGTCGACCGTCGCGACCCCGCGCCCCGGCAGCGCCTCATAAACCTGCAGCTCGTCGTCGCTGAGCCCGTCCAGCGGCGTTGCCGGGTGAGGCTGCTCGGGCGCCAGCTCACCAACCCGGCCCACCAGCTCGACGATGTCCCCTGCGCGGGTGACAACCTCGGCGCCGGCGCGCAGCAAAGCGTGGCATCCCGTCGACGCCGACGAGGTGACCGGCCCGGGCACCGCGCCCACCACCCTGCCCAACGCTCGTGCCCACGCGGCGGTGTTTGCCGCGCCGCTGCGCAAACCGGCCTCCACCACCACCGCCGCTCCGGCGAATGCGGCGACCAAACGGTTGCGCGTCAGGAACCGGTGCCGTGCCGGTCGCACCCCCGGCGGGTATTCGGTGACCAACAATCCGCTGCTGGCGATACGATGCAGCAACCCGGAATGTCCAGCGGGATAAGGGATATCAAGACCTCCCGCCAAGACTGCGACAGTGACGCCCTGCGCAGCCAGTACCGCGCGGTGGGCCGCGCCGTCGATGCCGTAAGCCCCGCCGGAAACCACCGCCACGTCCTGCTCGGCCAGCCCGGCCGCCAGGTCGGCAGCCACCTGCTCGCCATAGCTGGTCGCCGCCCGCGTTCCGACAACGGCTGCCGCCCGCTGCGCCGTCTCATCCAGCCGTGCCGGCCCGATTGCCCACAACACCAGCGGCGGTCTGCCCTGTGGCTTCACCGCGACTGCGTCGCCGCCGAACGCGGTGAACGCCAGGATCGGCCACTCATCGTCGTCGGGCGTGATCAGCCGACCGCCGCGGCGAGCAAGCAGTTCGAGATCATCTGCCGCCCTGTCGATTTCGCGCCTTGCCTCAGTGTGACGGGCCAAGACGTCATCGACCTGCCCCTGCCGCACTCGGTCGGCCGCTTCTACCGGCCCCGCTTGATCCACCAGGGCCGCGAGTTGAGCGCAGGGCGGCTCGACCACCCGGGACAGGTAGGCCCATGCTCGCAACGTCAGCTCGGTCATCGTGCGGCTCCGGGTTGACGGAAGCTCAATGCGATGGCCACCTCATCGCGCCCGGGCGACGTGCGACCCACCAGATCGGACAATGTCCAAGCGACTCGCAGCGTGCGATCGACGCCCCGGATACTGAGCAGACCCCGTTCCAGCGCGCTGCGCAACGGCTGCATCGCCGCACAGCCAAGCCGGAACCGGCGTCGCAGCAGCGTTCCGCTGACCTCGGCGTTGGTGCGAAATCCATGGGGGCGCCACCGCTCGGTTGCCGCATCACGGGCCAATGCCACCCTGCTCCGCACCTGAGCCGTCGACTCGGCCTCGGTGGTCGCGAACGCACTCATCCGCACCGGATGCATTTCGACTCGCAAGTCGACGCGATCCAGCAACGGCCCCGACAACCGGCCCAGATAGCGGCGTTTGACCGCTGCCGCGCAGATGCAGTCACGCGGATCCGCCGGGGCGCAGGGACACGGGTTGGCGGCCATAACTAATTGAAAGCGGGCCGGATAGCATGCCACCCCGTCTCGGCGGGCAAGGCGAATCTCACCGTCCTCCAACGGCGTTCGCAATGCCTCCAATACGCTGACGCCAATCTCTGCGCATTCGTCGAGAAAAAGAACCCCGCGGTGCGCCCGGCTGACGGCGCCCGGCCGGGCCATTCCCGAGCCACCGCCAACCAGCGCCGCGACGCTGGAACTGTGATGCGGCGCAACGAACGGCGGCCGGGTGATCAGCGGCGTGGCATCCGACAGCAGGCCGGCCACCGAGTGAATAGCGGTGACCTCTAACGACTCGCTGTCAGAAAGTGATGGAAGAAGCCCCGGAAGACGTTGCGCCAGCATCGTTTTACCCACACCCGGCGGGCCGGTGAGCATCAGGTGATGCGCCCCGGCGGCGGCCACCTCGACGGCGAAGCGGGCCTGGGTCTGCCCCACGACGTCGGCCAGATCCGCAGACGGCTCAGCCTCCGGAACGACCCCGCTGATCCGCTCATCGAGCTGCGCCGATCCGCTGAGCCAGGCCTGTAGCTGCGCCAAGGTGCGCACGCCCCAGACCTCGATGCCGTCGACCAGGCTGGCTTCAGGCAGGTTCTCCACCGGAACCACCGCGGCTTTCCATCCCTCACCCTTGGCCGCCAGCACGGCCGGCAATACCCCGCGCACCGGCCGAACCCGTCCGTCGAGAGCCAATTCGCCCAGCACCACGGCTGCCTCCAGCTGTCGCCACGGCGTCTTCCGCTGCGCCGACAACACCGCAGCCGCCAGCGCCAAGTCATAGACCGAGCCCATCTTCGGCAGCGTTGCCGGTGAAAGTGCCAGCGTGAGGCGGGACATGGGCCAGCGGTTGTTGCAGTTGGTGATCGCTGCGCGGACCCGGTCTCGCGACTCCTGCAATGCAGCGTCAGGCAGACCCACCAGGTGCACACCCGGCAGGCCCGAGGTGATATCGGCTTCGATCTCGACGATCTCGCCGTCCAATCCCAGCACCGCGACCGAAAACGCGCGCCCCAGCGCCATCAGCCGATTCCCTGCAGGTGGGTGATTTCCGGAGTGCGACGCCGGCCGATGCGCACGCCGATCACGTCGATGCGGATGGCCGCCCAGCGTTGCTCTTGACTGGCCAGCCAGATCGCGGCCAGCCGACGCAGTCGGCGCGCCTTCCGCTCGGTCACCGCGTGTGCCAGACCGCCGAAACCGTCGCCGGTGCGGGTCTTGACCTCGACGAACACCACAGTGTTCGTCGTCGGGTCGACGGCGATCACATCCAACTCGCCGTACCGGCAGCGCCAGTTGCGGCTCAGGATCCGCAGCCCCAGCCCGGTCAGGTGATCGGTGGCCAGCTGCTCACCGAGCGCTCCGATTTCCGCCCGCGTCAACATCGTCATGCGGCCACCCTGCGGCAGCGCACCGACGCGGATATACACCGCGCCGCTGTAGATGCGAGATGGTGACCGGTTATCCCCAGTTGCGAGACAGTCCACAGCACGCGTCGTTGCCAGCGACCCGTCGCGTCTTTCTAGTACTGGTGGTGGGCCATCCGTGCTCCCCCGCTGCCGTCGTCGCCGTCGGCGGCCAGCGCGGGCACCATCTCGCTCGTCACCAGGCCTTGTTCGCGAGTGATTTCATCGACTACGTCGAAGGACGCGGCGATGTTGTTCGGGGTGTCGATGATGATGGTCACGACCGGGACATGCCGGCCCAACGAGAACAGCTTGTCACCGTGCGGAGCGTGGTCACCGTGGAAGCCCCGGATTCCGCGCAACACGGTTGCCCCGTGTGACGATTCGTGTTCCCGGAGTCGTTGGATCAGCGCACGGTGTATCGGCATGCCGTCGAAGCGTGCGGATTCCGAGGAGTAGACCATCAACTTCTGCCAAAGAGCCAAGCCGTGTTCGTCGGTTCCGGGCAGAGCGTGTGGTCGTTCCAAGAGTTGGCCGTCGCGCTTGCACACCCGGACCCGTTCGAGCGTGACGAGGGGGCGCCTCAGGAGCCCGCCAATCTCGGGCAGCACCCGGCCGATCCGCTCGCCGCTGCCGACGGCGATGATCATCATCGGCACGTCGGGGTTTCGGCCGAAAAACTTCGCTCGTTCCCGCTGGCCACGAATGGTGCCATCGACGCCCAAGAAGACCGATGCCCCCGCGAGTTGGCGCCGGTAGAGCAGATCGCACACCGCGACGAAGGCGGGCACGTCGTAGACCCGCTCCTTGCGGCCGACGTAGATCGTGAGTTTTGTGGCCTCGTGATATTGATCAGACAGTTCGACAGTATGGATGTCGTCATGCAGCAACCGGGCACGCTCCAGGCTGATCAGTCCGCGCTTGTTCACGGCCAGAACGGATTCGAGCAACCCGTCGATGACAGGTTTGGTGTCCGCCGCGATCACCGCGACTGGGGGGTCCTCTGACAGGCTCAGGGACTGGTCCGTTCGAAAGTGGCGGCGCGACCCGAAACCGGCGATACCGCGGAGCACGATGCTGGTTGCGACGCGTTGTTGTTCGTATATATCGAGCATCGTCTCGGCCACGAAGCGACGA
>NZ_DASPSP010000058.1:0-6733 GCF_035623875.1 Mycobacterium sp. | reverse complement strand
GGGGCAGACCGACTCCGAGCGGGTGTTCGCGTTGATCACCGCATCGATCCGGGCGCATGGCGGGGATGTGACGGCCGGTTTGGTCGACGCCCTAGGTTGGCTGGCCGCCAACGTGCCGATCTACGCGGTCAACCTGCTGCTCAGCACGGCCACCGATATGTGGGCGCTGCGCTACCCGGACACCCACGAGTTGTACGTATCGGACCGCCGCGAAACCCCGCCGGACGCCCAATTTCATCTGCGCAGCAAGCGGATTCGCGCCCACTCCGAGCATCTACGCAGCCAACCGTCGGTGGTGTTCGCCACTGAACAGATGGACGATCACCCGCGATGGCGCCTCATCGAACCAGGAGAGCTGGTCCACGCCGACGCCGGGTTGCAGATCAGCCGCGACCTGGTGCTCCCGGATCCGCCCCGACACCAGCTGCATCTCGAGGACTTGAGTGCGGCGGCTCAGGCCGCCCAGCACACACCGGTGTAGCGGGCTAAAACGTGACGATCAAACGGGCGCTGGTGCTCGGCGGCGGTGGTGTGGCTGGAATCGCTTGGGAGACAGGCGTTCTGCAGGGGATCGCGGACGAATCGCCTGCCGCGGCACGGGCGCTGCTGGATTCCGATGTGCTGGTGGGTACGTCGGCCGGTTCGGCGGTGGTGGCACAGATCAGCAGTGGCTTGAGTATCGAAGACCTGTTCGCGCGGCAAGTCCAGGAAATCTCGGCGGAAATCGATCCCGGCGTCGGGGTAGACGCCATCATCGACCTCTTCCTGGCCGCCTTGTCGCAACCCGACACCACGGTGGCGCAGAAGCGGCAACGGATCGGGGCGGTCGCGCTGGCGGCCGAAACCGTGGCCGAACCGGTCCGGCACTACGTGGTCGCCCAGCGACTGCCGACGCATCTCTGGCCCGACCGGGTGCTGCGGGTGACCGCCATCGACATCGCGAACGGTGAACTCGTTGTGTTCGAACGTGATTCGGGTGTCAAGCTGGTCGACGCGGTGGCCGCCAGTTGCGCGGTACCCGGAGCATGGCCGCCGGTGACGATCGGGGACCGGCGTTACATGGACGGCGGCATCGGCAGCGCAATCAACCTGGACGTCGCCGACGACTGCGACACGGCCGTGGTGCTGGTACCCGCGGGCGTGTCGGCGCCGTCGCCGTTCGGTGCCCGACCGGTCGCCGAGATCGCGGCGTTTCGTGGTACCGCGTTGGGTATATTCGCCGACCACAAGTCGCTGGCAGCCTTCGGGCCCAACCCGCTGGATCCACGCTGCCGCATCGGCTCGGCAGAGGCCGGGCGTGCGCAGGGCCGGCGCGAGGCGGCCGGCGTCGCCGCCTTCCTCGGCGTCGGCCCGGCCTAGCCGATCACCGGAACAAGCAGTCGGGCAGCGTGATCCGGGCCCCAATGCAGCGTGCATCTGCAGCGCGGGCCGGGCTCGTAAGCCGACGGGAACTGGCCGGTAAGAGGGTTGCGGGGCCACAACCACCGACCCGCGACGACAAGCCGAAGCTGCTCGCCGGCCCGGAACAACGTCGCCGACGGCCCGAGCGGGATGTCGACCTGCACGATCTGCCCCGGTTGCACGGGGTGACGCCGGTCCAGGGTCGGCACCGGTTCGAACGGCCGGGAGTGGGCTTCGTCGAGTGCCCGCATGGATGCCTTCAACCACCCGCTCGTGATTCGATCGCGCCCGAAGCCGTAAGAACCTTCGAACGGCACATACTCTCGGCCACGCCACTTTTCGACACCGACGAAAAGGTCCACGTCGTCGCTGCCCTGCACCTCGACGAACAGTCGCATCGCCATCGGTCCGGTGATTTCGGTGTCGGCATCCAGCGTCCAGCCGAATCGCGCTCCGCCGGAACGGGTATCGAACGTTATTGAGCCAGCTTGTTCAGGCGCGCCGCTACCCAGTCCGGCACCGCCGAGGTAAAGCGCCGTCCAGCTTGTCGACTCGAGTGGCCAGCTGGTTTCATCGCGGACCTCGACGATGTGGTCGCGGTCTTCACGAACTTCCAGACGGACCCTCGGCTGCGGCGTGCCCGTCCCGCCGCGGAGATGCCGGTCGAGGAACGCCAACTGCGTATCCAGCGCCGACTGCGAATAGAACGTCGCCCACTTGCCACCACGGTGGGTGTAGAGATGGCGTTGAGGCGAGCTGATCTGCTCGAAGGCGCGCACCGACCCGCGGCTGTGCAGATTGTTGTCGGAGAAACTGCCACAAATCAGTGCCGGCACTTCGATTTTCGGCAAGTCGGGTGCCAGCGCCTGCCACCACTCGTCGCGCAACGGTCTTTTGGCGCTTTCCTCGTTCAGGGTGTATTTCAGCCTCGCGGCCCTCAGACCGCGGCTCCACATCTTGAGAAAGCCGGTCTCACGGATGCCGCCGGTGCGGGCGAAGTCGCGGTAGGCATCGGTGAATCCCTCCCACGGGACGATCGCCGCGAGGTGCGGCGGTCGCAGGGCCGCGGCCTTCCACTGCGAGATGGCAAGGTAGGAGACCCCGATCATGCCCACCGCGCCGCTGCTCCACGGTTGCGCCGCAGCCCACTCGATCAAGTCGAAGACATCCTCGGCTTCCTGGTCGGAAAGCAGTGAGCACACTCCCTCGGATCGGCCGGCGCCGCGCAGATCGCAATTGACCACCGCGAACCCGTGCGCCGCCCACCACACCGGGTCGGGAGCCTCCCAGCCGGTCAGGTCCGAAAAGCGCGGCGGCGCCGGTTGGCGCAGCACCCGGTACTGGATGGACACCGAATAACCGCGGCCGCGCTTCTTTTTGGTCGGAAGGTTGTCCTTGCCGTAGGGATGTGCGCACAGCAGGACCGGGAACGGGCCGCTGTCGGGTGGGCGATACACGTTGACGCGCAGCACGGTTCCGTCACGAGTGGGTACCGCCACGTTGTTGTCGATCACCAGCGCGGTTGGCTGTGCCGGATAGACGTCGGCCGGCGATCGCGTGAGACTGCGGAGGCGCTGGAGCGCGTAGCGGGCTGCACCGGGGCGTCGCCACGGTCGGTCCGGTGCCGGGGCGTCGGGTGAAGTCGCTCGTGCCATGGCTAGTCCGTTCGCTCAGAAGGTGCTGCGGCCAGAGTGTCCAGTGCGTGGGCGGCCAACGCGCGGCCGACGTCGATCACCTCGGCCGCACGGTGGAACTCCAAGCCGCGACAGGCCGACCGCGGCACCTCGATCAGCAAGTCAGGTGGGTAGGCGGCCAGGGTGTGGCGGGCCAGCGCGGCCTGGGCGATGTCGATGGTGCGGTTCATCACTTCGAATCCGCCGAGCTTCGGTACGCCGGGTTCCTCGGGTTCTTTATGGAGGTCGGCATCGATGTCGGATTCGGAGTCCCCGACGCCGAACCGGTTGAGCACCGCCCGCGCGGTGGGCCGGTCGAGCAGCGAACGCGCGGCAGCGGTGTCGAACAGCGCGGAGGTGCTGCTCACCATGCGGTTCAGCCACTCGGTCGTGGGCCGGGGCTCCGGCTTGGGGTCGGCGCCGGTCTCGCTGCCAGACAGGCTGACCGCGATAGTCAGATCGGCGTTGACCGCGGCGATCGGCGCCATCGGCAGCGGATCGAGGATCCCGCCGTCGGCGAGCAGTCGCCCGTCGACCACATGCGGCGCGATCACCCCGGGGATGGCAATCGACGCCCGGATGGCCTCGTCGACCGGCCCGCGCTGCAGCCACACCGACTTGCCGGCCAACAGGTCGGTCGCGACCGCGGTGTAGGGGAGCGGCAGTTGCTCGATGGTGGCCGCGCCGAGGATGTCGCGCACTGCGTCGAGGATTTTTTCGGCTCTCAGCACACCCGCCGCGCTGATCGACGGATCCAGCAGCCGCAAGATGGCGCGTTGAGTCAATGACCGCGCCCAGTCGGCGAACTCGTCGAGCCGTCCCGTCGCCTCTAATCCGCCAACGAGTGCGCCCATAGACGAACCGGCGATCCCGACGATCTGGTACCCGCGGTCACGCAGCTCGTGGATCACCCCGATATGGGCGTATCCGCGTGCGCCGCCGCTGCCAAGCGCTAGCGCGACCCGTGGGCGCAACGAATCGCCGGCGCGATGAGCATCCGAGTCGGCCATGGGGTCATTGTTCCCCGCCCCGCACGCTGCCCGCCTGTGGCGCTGTGGAGCGCCGAACCCGCATCCGCGAGGAGGGTTCGGCAGGCACCCGACAGCGACTGTCGAACCCTCGGGGGAATCAGCTGCGGTGGGCGCTCACCAGCAGCGACGGCAGCTGCGCGCGGCCATCGGACCCGATCGTCACATTGCGGTATTCGAAACCGTCCGGCAGCATCCTGGGCACGTTGATCCACGCCCGCGCAGGCCGTACCTCGTCGACGACGAGGTACCTGCCGACGATCTCACGCAGTTGCGTCTCAGTGAAGGGCCGTGGTCCGAAGTCGGCGTTTGGCGGGAACGCATCGGTGGAGAAAACCAAGGCAAAGAATTTCCCGCCGGGCTGCAGCGCCCGTGCGTTCGATTCGATGTATCCGTCGCGGAGCTTCTCGGGCAGGCAGTGAAAGACCAGTCCGTCGATGACGGTGGCGAAGTAGCCGTCGTAGCCGGTCGTTTTCGAGAGGTCGGCGACGCCGAATTTGGCGTCCAGACCACGGTCGGCGGCGGCGCGCTTGGCTTGCTCGATGGCGCTGGCGGAAAGATCAAGGCCGATGACGTCATATCCTTTTTCGGCGAGCGCCAATGTCGTGGCGCCGACGCCACAGCCGGAGTCGAGAACCGGGCTGCGGAAACGCCGTTGACGTTCCAGGGCTGCGATTTCGGGTTGCAATCCACCGATATTCCAGCCGGGGTTTCCGGGGGCGTAGGACGCCTCTCCGTTGTAGAGCTCATCCCAGTCGACGGTGTTCACATTAAATGTTGGCATGGCATCGAAGGTAATTATGTCGAGCGCTGGCTGCAACCGCTCTAAGGGCTTTTAACGACTTCAATACGGCAGGTGGGCCTGCGTAAACAGGTTGCGTGAGCCAAAGCCGTTCGCGGCAATTATGTACCGGAAAAACTGGAAAAACACTGGGAATTTCCATTGTGTATCCCAAAGCTGAGCTTCAAGTGCTGAGAATATCGGAAGAAATGGATTCCGGGCCGGTCGGCCAGTCGGCACGCTCTGGTCTGTGGCCGTCGGCCGTTGTCGACGAAGTGCCATCCCACGCGCCCGGTCCGGAATTTCGCCCGGCGTGATTCAATCCCCGGCCGGTCCTCAGCTCAGCCGCATTCGTCGGCGGCGGCTGCGTGCGCCGCCACGATCACCGCCGCCTGCCGCGCCGGGCTCAGCCCTGCCCACGGGACGTTCCAGGTGCCGGCCCCGGTGGCCTGCGGTGCCTGAACGGCGGCCAGATACGCCTCGACCAATGCCTGCGGATCGCCGGGTCGGTCCTGCATCCACGTCTTCGCAGCGTGACAGGCCTGAAAGTACTCTTCCTCGGTCGACTGTGCGGGCACGTCAACGCGGGTGGTCACCCCGCTGGGCGAGAGGCCCGGACGGGCGGCGGGCGATGCCGATGAGGGACGAGAAGCGGGCGGTGGGGACACCGACGGCGCGGCCGCGTCATGATCGGCCGAGCAGGCCGCCGGCGCCGACACGACGGCCGCGAGGACAACCATGCTCCACAGCAGGGGGCGACAGGGGCGCCAGCGCACCCCGTCAATCTATGCAACACTGACTGCCGTGACCCAGCGAACTGGATTTTGGGAGTGTTGTCGGCGCTGACTTGCCGCCGCCCCCTCGTCCGCTCGTTCGTTCTGGAGTTCTTGCATGGTTTCCGCAAACCTTGTTGCTGATCTCGTCCTGTCCCGCCCCTCGCCCGTCCGGTCGGTGTCCGGCCCCACCCGGCTGCGGCTGGCCGACCTGTTGCACATCACCGACCAAACCAGCGACGAGGTGCTTCGCGGGCGCTACGACCACCTGGTCCCGCCGGGTGGCGTACCCAGCGACGACCGCTGGTTCGCCCTGCTGCATGGTGACGACGAAGTCGATATCTGGCTGATCAGCTGGGCGCCCGGGCATCCCACGGAGTTACACGACCACGGCGGATCGCTGGGCGCGCTGACGCTGTTGTCCGGGTCGCTCGATGAATTCCGCTGGGACGGCGAGCGGTTGCGGCGCCGTCGTCTCGAGGCCGGCGACCAGGCCGGGTTCCCCTTGGGCTGGGTACACGACGTGGTGTGGGCTCCGACCGCCGGTGCCGTTTCCGGGCCGTCTTCGGCCGGCTCCACGCTGAGCGTGCATGTGTATTCGCCACCGCTGACCGTGATGTCGTACTACGAGGTCACCGAGCAACACACCTTGCGCCGGCGGCGCACCGAGTTGACCGACCAGCCGGAAAATCTATGAGCCGCATCGATCAGGTACTGGACTCGGCCCGGGCCCGGTTGCGCCGGCTGACTGCCGACCAGGTGCCCGCCGCGCTGGACCGCGGCGCATTGATCGTCGATATCCGGCCGCAGGCGCAGCGCACGCGTGAAGGGGAGGTGCCCGACGCCCTCAAGGCCTTAGTCATCGAACGCAACGTGCTGGAGTGGCGGTGCGACCCGACCAGCGACGCCCGACTGCCGCAGGCCGTCAGCGACGACGTGGAGTGGGTGATCCTCTGCTCAGAGGGCTATACGTCCAGCCTCGCGGCGGCCGCGCTGCAGGACCTCGGCCTGCACCGGGCCACGGACATTATCGGCGGCTACCACGCGCTGGCCGCCGCCGGAGTCCTGGCAGGACGT
>NZ_DASPSP010000121.1:0-15383 GCF_035623875.1 Mycobacterium sp. | reverse complement strand
GCACCGTGTCGTCGTCGCTGCCAGAGGCGAGGCGATGTCCGTCGGGGCTGAACGCCACGCTCTCCACAAGATTGTTGTGCCCGGTCAGGGGCGTGCCGATGGGTTGGCCGGTGTCGGCCTCCCACAGGAGCACGCTCTCGTCGGTGCCAGCGGCCAGCCGGTGCCCGTCCGGGCTGAACGCCACGCTGGACACCCCAGCGTCGCTTTCCCCGGTTAGCGGCGCGCCGATCGGCTGGCCGGTGTCGGTGTTCCACAACCGCACGGTGTCGTCGAGGCTGCCGCTGGCCAGCCGGTGCCCATCGGGGCTGAACGCCACACTGGTCACCGAGTCGGTGTGCCCGGTGAGCGGCGCGCCGATCGGCTGGCCGGTGTCGGCGTCCCACAACCGCACGGTGTCATCTGGATATCTGCTGGCGGAGGCGATCCGGTGCCCGTCGGGGCTGAACGCCACCCCATACACGTCATCGGTGTGCCCGGTGAGCGGCGCGCCGATCGGCCGACCGGTGTCGGCGTCCCACAACCGCACCGTGTGGTCGAGGCTGCCGGAGACCAGCCGGTGCCCGTCGGGGCTGAACGCCACGCTCCACACCTCGCCGGTGTGCCCGGTCAGCGGCGCTCCGACGGGTTGGCCGGTGTTGGCGTCCCACAACCGCACCGTGTGGTCAGCACCGCCGGTGGCAACCAGGTGGCCGTCGGGGCTGAGCGCCACGCGCACCGCGGCGCCGGTGTTGACCACTTTGAGGGTGTTGGCGCGCACCGCCAGGCCGTGCAGCAGCGGGCCGTTGTTAGGTCGGGGCTGGATCGCCCGGGCGGCCAGGACCTCCTGAAACGCCCGCGGGTCACCGCCGGAGTTGGTGCCGGCCAGCATGTCGTCGGCCTCGGTGTCCAGCCGTTTGGCGATCGCCTGGTCGCGCTGTCGGATCGCCTCCTGGCGCTGCCGGACGGCTTCGTGTCGCTGCGCGGCGGCGATGACCGCGCCGATGAGTGCGATCACGGTCAGCACCACCAGCCCGGCGATCGCGGCGGCCCGCAGCCGGCGGAACCGCCGCTGCTCCCGCAGATCGTCGCTGGCCAGCTGGTCTTTGGGTTTGCCGTGAATCGGCGCGGCCAGCGCGGTGATCTTCTCCCGAAACACCGGCGCCCGGTAATCCCATGGGGCATCGGCGCTGACATCGATATACAGCGGCTCGGCCGGCAACACCCCCGGCGTGGTCAACACCGGTACAGCCGCATCCGAGACGTGCGGGTCAAAACAGGCGTTGGCGGCATCCCACTGCAGCGTCCCGGCGGCCTGCACCATCATCAACTGCTCGCGGCCCCGGTGCTCCAACCAGTAACTGACCTCCTCGTTGACCCAAGACGACGCCGCGGCCCCCGGCGAGAGCGTCACAACAAAAAACCGCGACCGATCCAGCGCATTGGTGATGCGGCCCCACAAATCCGGGCTGGCCGTCAAATCGGTGTCATCACGAAACACCCGCAACGCCCGCAACTGCCCCAACCGCCGCCCAATATGGTGCAAGCCCTTCTGAAGCCCCGACACCACCGGCCGATCCCCATGCGTATACGACAAAAACGCGTCATAGTCACGCGGCGCCTCGTGCTCGTGCGCCGGGGGCTCCACGGCCTGCGTCACCTCGGACATCTGCGTCCTACTGAACAACCGGGCCGCACGCTGGCGCGGATAGCGACGGCGTCGATGCGACCGCATCTAAGCCATCCCGGCTGGAATGACACAGGCAAACCCACACTGCTCCCTATTTCACCTGAGTCCAGCCCGCCGCGTAGCGGGCAAACCCAGTCTGGCACGGGGCCCAACGCCGTGCGGGAAATCGGGATGCTGCGTCAGCCTCAGACGCAGAGGCATCGGGTTATGACTGTCTGTGGAACGCGGGATCGGTGCAGCAAACGTGCGGCGTAGCGCGACCGCTGAAAGACGCACAGGGTGAGTAGGGTCGAGCCGTGATGCGCGAAAGGGCCAAGGCATCGACCACGACCTTGGTGCTGGTCGCGGCGGCCCGCGTCGCCGTGGGAGCGGCGATGATCCTCGCGCCGAGCCGGATCTTTTCGCCAGGATCCGGGACAGAAACACTACTCATGCGGACTATTGGGATCCGTGATGTGGTTCTCGGCTCTGGTGCCTGTGCGGCCTGGGCACGCGGCGAGGAAGGCGAATTGCAACGCTGGGCAACGGTTGGACTGGTTAGTGATGGAGCCGATTTTGTTACCGGGCTTCGGAGCAAGCCGCTAGTCGGTTGCAAAAGCGCACTGATCGCCACGCTCTCCCCGGTCCCCTTTGTGGCGGCCGGAATCCTGGGTTTGATCCGCCGCCTAAGAAAGCCTTGACGCAAAATGCGTCAGCAAACGATGCGGTGACTCCACCGAATATATGCATGGTCACAGCCATAGATCTGCCGGCCACCGACTCCACGTCAGGATCTGGGGTCGTGCAGTCGCTGCTCACGCTCGGGCGACGAGCCGCGGGACGATCGGCGTGGCCGGCGTCAGGGGTGTTGAGGCGAACTGCGTCTTAATGCCTGCGACCCAGCGCCGGCAGCGCTCAGTGAGCTGGTAATCGTCGGTCTGCAGGTGCCCGCGGGTGACGAGCACGCCGAGTTGGGCTCCCTCGCAGCGTAAGTCGCCAGGCGCCGCGACACGCATGTAGAAGGCCTCGGACTCGTCGAGCAGCGTGGCCCAGTCGTTGCCCTGGCGCGCAAAGCAGATGCGCCCGTTCTCGTCGAGGCGCCACACACCTGTGCGTGGGGTCGCGGTGAAGAGCTCAACATCCTGCGAGGTCTCCGACATTATCAGCTGACCCCAGACCTCGTCTTCGCCATAGCCCCGCTCCCAGCGCGAGTTGATCTCGTCGACGTCGAGCTCATACTCCACGTCCATGTACTCGAGCAGGTGGCAAAGGAACAGCGGCATGTCGGCGTAGGCCTCGGTGGTCAAGTTCGTCATCGGGCTCGCGCCGCTGAGGCGCGGGTTCACCTCGCCGAGGTAGAGCTCGTCGGAGTCCAGGTCGTGCAACAGGTCCACCTCGAAGTAGCCGCGGTAGCCCTCGCGGCGCAGGACCTCGCCCAGCTTTCCTACCATCTCTCGCGCGGCGTGCGTCTGTGCGGGCGGCAGCACCTCGCGCCAGACGTCATTGCCGCACCAGGCGCCCTTGTACGGAGTCAGCTCCGGGTAACCGACGAGACTCGTCATCGCGGGGCCGACCACGGTGCCGTGGCGGGTCACGGCACCCTCGAGGACCACCTCGACATTGCGGATGCGCTTCATGACTTTGACTTCCTGCTCGACCAGGTCACCGGCGCAATGGTCCCAGTCGCGCTGACCGCGCACAAAGAACGTCCCCGAGCCGGCGTCGCCATAAGCGGCCTCGACGACGAGGTCATCTCCCAGCCCGGCGCTCTGCGCGAGCGCCGACAGCTCGTCGTAGGAGCCAGCCCGCCCGATCACGTTAGGCACGCTGGGCACGCCCGCTTCGTCGGCTAGGCGCGTCATGACGATCTTGGAGCCCAGGCGATGGCGCAGCTCGGCCGGGTTGTGCATGACCTCGAGCCCCGCCTGGCGCGCGAGGGCCTGGGTCTCCTCGTCAAGCATCACGAAGCAGGCCTTGCCACCGGGCCCTCGTCGCGCGATGAACTCGAGTGTCTCGGGATCACGCAGGAGGTGGTTGCACACATCCCCCATGGACCCGAAATCAATGCGGTCGCGGCGCCGGGGCACGAACACGCGCGAATGTGCGCCCTCAAAAGAGTCAAAGTACGTCAGGTAGAAGAAGTTTCGTACCCAGCGGTCGATACCTAGCAGGTTGAACGGGGTCGGCGAGATGAAGTACAGCGGCACGGCGTTGGTGTGAAAGAACGCGCGTACGTCCGAGATGCCGTTCAGCAGGCGGCGCGGCTCGGGCTCAGGCCCGCCGGCGGGCACGCTCACGCCAGCCGCTGTGACGTCGACGCATGAGCCCGGCGCCGGCGTAACGGCCACGGCGGCGGCAGGGGCGCTGCGATCGCGACGGCGGTGAGCTCACATACCTGCATGCCACAAGTGTGCACCTGCCCAGGGCCGTGTGGAACTGTGGAGCGCCCCAACGTCGGCCGTACTTGGTGCTAACACCAAACAACTGGAGCATCCCGGCAGGGCCTGGCAGGGACCTCTCTCGCATCTCCGACGACTGTCAAAAACAGCGCCAGACGCTAGATTCGGGCCATGAGCCCACTTCTGGACACCACGACCCGGTGCCTTCGACGCATGGCTCTCGGCAAGCAGCGCGAGGGACGGGTCCCGGGTCTCTATGCCGCGGTGTGCCGCGGGGGCGGGCTCGCCTGGGGCGACGGGATCGGCGTCGCGGACCTGGACGGCGACCACGCGCCCGGGCCGGACGACCAGTTCCTGGTCGGCTCCAACACCAAGACCTTCATCGCGGTGATGGTCATGCAGCTGCGCGACGAGGGGCGGCTCGCCCTCGACGACCTGCTCGGCGACCACGTCCCGGAAGTGTCCCACCCGATCACCGTCCGGCAGTGCCTCGCCCACGTCTCGGGGATGGCCCGCGAGCCCCTTGGTGACGTCTGGGAGACGCTGGAGCAGCCGGACGCCAAGGAGCTCCGTCGCGACTTCGACGACGTCGAACGGGTCCTGGAGCCCCACGCGCGCTGGCACTACTCCAACGTCGTCTACGCGATGCTTGGCCAGCTGGTCGAGGAGCTCGACGGGCGGCCCTGGCAGGAGTCGCTGTGTACCCGGCTGCTCGAGCCGCTGGAGCTGCGGCGTACCACGGTCGGGTTCGATGACGGGCCCCGCGCGACGGGCTACTACGTCGCGCCGTACGACGACGTCCCGCGGGTGGAGCCGGTCATTGACCTCAAGGCGATGGCGCCGTGCGGCGGCCTGGCCAGCACGGCCGCCGACCTGGCCCGGTGGTCGGCGTTCGTGGCCGACCCGCCCTCGGAGCTGCTCTCCCCCGACACGATGGAGGAGATGTGCCAGCCTCAGATCCTGCTCAACGCCGAGGTCTGGACCGGCGCGATGGGGCTGGGCTTGTTCCTCATACGCTCGGCCACCGGTCGTACCTGGGTCGGCCACACCGGCGCGATGCCCGGCTACAAAACCGGCGTCTTCACCCATCGCGAGTCGGGCACGGGTGGCATCGCGCTGATGAACGCCACGGTTACGCCGGCGCCTGACGCGCTGACGATCGAGCTGGCCGACCACGTGGTCGAGCACGACCCAGCGGAGGACGAGCCGTGGCGGGCCGGCACCGAGGTGCCCGACGAGCTGCGCGGCATCCTCGGTCGCTGGTTCTCGGAAGGCCATCCCTTCGTGTTGGTGGTGGAGAAGGGCCGGCTCCAGGCGCGCATCGACGAGCCGGCGGCCGCCGGGCTTCCGCCGTCGGTGTTCGAGAAGATCTCCGATGACGTCTACCGCGCGGTCTCCGGGCAGTGGCGCGGTGAGCAACTGCGGGTGACTCGCGCGGCCGACGGCACCGTCACCAAGCTGAACTGGGCGACGTACCTCTTTACGCGTGAGCCGATCGCCTTCGGCGAGCACTTCGACACTTGAGGGTCACTCCGGTACGGCGTCTAGACCTTCACTTTGCGCAGCATCGTGTTGGCTAAGCGTACGGCGGCGTAGTTGGTGGCCCACCCCGGCAGCTCCGCTGAGAATCGGCGGATTAATTGCCCGCCTCGATAGCCGCGACTCTTGCGGCAGCGTCGGGTCCGCAAAATCGCTGGAGATCCACCCCGCCAGCGGCCAGCAGGTCGTCAATGCGGCGTTTAAGGTCACCCGAGGCGAGGTGGGCATAGAGATTCGCACCTGGGCAAGAAGTCTTGGCTAGGTCCCGATGGCCCGCCAATGTGCTTGTCGCGATTTGAAAGTTCTGGGCAGCCCATGCGAACGCGAGAGCGGCTCCGTGAAGCTGGGCCTCCGATACGACCTCTTGATCGAAGTCCCCTTCGCAGAGAACAAGAAAGTGGCCTGTTGTGTCGTAGTTTGTCGCGGTGTCGCCTGCAATCTTGGTGCTCCGCAGTTCGTAGATGTTGCCGTTGCGGTCAACGCCGACGTGATACGCGATGTCAATCCATCCCAGCTGGTCTTGGTGGTACCGCTGGTCCTGGCGCAAGCGGCCTGGGGCATTGCGGTTGTCGCCGAGGACCACGGCCTCGTGATGGAGGGTCATACGGGTGATGGTGTGGCGCCTCCCTCCGGGGCGGGCGGATTGGGCGCCCCAAGATTCTCGGCATAGCAACTGAGCCGAAGTGATGCTCGGGGCCGTTGGGGCCGGGGGTGTCGGTCCAGATAGCGGGCTTGTCGTCAGGCTGGCATCGGTTGCCCCCGTCGCAGCAAGATTCGGAGAAGGTGGCCGCGGGCCAGTCGCGGACGCCGGGACGGAGTCCATTCGCGGTTTGCTTGAGCAGCCGCCGACCGTGGACGCCAAGCCGACGCTGCCGGCCAGCCTAAGTAGCTGACGGCGGCTGACGAAACCAGGGCGTTCGTCACCTGGGTCGGGCGCGGGCGCGTCCATGGCCCTCACCATACGGGGCAGACCGCGGCGGCGCGTGCCCTGGACCTAACCGAATCCCAGTGCCAGGCAGTGGGATCGATGGCCGGCGGTGCGGCCAAGCATGACCCATTACGGTCAAGTCTTAGCCGCGGGCCATCCCCTCCAGCCGGGCGATCCGCTCGTTCATCGGCGGGTGCGTTGAGAACAACTTCCCCATCATGTCGCGGGCCCGGAATGGGTTGGCGATCATGAGATGTGACTGACTTGCCAGCTGCGGCACCGGCGGCAGCGGAGCCGCCTCGACACCACCGGCGATCTTGTGCAGCGCCGAGGCCAACGCCAGCGGGTCGCCGGACAGCTTAGCTCCGGACTCGTCGGCCTGGTATTCCCGTGACCGTGATACCGCCAGCCGCACCACCGTCGCGGCGATTGGTCCGAGCAGCGAGACCAGCAGCAGCGCAAACGGATTGGCGCGTCCTCCACCACCGCTACCGCCGCCCCGACCGACAAGGAAAGCCATGTTCGCCATCCCGGAGATCACCGCCGCCATCGCGCCCGCAACGCAGGAAAGCAGGATGTCGCGGTTGTAGACGTGCGAAAGCTCATGGCTTAGCACCGCACGCAACTCTCGCTCGTCAAGGATCTGCAGGATTCCGGCAGTGCAGCATACCGCGGCGTGGCGGGGACTGCGTCCAGTGGCAAAAGCATTCGGGGATGCGGTGTTGCTGACATACAAGCGCGGCATCGGCTGATGCGCGTCGGCCGCCAACTCGCTCACGATGCGATACATCGCCGGCGCTTGCGATTCGCTGACCGGCTGCGCTTGCATGGCCCGCAGCGCCAGGGTGTCGCTCTTGAAATAGGTCCAGACGTTCATGCCGACCGCGAGCAGAATCGAAAACAGCAGGATCGACCTATTGTGGAACAACGACCCGATGAACACGATTAGGGCCGACATCAAGACAAGCAGCAGGAAGGTCTTGAGCCCGTTGTAGTAGCGGTGCGACTTCATCGGCGATTCTCCTATCGTTCCGATCAATTAGGTCAATTATGGCGCGGGACTCGGATGCGCCCGCCCGGGAACATTGTCTTGACGGCCTGGGTGATGGCCGGCTGCCCGGACGTGGTGCTGTCGCCGATCAACGCACCCATCACCGCCACCCTGAATGGTGCAGCCCAGCGCATTGAGCCTCCTTTAGCGAGGCGAGCCAGCTAGGCGTACGCCGCCGCGCAGCCTTCGGTGGTCCGTTCGCACAACACTCGAAGCTGACCTAGTGGTCAGGATTGCGGCGCTAGTTCTGCCTGCCCTTGCCCCAGTGGGTGAATCCGGCGCGCTGCGCGGATTCCTCGTTCCTGAACCAGACTTCGGCGATGGTCTGCTTGTAGTTGGGGCTGTCGGGCGTGTGGTAGAGCATCGAATCCTCGTTGCCCTTGACCGTCCAGCCCGCCGGGCCACTGCCGCTGGCACCAACCCGCGCCGACCCCGCGCCATAAGGCTCGTGGCCGCCGGCGAACCCCGCCGCGGCCGCAGTGGCCGCGGCACCGCCGACGAGTTTCGCCGTGCCGCCGGTCGCATGTTCCTTACCCCAGTGGGTGAATCCGGCGCGCTGCGCGGATTCCTCGTCCCTGAACCAGACGTCGTGGACGATGCGGTTGTAGTTGGGGCTGTCGGGCGTGTGGTAGAGCATCGACTCCTCGTTGCCCTTGACCGTCCAGCCCGCCGGCCCACTGCCGCTGGCACCAACCCGCGCCGACCCGGCGCCATAAGGCTCGTGGCCGCCGGCGCGTTCGGCCGCGCTCGCGGTACCTCGGCCCATGACTGCAGAGACCGGCACCTCACGCTCGACCCGCCGAATCATAAAGGCGAACGTCAGCAACAGCCCCAGTAGAAAGCCTGCGGCCATAAGCCACCAATTGATGTCATGCATCACCGTGCTCCTATCTCACGCGAGCCGGGAAGGGCCGCGAGGGCTTCTTCCTTGCTCGTACGGTGAATCGAGATAACCGTGATCAACCACGCGACCACCGAGCCCACCACGAAAGCGAGCAGATACCATAACCATTGGTAGACGAAATCCATGTCGCATCCTCCTTAGCTGATGACGATCACGACGCGGCGGTTCTGGGCGCGACCATCCGACGTGTCATTGCTCGCGACCGGATCTGCAGCGCCGAGGCCTCGCGCGGTGACATGGTTACCGGGCACGCCGTTCGACAACAGGAAGTCGACGACCGCCTTGGCGCGGTTGTTGCTCAACGGCAGGTTGATGGCGTCGCTGCCGGTGCCATCGGTATAACCGCTGACCGCGATGTTCGCGTTGGGGCAGGCTTTCAGCCTGTCCGCGACCTGGGTCAACTCCTGCTGATCACTCGACGACAGGGTGTAGCTGTCGGTGTCGAAGTCGATCGGCGTGCGCAGCAATCCGGCCACGTCCGCAGCGAGGTTAGCGCAGGCGCCGCCGGCACCGGGAGCCGTGACCTGAATCTGGTTGGCAATCTTCATATTTGGCCAGGTGGCTTTGACCGCATCCTCGACTGCGGCCTTTACCTGATCCGAGGCCGCGGCACCGGTGAGGGTCACCGTGTCGCCGTCGAGTTTGAAATTGAATCCCGAGATGGGCGCCGCCGCTTTGAATACCGCGCCCAGGCTGGACGGATCGGGTGTGTTGACGCCCGCTTTGAGCTCCGTCTTGTCGATGAGATTCACCCCAGGGCCGAACGCTCCCTTCAACGCATCCAGCAGAGACGCCCGGGCGGCAGCGTCAGGCAGATCGCCACTAAGGGTGATGTCGTTGCCGTTGCGCACAAGGGACAATGGCGCAAAGGACAGTGCCGGCGCATTGACATTCGGGACACTCACCGTCGCGTTCGGCAGCGACGGCGCACTTACGCTCGGTGCACCCACGTTCGGGGCGGTGATGTGGGCTCTCGGCAGCGTGTGGTATCCGATCGCGCCCAAGAGCAACGGAACCGCGACCAATCCCAATAACCAGCCCAACCCCGGTGGACGTCGATAAAATCGAGAAGCTGTTCGCCATTCGGTCGTGCGAGTTTCGTCTGAATTCGGCATGGCCCCTCCTTGAATCGGTAGATAGGACCACTTTCCAATCCTGAAAGCCTACACCTAGACGCATCGACTAAAAGGCAAAAAACAAATTCTCGACGACAACGACCACGATGGTGCCAAGCAGCTGGCCAGCCGAATTCTCAGAACCACGACACGGCGTAGATGACCTGACGCCTACCGACCAACACCGAGCCCGCCAAAGCCACTACGGCCGATCGATAGTCTGTTCCATATGCTCGACGGGGTCATGCTGCTGTGGTGGATCCTCACGATTCCGTCGTTTCTGTTCGTCGTTCTCGACATCTGGCGGACCACTCCCGAGTCACCGGTTCTCAAGTGGGCCTTCGTAATCCTCACCGCATTCACCGGACCGCTCGGGGCGTTCTTCTACGTACTGGGCTGCCGCGAACCGCTTCGGGGCAGCCACGAGAACTATGTCGCGACCCGTTGGCGCCAAGTCCTCGGCTCCACGATGCATTGCGTCGCCGGGGACGGGATAGGCATCGTCGTCGGGGCTGCGATCGGCGGCGTGCTGACGCTGTCCTTTTGGCCGGACTTTCTGCTCGAGTACGTGCTGGGCTTCGGGTTCGGGTGGGCCTTCTTTCAAGCCTTCGCGATGCGGGACGCAGCGGGCGGGTCATATCTGAAGTCTCTGAAAATGACGTTCCTGCCTGAGCTGCTGTCGATGAACCTCCTTATGACGGGGATGGTGATCACGTCGCGCTTCGCAATGCGAAGCGTGGCCGGGGCCGACGACCCGATGCGCCCTCAGTTTTGGTTCATCATGTCGATGGCGCTGATCGTCGGGTTCGTGTGTGCGTACCCGATCAACTGGTGGCTCGTCGCCAATCACATGAAGCACGGCATGATGACCGTTCGCGCGCAGGCTGCGAGTCCGGCAGCGGAAGAACACTCGATGGGTGCGATGTCGTCGGAAATGTCATCGGGCTCGGGGCGACGTCAGCCCGGCGCTGGCGTGAAGGCCGGGATGACGGTGCTCACTTTCGCCGTCCTCGGCGCGGCGCTCGTTATCGTCATGCGATTCGCTATGTAGTTAGCTTGTATGGCCCCACATCTGGGCCGAGGTCTTTTCGCCTCCGGGATAGGACACGAACTCGACCGGCGTTCCGTCGGGATCGCGGACGAAGAACATTCGCACGCCGCCGATCTCCACGGGTTGCTGTTCAGGCTCGTAGCCGGCGGCGGTGACCGCAGCGAGGGCGGCGTCGAGGTCGCGGACGCTCAACGAGATGTTGGTGTAGCCGAGGACCGTCTCGGACTGTCGGTCCAGCTGGCGGTGTGCGAACTCGAGAAGCTCCACGACGGTACCACCGAGCATCCCTCCTATCATCCGGCCGCGGGCTCCGGTCTCACCGGTCACTACCTCCATTGGCGGACCGTCCAATTCAACATCGAAGAAGACGTTGAGACCAAGCAGATCGCGATAGAACCGCAGCGATGCTTCCGCATCAGATACTGCGATGCAGATGTGCGAGAAGCCAATAATCCCGATCGGGTGCTGGGTCATACGGAGTCCTAGCGGCTGGAACGATGCAACGTCCAGTATGCGATCTCGGGCGATCGGAATACGGTGAACCCGCGAATGCCCTCTCAGGGCGTAAGAATTACCGAGCCGGTGGTCTTGCGGCCCTGAAGATCGGCGTGCGCCCGCGCCACGTCGTTGAGCGGGTAGTGTGCGCTTACCGTCACCTCGATGGTCCCGTTACCGATCAAGTCGAACAATTCTGTTGTCCGCCAGGCGAACTCGTCGTGGGTGCGCATGAAATGTGGCCGCAGCGGTCGAGTGAGGTACACCGATCCGGCGGCGTTGAGCCGCTGCGGGTCGACCGGGGGCACCGGTCCGCTGGAAGCGCCGAACAGCGCGAGCGTGCCCCGGACCGCAAGGCTCGCGTCGAACGTTGACTTGCCCACGCCGTCGTACACCGCGCCCACACCCGCATCGCCGGTGAGCGCGCGGATCTTGGTGCCGAACTGCTGGGGGTCCTCGGGATAGTCCAGGACCTCGACCGCCCCGGCGTTGCGCGACAGTTGCGCCTTCTCCGCGGTCGAGGCGGTGGTGATCACCCGGGCACCCAAGCTGGTCGCCCACTGGGTCAGGATCAGACCCACCCCGCCGGCCCCGGCGTGCAGCAACACCGTGTCACCGGTCTGAACCGGACACACCGATTTGATCAGGAGGTGTGCGGTCATCCCCTTCAACAGCGCTGCCGCGGCAACATCAAAGCCGACACTGTTGGGCATCAGCGCCACGACATCGGCTGGCGCGACGCAATATTCGGCATAGGCGCCGACCGCGTCGGCGCTGGCAACCCGGTCGCCAACGTGAAAAGACGTCACCCCGTCACCGACCGCGGCGACCGTCCCGGCGACCTCGGCGCCGAGAATGAACGGTAAGTCGTGCGGATACAGCCCCGAGCGGAAGTAGGTGTCGACGAAGTTGACGCCGATCGCCTCGGCTTTGATCAACCCTCGCCCGGGCCGCGGGAGGGCTGCGGCCGCTCGACGTAGTTCAGGACTTCTGGCCCACCGTGCTCGGTGACTTCGATGGCGTGCATACCGCTTAGTTTCGCCGGTACGTCCGGGCACGGTCGATGGAGCCGGTAACAACAATCACGGCGCGCCGGTGTGGCGGTGAACAATTGCGGTGCGCCGCACACGACATCGACTGCCGCCGAGCCGCTGGCTCACCACGGTGACGGGACGCCCGCGCGAATTCTGGCGACCTCGGCGCGGGCGAATCGCACCCGGTCGGTGTCGGCGCCGCGCGCGGCAGCCAGCTCCTCTGCGAGGGCATACGCGGCATCGAGAACGTAGCGGGCGCGCTTGCGATCTCTGCGGTTGCCGCCAGCCTCACGGCTGGCTTTGCGGTAAGCCTTGCGGGCCTTGCGGTTACCGGCCATCGCGTCGAGTTCGGCCGCGGTGATGACGTTACGGGCCTGCTCGGGGGCCATGACGTCGTGAACGAAATCCCGTTCCCGTTTCACGGTCGACTTGTACACCCGCACAACGATGACGAGCGCTATGACGATCGTCGCGATAAGTAATCCGAACAGTTTCAATGCGCTAGGGCCGGCGATGGCGTCCAGCGAATCCCAGGTGCCGTGTAGCAGCATCGGTATCGCGATCAGAAGCAAACCGCGCGCGACCTTGCGCGGTTCGGCGGGCCGGCCAATAAGGTAGACCAGCCCGGCGCAGAAGATTGCGCTGTACAGGATGTGCGCGGCGACCCCGCTGACCATTCGAAGAATGATGGTGCCTATCGACGCCCCAACTTGATTCGCGCCGAACTGCGTTCCGGCCGACGTCATCGCGTAGGTGATGTCCTCAATGATCTGAAATCCTAGGCCGATGAACGCGCCCAGGATGAACCCGTCGAACGCGGTTCGTACCTGCCGTGGCGCCATTGCGATGAGTAGCAGCAGGCCGGAACCCTTCGCCCATTCTTCGGTGAACGGGGCGGCCAGCCCAGCACCCCAGTTCAGCGCCCACACCTGGCCGAAGGTCTTGCCGTACAACGCGAGGATCGCGTCGTTGGCGTTGGCCGCCATCGCCGCGGTCGCGGCGAAGCCGCCCCACAAGAACGCGACGACCATCAGCTTGGCGGGCAGCTTGGCGTAATGGTCGATGTGCGCTGCGAACCACCAGAACAGGGCGGCGTAGATGGCGAATGATGTCACCGCCAGCCCGATCGCCTCACCGTAGGCGTCGTATTCGCGGGCGAGCGTGGAGATGAAGGCCAGGAAGCCGGTCCCGACCAGCAGCAGATATCCCCAGAATGCGAAGTTGCGTGGCTGGTAGAAGACGAACCGCCTGCCCCAGCCGGAGAGGTCGAGCGCGATGTCGCGTGCATGATCAAGGTCGGCGAGCGTGGGCGTTGTCACCGCTTCTCCTCTCCGCCATGGCTGATGCTGCGAATCATCCGCAAAACGGTGGCCGTGGGCTCCGAGCCGGCATCGGACGGTCCGGTCGCCACGGCTTCAACTCCGCGAGCTCCGAACATGAATGCGGCGATCAGGCCTGTGGTGTGCGGTCCGGTGACCCGCACCGTCGCACCCTGCTTGCCCTGATCGGTGACGATCGTTTTGGGCGCACCTGTGATCTGGACACCGCGGCCACGGTTGAGGGCCTCAGAGGTCGCCTCGATCTGGTCGAGCAGTTGATCGGTGTCTCCGTGGAATTGTCCGGTGCGGAGCGTGAATTTTATGGCCCCGTCCTCGACGGTCGCGGTCGCGGGATACTCGCCGGACAACGGGGCGTGGCCGGCGCGGAGACCGGAGGTGATGCCCCAGCCCGCTTCCGGAACGAAGGTCACGTCTCCTTCGAGCTCCAGAACATCCCCCGCTCTGGCGATGTCGCGGTAGGGCACCGTCGCGTCGACGATGGGCAACACCACCGACATCACGAAGGCCAGCGCGAACACCGCCAGTGTTGGGCGAATGGTGCGCCGATCCAGGCCAAACCATCGCTCGTCAGCAGGTACCCAGCGTTCGTCTGGCTCGAATCTTGGTGATACGGCCGCCGGGGCCATGTTGGTTTGAGGATCCGGCATATCCTGCCCAACCTTCTACCCGCTGCGGCGTTGTCTGAGTGGCGTCGGGGTTCGAGAGTAACGACGGCGAGAACACTCGGCATCGAAATCGGCGACATCCGCGACTTTGGCGTAGCCCGGGCGACCACCTCCTAGGCTGCGGGCCATGGCTATCGACCGCTTTGGGCTGCTCGCGGGCAGCATCCGACTTGCCTCGGGTGTCTCGTTTCTCGTCGACCCGCTCCGCGCGAACCGGTTCTGGGGGGATCCCGACGAGCCGACGCCGACAGCGCAACTGCTGCTCCGGTCGATGGGCTATCGCGATGCCTTGATCGGTGGGCTGCTCGCAGCGGCGGCCCTACGTGGCGGAAACACCCGCGGCTGGTTCCTCGCGTCGGCTGGCGCCGACGCTGCTGATCTGCTCGGCGGGATGAGCGTCCACGAGGAGATGAAGCGCTCGCAACAACTCATCGGCCTGGGTGGTGCCGCCGTCGGCATCGTTGCCGGGCTGTGGGGCGCGGTGCGCCGGATGGCGGAACAAGAATCTGGAGATAGCGGTTGAGCTAGTCGTCCGCGGATGCCGTTGCGGCGCTGGACATGCAATTTCGATCGGGAGCGGAAGTGCGTATCGGTGTGCTGACCTTTGTTACCGACGAGGGCATTGGTCCGGTCGCGTTGGGCGAGGCGCTCGAGCAGCGTGGGTTTTCGTCGCTGTTCCTGGCCGAGCATTCGCACATCCCGGTCAATGCGCAAACACCATACCCAGGCGGGGGCCCGATTCCGGTTCGGCGTGGGCGTGGGTTGGTTGCGTGAAGAAATCGCCAACCACGGCGTCGATCCCAAGGTGCGCGGACGGCTGGTTGAAGAACGGCTGCGCGCGATGATCGAGATCTGGACGCGGGAAGAGGCAGAATTTCACGGCGAATTCGTGAATTTCGATCCGATCTACAGTTGGCCGAAGCCGGTGACGAAGCCGTAGGCTTGTTTTTGCCTCAGCAACATATCGGGATGATCTGGGCGGAATGGGAAAAGATCGGTAAGCCAATGCCGTTCGCCGTGGTGCAAGGCGGTGATCCCGGTGTGCCAATGGTCGGCGGCATGCCCATTCCAGCGGAGGTGGATGAAGGAACTTATCTCGGCACGCTCTACGGCGAACCCGTCGAGGTCGTCAAGTGCGAGACAAACGATCTCGAGGTGCTGGCCGGCTCCAAAGCGGTTATCGAAGGGCATGTTTCGATCACCCGTGACGCCACCGA
>NZ_DASPSP010000118.1:0-7879 GCF_035623875.1 Mycobacterium sp. | reverse complement strand
CGATGCTCAGCTGGCGGCGGAGTTGCGCGGCACCGCGTTGTGGATCGGCTGATCGGGGTCCAATTTGATGCCGAGCAGCTCGGCGGTGCCCTCGATGACCCCCATCATGATCGTGGTCAGGTGCTCGACAAACTTGTCGCGGGGCATCCGCCGCGGGCTGTCGGGGTCGGATCCCAGCCACCAATCGGTGGCCGACGCCGCCGAGCCGAACGCGGCGAAGGCCGCGAGTTCGATCGAGGCGGGGTCGAGTTCCATCTCACGCAGCTCGTTGTTGAACATCTCGGCCATCGCCAGCGTGATCTCGCGGCCTTCGTTCAACGTCCGCATCGTCGACTCGGATTGCTCCGGGAAGCGGCCCTGGATGAAAAACCGCAGCACATTGGGATGCTCGTCGACCAGGTTGACGTACTCCTCCGCGCTGCGGTGAACGATCTCGCGAGCCGAGTTGGTGGCGAAGTCGACCGACGGGAAGACGGCCGCCCACAACATGTCGCGCAGCCGTTCCCCAATCGCCTGGAACAGGTCGGATTTGTCGGTGAAATGCCGGTAGATCTTGGGTTTGGCGGTGCCGGCCTCTTCGGCGATCTCGCGGACGCTGAGGTCGGGCCCCAACCGGTCGATGGCGCGGAAGGCCGCCTCGACGATCTCACCACGTACCTTCTTGCGGTGTTCGCGCCAGCGTTCGCTGCGCGCGTCGACCTTGGCACCAGGTCTCGCGCTGGGGTGGGGTCGAGGAGGTCGGGGGATTCTGACCACGTCAAGCACGATACCCCTTTGCCGTAGCTGACCTGCGTAGACTAGCCGCCGAATGGCCAGTTATCGCAGGCAAAACCCGTGTCGCGTGCATTAGCTGGCCACTCGACGGGGGCCTCACAGCATGCAGGACACGCAGCCCTCGACCTCGGTTCCTTCCAGCGCCATCTGGCGCAGCCGGATGTAGTACAGCGTCTTGATGCCCTTGCGCCAGGCATAGATCTGCGCCTTGTTCACGTCGCGGGTCGTGGCGGTGTCCATGAAGAACAGCGTCAGCGAAAGCCCTTGATCCACATGCTGGGTGGCGGCGGCATAGGTGTCGATGATCTTCTCGTAGCCGATCTCGTAGGCGTCCTGGTAGTACTCCAGGTTGTCGTTGGTCATGTACGGCGCCGGGTAGTAGACGCGGCCGATCTTGCCTTCCTTGCGGATCTCGACCTTAGACACGATCGGGTGGATCGACGATGTCGAGTGGTTGATGTAGGAGATCGACCCGGTCGGCGGGACTGCCTGCAGATTCTGGTTATAGATGCCGCGCGTCTGCACCGACTCTTTCAGCCGTCGCCAATCGTCTTGGTCCGGAATACGGATCTCCGCATCGGCGAAAAGCTGACGGACCCTCTCGGTCTTGGGTTCCCAGATCTGGTCGGTGTACTTGTCGAAGAACTCGCCCGACGCGTATTTGGACTGCGCGAAACCCTTGAAGCTCGTACCGCGTTCGATCGCAATGCGATTCGATGCGCGCAGAGCATGGTAGAGCACGGTGTAGAAGTAGATGTTGGTGAAATCGATGCCCTCTTCGGAGCCGTAGAAGATGTGTTCACGGGCCAGATAGCCGTGCAGGTTCATCTGGCCGAGCCCGATCGCGTGCGAGTCATTGTTGCCCTGCTCGATCGATGGCACCGACCAGATATGGGTCTGGTCGCTCACCGCGGTCAGCGCCCGGATCGCCACCTCGATGGTCTGCGCGAAGTCCGGCGAGTCCATCGTCTTGGCGATGTTCAGCGAGCCCAGGTTGCACGAAATGTCTTTGCCCACTTTGGCATACGTGAGGTCTTCGTTGAACAGCGACGGCGTGGACACCTGCAGGATCTCCGAGCACAGATTGGAGTGGGTGATCTTGCCTTCGATCGGGTTGGCCCGGTTCACCGTGTCCTCGAACATGATGTAGGGGTAACCGGACTCGAACTGCAGCTCGGCCAGCGTCTGGAAGAACTCGCGGGCTTTGATCTTGGTCTTGCGGATGCGCGCGTCGTCGACCATCTCGTAGTACTTCTCGGTGACCGAGATGTCGGCGAACGGCACACCGTAGATGCGTTCGACGTCGTACGGCGAGAACAAGTACATGTCCTCGTTATTCTTGGCGAGCTCGAAGGTGATGTCGGGAATCACCACACCCAGGCTCAGCGTCTTGATCCGGATCTTCTCGTCGGCGTTTTCCCGCTTGGTGTCCAGGAAGCGGTAGATGTCCGGGTGATGGGCGTGCAGGTACACCGCGCCGGCACCCTGACGCGCGCCGAGTTGGTTGGCGTAGGAGAACGAGTCCTCCAGCAGCTTCATGATCGGGATGACCCCGGAAGACTGGTTTTCGATGTTCTTGATCGGCGCACCGTACTCGCGAATGTTGCTGAGCAGCAAAGCGACTCCCCCGCCCCGCTTGGACAGCTGCAGTGCGGAGTTGATCGAGCGTCCGATCGATTCCATGTTGTCTTCGATCCGCAGCAAAAAGCAGCTCACCGGTTCGCCGCGCTGTTTTTTACCCGAGTTGAGGAATGTCGGGGTGGCCGGCTGGAACCGGCCGTCGATGATCTCGTCGACGAGCTTCTCGGCCAATGCGGTGTCGCCGGCGGCCAGGGTGAGGGCGACCATAACGACCCGGTCTTCGAAGCGCTCCAGATACCGCTTGCCGTCAAAGGTTTTCAGTGTGTAGGAGGTGTAGTACTTGAACGCACCCAGGAACGTCGGGAACCGGAACTTCTTGGCATACGCGCGGTCCAGCAGGGTCTTGACGAAGTTGCGCGAGTACTGGTCGAGAACCTCGCGCTCGTAATAGTTCTCGCGGATCAGGTAGTCGAGCTTCTCGTCCTGATTGTGGAAGAAGACGGTGTTCTGGTTGACGTGCTGCAGGAAGTACTGATGCGCGGCTTCCCGGTCCTTGTCGAACTGGATCCTGCCGTCGGCGTCGTACAGATTCAGCATTGCGTTGAGCGCGTGGTAATCCGTCTCGTCGGGTAGCGCGCCGTGCCCGGCGGGGGCTACACGCTCTGCAATTGGGGCGGTTGGTGGCACGTGTCGTCCTTCCAGAAGTCAGCTAGGCCCGCGCGGACGGCTTGCACGTCATCGTCGGTTCCCATCAGTTCGAAGCGGTAGAGGTAGGGAACGCCGCACTTGCGGGACACCACGTTGCCCGCATAGGCGAATTCGGCACCGAAGTTGTTGTTGCCCGCGGCGATGACGCCGCGAATCAGCGACCGGTTGTGCTCGTTGTTCAAAAAGGCGATGACCTGCTTGGGAACGTAGCCACCATCATTGATATTCGGCGTCGCCCGGCCGCCGCCGTAGGTCGGCAGCACCAGCACATACGGCCGGTCCACCTCAATACGGCCGTGCAGCGGTATCCGCGTCGCCGGAATGCCCAGCTTCTGTACGAAGCGGTGGGTGTTCTCCGAGACGCTGGAGAAATACACCAGGCTGCAGAACGGCACGGCGATCTCCTCCTGTCCTACTGGGCTGCTGCCTGCTATGCGCTCAGCACCGCACCGGCGAGTGCCTTGATCCGGTCGGGCCGGAAGCCCGACCAGTGCTCGTTTCCGGCTACCACAACGGGAGCCTGCAGATATCCCAGCGCCATCACGTAGTCGCGGGCTTCGGAATCCAGGCTGATGTCGACCTTGTCGTAGGCGATGCCTTGGTTGTCCAGTGCCTTGTAAGTGGCGTTGCACTGCACACATGCCGGCTTGGTGTAAACGGTGACACTCATCTGCGGTACGACTCCCCTGTCGAAGGTGGAACTGGACACGGACTGGCAACTACTCGGGTTTTGCATGTGCTCTGCCATTCAGCAGACCGCCGCGCCACAGAATGCCTACCTTGCCGATCCGCATTCAGCCTGCGTGCGATGCCGGTTGACGCGGCCCGGCCGACCTGACGAATCTGGGTCTGTCGGTGTCAGAAACACTACACCTAGTGGGTGACAATCAGAAGAGATACAAGATGTTCTGAAAGACATTCATGAAATTCCCTGGTCGTAAGCCCTGGCGTCGGCGCGGCTCGGGCGTGTCGTAGATCACAAAATGGTCTCGCGGCGATATACACCTACATTTACCACTCGGCACCGACACAACACCCCGTCCGCGTCCCCCCAGCAAAGGGACTGACGCCGACGTCAGCCGACCTCGGCGACCAGCTTGCCTACCGCATCGCGCACGTTGGATACCAGCTCGGCGTGCTCCCGCGGTGCTTGGCCATCCAGCGATCCGAACGGCACCGATAGCTTGATCGACTCGACCACGCGCGGACCGGCGATCCCGAAGGACTTGCGGGTCTCGTCATGCGCCCAGACGCCGCCAAACCGGCCGAACGACCCGCCGATGACCGCCAGCGGCTTGTCCTTCAGTGCCCCGTCGCCGAACGGCCGGGAGAGCCAGTCAATCGCGTTCTTGATGACGGCCGGGATGCTGCCGTTGTATTCGGGGGTCACCACCAGGGTTGCGTCGGCGTCGGCCGCGGCGACCCGGAGCGCGGTGACCGAGGCGGGCACGTCGGCCTCGTTGTCGATGTCCTCGTTGTAGAACGGCAGCTCACCGAGCTGATCGAAGATGGTCACCGCGACGCCGTCCGGTGCGACGTCTGCCGCCAACTCGGCGATCTGACGGTTGATCGACGCGGCGCGCAGGCTGCCTACCAGCGTCAAAACCTTGACGTCCGACATGTCCGTGTCCCTTCGATGGTTCGTCTACATCCTCGCATGTCTTAATCGGACCGTAGTCCGAATTATTCCGTCCGGGTTAAAGTGCAGGTGTGAGCGCCGTTGACCGGTTGGCCTGGCTGGGTGAGCCACCCCCGTCCGCTCCGCTGGAGCGCGGCGACGCGGCCCGCAATCGTGCGCTGTTGCTGGACGCCGCGCGCCGGCTCATCGCCGAGCACGGAGCCGATGCGGTCAGCATGGACGACATCGCCGCCGCCGCGGGTGTCGGCAAGGGCACGGTGTTCCGGCGGTTCGGCAGCCGGGCCGGCTTGATGATGGTGCTACTCGACGAGGACGAGCGGATCAGCCAGCAAGCGTTCCTGTTCGGTCCGCCGCCGCTGGGGCCGGATGCGCCGCCGCTGGATCGCCTGCTGGCGTTCGGGCGTGACCGGCTGCGCTTTGCCCATGCCCACCATGAGTTGCTCTCCGCCGCCAACCGTGACCCCCAGACCCGCTACGGTTCGCCGGTCAATGCCCCCTACCTGGTGCTACGCATGCACGTTCGGATGCTGCTGGCCTCGGCCGGGACGACCGGTAACCTCGACGCCCAAACCGATGCCCTGCTGGCGCTGCTCGACGCCGACTACGTCGAACATCAGCTGGGCGATGCCGGCCAGACCCTGCAGACGTTGGGCGATGCGTGGGAAAGCCTGGCGCGCAAGCTGTGTGGCCGGTGAGCGACTCGAGTTCGGTGCCGAAAAGCTGGATCCTGCACGTCGACCTCGACCAATTCCTGGCCTCGGTCGAACTGCGCCGCCATCCCGAGTTGGCCGGCCTGCCGGTCATTGTCGGGGGCACCGGCGATCCGACCGAAGCGCGCAAGGTGGTCACGTGCGCGTCATACGAAGCCCGCGAATTCGGCGTGCACGCAGGTATGCCGCTGCGCACCGCAGCCCGGCGTTGTCCCGACGCCACCTTCTTGCCCTCGGATCCCGCGGCCTATGACGCGGCCTCTGACCAGGTGATGGGACTGCTGCGCGACTTAGGGTATCCCGTCGAGGTATGGGGCTGGGACGAGGCTTTTATTTCGGCGCCAGCCGAGGGCGTAGCCGAGCAGCCAACCGAACTGGCCGAACAAGTCCGCACCGTCATCGCCTCGGCCACCGGGTTGTCCTGCTCGGTGGGCATCAGCGACAACAAGCAACGCGCCAAGGTCGCTACCGGATTCGCGAAACCGGCCGGCGTTTATACCCTCACCGACGCGAACTGGATGACGGTGATGGGCGACCGGCCGGTCGACGCGCTCTGGGGGGTCGGACCGAAGACCGCGAAAAAGCTTGAAACCCTTGGTATCACCACAGTCTGGCAATTGGCCCACACCGATGCCGAGCTGCTGACATCGACGTTCGGCCCGCGGACCGGGCTGTGGCTGTTGCTGCTGGCCAACGGCGGCGGCGACGACACCGTCAGCGCCGAGCCCTGGGTGCCCCGGTCCCGCAGCCACGTCGTGACCTTCCCGCAGGACCTCACCGATCGCGACGAAATGAATTCAGCGGTAACCGAATTGGCGCAACGGGCGCTGAGCGAGGTAGTGGCTGCGTCGCGGATTGTCACCCGGGTCGCCGTGACTGTCCGCACCGCCACGTTCTACACCCGCACGAAGATCCGCAAGCTCGACGAACCCACGACTGACGCTGACGTGATCGTCGCGGCCGCGCTGCGGGTGCTGGACCTGTTCGAGTTGGACCGCCCGGTCCGGCTACTCGGGGTGCGGCTGGAACTGCAAATGGCCCGCTAACTCACCGGTGCGCTGCGGTTGGCCGCAGCGCCCTGGCGAACAGCACGTTGACTCGGCGCATCGCCACGCTGTAGGGCCACCACGCGACTCGCTTGAACGCGTACAACGCGCGGATGTCTGCCGACGTGTAGATCAGAAACCGATTTTTGGCGACCCCGGCCAGGATCTTTTCCGCGGCTTTTTCCGGCGACACCGCGTGACCGCTGAAGCGATCCACCCAGCGACTTACCCCGGGGTGATCGCGGTCGACGCCGGCGATCTCGACGGTGTTGACCAGCGAGGTGTTGACGGCGCCCGGTACGACGACCGACACCCCGATGCGGTGCCGGGCCAAGTCGAAGCGCAGCACCTCGGACAGGCCGCGCAGCCCGAATTTGCTTGCGCTGTAAGCGGCATGCCAGGGCAGCCCGATCAGCCCGGCGGCCGAGGACACATTGACCAGATGCCCGCCCCGGTGGGCCGCCACCATCGGCGGCAGGAAGCTCTCGATGACGTGGATCGGCCCCATCAAGTTGATCGCGATCATGTCGGTCCAATGCTCGTGGGTCAGCCGATCGACGGCGCCCCACGCTGAAACGCCCGCGATGTTCATCACGATGTCCATGCTCGGGTGCTTGGCGTGGATCTCAGCGGCGAATGAGGCGACGTCGTCATAGTTGGAAATGTCCAGCGCCCGGCACTCGGGCACCTGCGCACCTAACGCGCGAGCGTCGGCCACGGTCTGTGCCAATCCGTCGGCGTTGCGGTCCGTCAGATAGAGCTCGGCGCCGTGGCCGGCGACCCGCAATGCGGTCGCCCGGCCAATGCCGCTGGCCGCACCGGTGATAAAGCATCGTTTCCCCGCGAACGTCGTCTGCGCCATGGGGATGACGATACCGACGGTACTAGGTGTCTTCCGAGCCGCCCCACAGCGCGTTGAGCCACAAGGCCTCGAGCACCTGCACCCCACGCTGCACGTCGCCGTCGGCGCCCAGGAAAGCAGTGTCACCGGAGAGCGTCTGCACGGTGGTGACCGCCAGCGTCCGCACCAACACAGGGATGTCGTCGCTGATGGGGTGCGCGGTTCCGGCCCGCAACTCGTCATTGACGATCCCGATGATCTGCTGGACCACGCCTTCGACCTGTTGATCGAGCAGGTCGCGGATCTCTGCGTCGGTGTTGCGAGCGGCGTTGCATGCCGACATCACCGGGTCGTTGTGCGCACAGACCGCGGCGGCACTGCCGACCATCCGCTTGGCGAACGCGGCCGGTGATTCGTCGGGCCCGCGGGGCGCGAAGTACTCCGTCAACTCTTCGAGTTCGTGTGTCGCGTCGGCGAGGATCTGAGCCAGCACCGCGTATTTCGAGTCGAAGTAGAAGTAGAAGCCCGAACGGGCCACCCCCGCGCGGTCACTGATCGTGCTCACCGACAACTGGGCGAA
>NZ_DASPSP010000075.1:0-3679 GCF_035623875.1 Mycobacterium sp. | reverse complement strand
CGGGGGAGCCAGCTTGCCCGACGCGAGCAGCTGCTCCAGGTGGGCCCACTGCTCGGTCAGCGCGCCGGGGTGGGTGCCCGCCCAGGCGCCCCAGCCGACGCCGACCACGTCAATGTTGTTGAGCAGCAGCCGATTCACCTTCACCGTGGGAATCTCACCGCCGGTGAAGCCGATCACCAGCAGCCGCCCGCCGGGAGCAAGCGAGCGCAGCGAGTCGGTGAAGCGGTCGCCGCCGACGGGATCGACCACCATGTCGACCCCGCGACCGTTCGTCAATTCTTTTGCTGCGTCCTTAAACCCGTCGGCCAGCACGACATCGGTCGCGCCGGCTGCCGTCGCGATCTCGGCCTTGTCTTCGGTGCTGACCACGGCGATGACCCGGGACGCCCCGAGCACCGGCGCCAACCGGAGCGTGGAGGTGCCGATGCCGCCGGCGGCCCCGTGCACCAGCACTGTCTCGCCGGACTGCAGCCGGCCCCGGACGGTCAGCGCGAAGTACATGGTGAGGTCGTTGAACAGCAGGCCCGCGCCCGCCGTGAAGCTGACGTTGTCCGGCAGCTTGAACACGCGGTCGGGTGCCAGCACCGCGACTTCGGCCATGCCGCCGGTGAGCATCGTCAGGCCGACAACTCTGTCTCCCGGACGCACGTGGGCGTCGTCGGGTGCCGATCGGACCACCCCGGCGATCTCGGCACCCAGTACGAACGGCGGGTCTGGCTTGTACTGGTAGAGGCCGCGGGTGAGCAGCGCATCCGGGAATGCCGCTCCCGCCGCGTGCACCTCGACCACCACGCCGTCGCCCGAGGGTTCGTCGACCTCGACTACCTCGACGGCATCGGGACCATCAAGTCGAGTCAACTGTGCTGCGCGCATGCCAGCAGAGCCTACTGGCCGCTCAGAAACCGCCGGCGACGCACACTTTCTCCGGACCCGAGACTGCTTTTATCGTTAATCTCTGCTGGCGGAGTATGGTCGCTATGCTTTGTTTGCTGCCTGGCCGAACCAGCGCACAGGTCGGAGGGTGTCATGGGGCTGTTTATCAGCTATTCCAGCCTGGACAAGACGGGGATCGAGCACCTCAAGACCGCTTTGCATCGCGCTCGCCAACAGGTGTGGCTGGATGAGGAGTTGGGCGGCGGTGAGGCCTGGTGGCGCACGATTCTCGAGCAGATCCGCAACTCTGAGGTGTTCATCGTTGCGTTGTCGAACAACTCACTTGCGTCCAAACCGTGTCAGGCTGAGTTGCGCTACGCCCGCGATTTGGAGCGGCCGATCCTTCCTGTCCAGATCGGCCCGGTCACCAGCCTGCGGGTAACTCCGTTCGCCGCAACGCAGATCATCGACTATCGAAACCCTACGGCCGAGGCCGGCATTGAGCTGATCGGGGCCGTGCAACAACAGCGGGCGCAGCTCCAACCGCTGCCCTCAGAGCTACCCGACGAGCCGCCGGTGCCGTTCGCCTATCTGATGCGGCTGGCCAACAACATCGCCGAGCCGCAGCTGAGCGCCCGCCAGCAGGCAGATTTGGTGTCGGAGCTCAAATCTGGACTTGAGGAAGACGGTGACGATCCGGCCGCGCGCAGCGACATTAAGCAGCTTTTGTGCATGCTGAGGGATCGCCCCGATGTCGCCTATCGAGTCCGAACCGACATCGAGAGCCTGCTGGCCTCGGTCGACGCGAATTCTTCGACCTTCTCCGCCGGCAGCGTCGACTCACAGAACCAGGACTTCGAGAACCGATTCAGCCAACCGGCCCAGCCCGCGGGGTCGGCCCAGCCGTGGCCGGTTTCTGGCCCTATGCCGCAGATCCAGCCGGCGATGAACACCCATGCTGTCACCCCGTCGCCCGGCACCGTCCCGCCGCCGATCGTCGGACCGCCACCGAGCGGCCCTTATGCCGCCCCGCACTTCAACGCTGGGGCGGGTAAGGCCCGCAGCTCACGCGTGAAGTGGCTCGTTGCCGGCGGTGTGGGCGCGGCGATCGTGGTGGCGGTCGTGGCCGTGGCTCTCGTCGCCGGCTCGGGCTCGACCCCGCCGTCGCCGCAGACAACGGCTCCTACGATCGCACCCGAACGCCTGGTGTCCATGCTGCTCACGTCCCCGCAGATCAACACGATCATGGGTGCCACAAACATGCAAGCCGGAAAACTCGGCCAGTCGCCGGCCGAACCCTCGGCGCAGCTGTCGAAACCGGAATGCGATGGGGCGCTCTATCCCGGCGAAACGCCGACATATGACGGCAGCGGATACACGAAGCTCAACTATTTGGTGTTGGCCGAGCCAGGGGACAGCAGCGATCACTTTGTCGACCAAGACGTGGCGGCGTTTCCGTCCGCCGACTTAGCCAGCGCTTTTGTGCAAACTTCAGCGGGCCAATGGAAGTCCTGTGCCGGACAAAACGTGACCTTAACCTACAAAAACGGCAACACATACCGGTGGACCTTCGGGAACCTGATCGGGGACCCTCCGAAGATCAGCCAGTTGGACACCCAGGAAGATGGCAGCGGCTGGGCCTGCCAGCGTGTGCTCAGCGCGGTGTCCAATGTGGTGATCGACGTAAGGGCCTGCGGGTTTCACATCACCGATGAAGGCAGCCGGATCGCCGACCAGATAGCCGCCAACGCTACGAAGTAAGAGAAGTTCGGTCGCTATCTTGGCGCGCGACGGACACCTGAAACGTGTCCATTCCTCGACGCTAACCTCACCATATGGATTCCTTTCCACTTGGCCGCCTTTCGGTCGCCCGCATCGGCTTGGGCGCGATCCAGCTGCCCGGGCCCGGCGCTTTCGGGCCGCCGCGCGACCGCGACGCGGCGCTGACCGTGCTGCGCAGGGCTGTCGAACTCGGCGTCGACCACATCGACACCGCCCAGTTCTACGGGCCGAGTGTCTCCAATGAGCTCATCCGCGAAGCCCTGCATCCGTATCCGGCCAACCTGGCGTTGGTCAGCAAGGTCGGAGCCCGCCGCGACGATGTCGGCGGCTGGTTGCCACTGACCGATCCCGCCGACTTCCGCTCGGATATCGAGGCCAACCTGCGAACGCTCGGCGTTGATCAGCTCGCGGTGGTGAATTTGCGGCTGATGGACGGCGACCTTCCCGACGAGCGCTTCGACGAATTGCTTTCCGTCATGATCGCTGCCCGTGACGAGGGGCTGATCGGCGGCATCGGACTCAGCAACGTCACCCGTGAGCAGCTGCTGCGGGCCGTACAGCACACCGACATCGCCTGCGTGCAAAACGCTTTCAATCCCGTTGACCGGTCTGCGACGCCGGTGCTGGATGAGTGCACAGCGCGCGGTATCGCCTTCGTCCCGTTCTTCAGCTTGAGATCACCGTTTGCGGCGCCGGATCAGGTGCTCGGACACCAAGTGGTGCAGCGGGCCGCCACGCGGTTGGGCCACAGCCCGGCCCAGATCGCGTTGGCGTGGGCGCTGAGCGTCGCGCCGAACGTGCTGCTGATTCCGGGAACCGCGTCGGTGCAACACCTGGAGGAGAATCTGGCCGTCGCCGCCATCGAACTCGACGGCGAGACTCGTGAGCAGCTGAACGCGATCGCCGCTTAGCCGCTGCGGCGCTTAGCTTTTCGCCGACGGAGATGGCCTGCAAGCGCTTGGGTCAACCCGTCGATGATCAGGTCGAGCCCGAATGAGAATTCGTCTTCCAACGGCACCGGAAG
>NZ_DASPSP010000047.1:0-5846 GCF_035623875.1 Mycobacterium sp. | reverse complement strand
GGCGCCCCGCTCGCCGGGATCCTCGACGACCTGTGGCTGCGGGGCGAGCACACGCGCGCGGCGCTCAACCTCGGCGGAATCGCGAACGTGACGATCGTCCGCCGCGGCCGTCACCCGCTCGCATTCGACACCGGCCCGGCCAACTGCCTGCTCGACGAGGCGGCGCGCCGCACGATCGGCCGGCCGAACGACGAGGACGGCCGGCTCGCCGCCCGCGGCACGCCGGACGCGGCGCTCCTCCAAGGCCTGCTCGATGACCCCTACTACGCGCTCGCGCCGCCGAAGTCGACCGGCCGCGAGCACTTCTGCCTCGACGGCCTCGGGGAGCTGCCGGATCTCGCGCCGGAGGACCTGCTGGCGACGCTGACGGAGCTGACCGCGATCACCGTCGCCGACGCGCTGACGCCGTACGCGCCCGCCGAGGTCGTCGCGTCCGGAGGCGGCGTCCGCAACCCGGTACTGCTCGCCGCGCTCGAGCGCCGCCTCCCGCTCACCGTCAGCGACGAGCACGGCCTGCCCGCGCAGGCCAAGGAGGCCTACCTGATGGCGCTGATCGGCTTCCTCTCCTGGCACCAGGCGCCGCTGCTCACCGGACCGCACGTGCTCGGACGCATCTCTCCCGGCGACGCGCCGCTCGCGATCCCGCCGCCGGCCGCCCCGCCCGAACGCCTGCTCATCCGAACGGCGTGAAGCCGATCACCGAGAGGTCGGAGAGGCGGTTGGCGCCGAGCCCGTGGTAGCAGAGGGTGTCATTGGCGGCGATGATCGCATTGGCCCGACACATCGCACGAGCGCTGCGATTCGACGCAACGCCCGCGATCAGGGCGATCGAGAAGCGATAACCGTTTTCGCGATATCCAGCGCCAGCTGGTAGGGCTCGGGCTCGTTCCGGTTGGTCAGCACTACCACCGTCATGTGCCGCTTCGGGTAGCGCACGATCACAGTGCGGAAACCCACCGTCTCGCCGGAGTGCCACAGCGTCTCGCCGGTGATGCGCCAGCCGTAGCCGTACTCGATCTCGGGGTCGTCGGTGTGCGTCGCGGGTGTGAACGCCGCCCGTAATGAGCTCGGATGCAGCAGGCGCCCGTCGTACAGCGCGGCATCCCATTTCGCGAGATCGTCGATCGACGAATAGATTCCGCCGTCCCCGAGCACCGCACTGGTCTGGTCTTGGTCGGTGCGGTTCCAGTGGCCCGCCTCTTCCGTGTAGCCGAACGCGCGATTGTCCACCGTCGAGATACCTTCCTCGTACGCCACGGTGTTGAACATGGCGAGCGGTTGGAAGATGCGTTCACGCAGGAACGTCGCGAAGGTCTTCCCCGACGCCTGCTGCACGATCAGCGCCAGCAACGCATAGCCGCTGTTGCTGTACCGATAGCCGGTGCCAGGGCGAAAGTAGGTGTGATCCTGCGTTTCCAGCAGCCGCAGCACATCCGCGTCGTGCAACTGCGCAGCGAAGGTTTCCGGGATCACATCTTCGTAGTCGATGAGTCCCGAAGTGTGCGTTAGCAGGTGGCGAATCGTGACCGCCTCGGCGGCCTTCGGCAGCGAAGGCAGCCACTTATGGCCGCGGTCATCGAGCTTGAGGCGACCGTCCTCGGCCAGCAGCAGGATGCTCGCGGCGGTGAACTGCTTGGTGACCGATGCGAGCCGGTAGTTCGTCTCAGGCGTGGCTGGTGCGCCGGCTTCCAGGTCCGCGAGGCCGTAGCTTGCGCGCACGACCGGCTGACCGTCGCGCAGCACGAGCACCGCCGCGCCCGGCACGTCGCCTGCGTAGTTGCGCAGCAACGCATCGACTTCCGACTTCATCGCGCAATCGCCCACGCGGGTGAACAACAGGTTCTCGTAGTCATAGCTCAAATCCATTGAGGCAAAGCATCACTCACAGGGGTATTCTGCGCCCCGGCAACCCACCATCGACCTCCTCGCCTCGCCAGCACGTACATCGCCATCTCGCTGAACTCGCCGTTGAGTGCTCGCCGACGGATCTGGGTCACAACCACGCCGGGAGCGGGGCTGGTGGTTTGGACGATCTCGAAGCGAGATGCCGGGGTGACCGGCTTTCCGCCCATCATCTGCCGGTGAATTGCGTTGAGCTGAGCGAACCCGTGAACAACCTGGCCCTTCGGCGTACCCCAAAGGATGTCTTCCGCGAACAGTTCGTCGTATACGTCGGCCTGACCGGTGTTGTACCCGCGTTGCAGAGTGTGCAGGAGTGCGTTGACCGCGGCGTCGGTATCAACGCTCGGCTGATCGAGCGCCGGGCGATCGAGTTGTGCCATAGCCGCGATGGTAAAACCTCCACTCTGGTTTAGGTCAAGACAGCTCCACCCAAGGCGCGCGACCCTGTGTTCGCCCGCCTTGCGTGATTGTTGAGCCACAACGCTTCGGCAAGCATCGCGCGCGGCTTGTCGCTGAAAAGTAGCTATTAGGAGGGCATTTCGTATATTGAACGACGCCGCCCAGCGCCGGTTCTCCCACCGCTGAGCTTCGACCCGCAGCGAAATACCCGCGGCCACAACGAAAGTCATCATTGCGATGCGGACAACACCCGACGCCCGTCGCGGGCAAACAGCTCGAACGCCGCACCCACCTGGAGGCGGTCGGCGGCACGCTGCTCCACCTGGTGGGCCTGATCCCGGGGCTCTAAATCAGGCAGGGTGGGCCGCGAAGAACTGCCAGATGGTCTGGGTGGCATTCAGTGCGTGCGCTGGGCCAAATCGCTCGAGGAAGGTGGTACCGCCGGGCCACTGGTGTCGGCCGCCCTCGATGGTGATCAACTGGACGCTGCGATGATCGGCGCACACGGCGGTCGATGTGGTGACCGGGGCCTTGATCGTGACAGCGGGTGGGCCACATTGGTCGACGTTGCGCCAGAACGCGTTGACGTCAGGTATCGATGGGCCGTTGACGGTGCTCGCGCCCTGACCGCCGTTGTAAGGGACCAGCCGGTCAGCGGTGCCGTGGATGTGGATCACCGACGTCGGGTGCGGGGCGGTGCAGGCGTCGAGCATAGTGGCCGCATCCGGGCCGATGGCAGCGAAGATGCCGCTGTTGCAGGCCAGCGCGTAGCTCATGATGCCGCCGTTGCTGATCCCGGTGACATAGACCCGCGACTTGTCGATCGGTAGTGCAGCCTCGATCTCCCCGACCATCGTGGTGATAAAGCCGACGTCGTCGATGTTCTCCCGCTCAGCCTTGCCGCAGCAGCCGTGCGCATTCCAGGTCTGCCCGATGCCGTCGGGGTAGGCGACGACGAACTTCGCCGAGTCGGCCAATGCATCCCAGCCGTAGGAGTTTTCGGCTTGCTCGGCGTCGCCGAACGCGCCGTGCAGCATGACCACCAGCGGTGGCGCCGCCGCCAGGCCCGCCGGCTTGTGGATCCGGTAGCTGCGGTCCAACCCGCCGAACGGCATCGTGTGCACGGTCGTGCCGTCCGGGAGCAGTGTTTGCGTTCGATGCGCAGCAGGACACCCCGACAGGGCGAGCAGCACGCCGAGCAGCGCGGTAAGCCGAACGAGCATGCATCAAAGGTACTGGTTGCGCATGGGTTTGCGGCCCGATCCGCACCCTCCCATGGTGCGCCCTCGGCGCTGCGACGAAACTGATCCCCATGCAGATTCCGTTCGCCGACGCGCTGCTCAGCCGCCTCGGCCGCCGCGAGGCCGGGCTGGAACTCATCGAGGAAATCGAAGACGAGGCGCTCGACGCCGTCGACGGCGCCGATCTGCTGTCGGCCGAGCCGGCTCTGCTGTTGCAGCGGATGGAAAACCGGCTGATCCGGCATCAGCTCGCCGAGCCGGAGGTGTTGAGCGCCGAGTCGCTGCGCAAGCTGCGCTACATCCTCAACTTCGCCCGGCTCGCCGACTTCGAACCGGGTGCGGCGGGCCCGGGCGGAAGCCGTGGGCGCGGCGACGTCTCGGTCGGCGCCGAGATCGCGCCGTGGCGGTCCCGGGTCGCCGACACGCTATACGGACCGCTGCGCGAGGAGCCGGATCCGGTCACGGCGCTGAAAACCGCACGAGACGCGCTGGCGGGTCTGGCCGCCGACCAGGACGACCAACGGCAAGTGCTCATCGAGCGACACGGGAATGACTTCTCTCCAGCCGAATTGGACGCCGAGGTCGGCTACAAGAAACTCGTCACGGTCCTCGGCGGCGGTGGTGGCGCGGGTTTCGTCTACATCGGCGGCATGCAGCGGCTGCTGGAAGCCGGCCAGTTGCCCGACTACATGATCGGCGCGTCGATCGGGTCGATCCTGGGCAGCCTGGTGGCTCGCGCCTTGCCGGTGCCGATTGAGGAGTACATCGCGTGGGCGAAATCGGTGTCCTACCGCGCCATCCTCGGACCTGAACGGCTGCGCCGTCGTCATGGCCTGGCTGGGATGTTCGCGTTGCGCTTCGACCAGTTCGCCCACGCGATGCTCAGCCGCGAAGACGGCCAACGAATGCGCATGTCGGACTTGGCGATTCCGCTCGACATCGTGGTCGCCGGTGTGCGCAGGCAACCGTATACGGCGCTGCCGTCACGGTTCCGCCGTCCCGCCTTGGCGGCCCTGCAGCTGCGATCGGTTCCGTTTCGCCCGATCGGCATCGGCCCGGTGGTGGGCGCCCGGATGTGGCAAGTGGCCGCGTTCATCGACTTGCGGGTCGTCAAGCCCATCATCATCGGCGACGACGACCCGGCACGCGACTTCGACGTCGTCGACGCCGCGTCGTTCTCGGCGGCCATTCCTGGTGTGCTGCATCACGAAACGAGCGACGAGCGGATGATCCCGACCCTCGACGCTCTTTTCGAAGAGAAGGGCGTCGCGGCGCTCGTCGACGGCGGAACGGCCAGCAACGTCCCGATCGAACTGGCGTGGAAGCGGGTCCGCGACGGCAGGCTGGGTACCCGCAACGCGTGCTACCTGGCTTTCGATTGCTTTCACCCGCAATGGGATCCGCGGCACCTGTGGCTGGTGCCGATAACCCAGGCTATCCAGCTGCAGATGGTACGTAACCTGCCCTACGCCGATCACCTGGTCCGATTCGAGCCGACACTGTCGCCGGCGAACCTGGCGCCCTCCGTCGCGTCCATCGACCGTGCGAGCAGATGGGGTCGCAACAGTGTCGAGCAGGCGATCCCGGTGACGACGGCGCTGCTGGAACCGACTTGGTGGGAAGGCGATGGCCCCCCGACCGCCAAGCCCAAGACACTGCCGAAATCGGTGGCGTCGCCGATGAGCTCGGTGATGGCTGCCATTCACGTGCCGACGAATCGCTTTGCCCGCTGGCGGAGCCGTTACCTGAGCTGACGTCCGGTCGCGCCTCGGTTTGTCGCTGAGATCTGAGAAGAGGCGGCCGTCACCGCGCGGGGCCTGCTCATGATTGCGATCGAGCAGCGAATCAGGGAAGAAGGGTGACGCGTTGGTCAACATGCTCCCGCCAGTCGAACGTCCGACGGCGCGGGTTGCGAAGAAAGCTAAACCCGCCCCCGCGCATCGTCCAGCCAGGGCCGCTTCGGGTGAGCGCAAAGCACTGAGCAGGCATTGATCAACGAAAGCAGCCTCGGTGCGGAGGCTGTCGCTGAAATTTCGCTCAGAGGCGGGCATTTCGCGTCGTCATTCGGTCGTGTGATACCAGGTCGACTATCCGCCGGGATTCGCTACGCTGGCATAAGTAAGCATCGACAACGGCCCTCATCCATCCCGGACCGGTCTACGCGGCCTGGCCAGTAAGGCATCTGCGCGAATGGCCATCGCTGGTGGAATTGCCTTGCTTACGCTTGCTGCGGCGGCCTCGGCCAGGTACGCAGCGCACACAGCGGGAAGCGGCAGGAAACCAGGCGCGGCTCCGGCAACCGAA